>NZ_CALAGI010000140.1 GCF_937891315.1 uncultured Amaricoccus sp. | reverse complement strand
CCGCCCAGCCCGAGTAGCTGTTCAGCATCGAGATCACCACCGGCATGTCGGCGCCGCCGATCGCCATGATCAGGTGCCAGCCGATGCCGCCGGCGATCACCGCGACGAGGATCATGGTCCAGACGCCGGCGCCGTTGGCATAGAGCACGCCGAGCAACAGGCAGAGCAGGCCGGCGCCGATATTGATCGCGTGCCGACCCGGCAGGGTCAGCGCCTTGGACGGCACCTTTCCGGCGAGCTTGCCATAGGCGACGATCGAACCGGTGAAGGTGATCGCACCGATCAGGATGCCGAGAAACACCTCGACCCGCATGATCGAGAGCTCGACCGGCGCCTTGTGCGCCAGCGTCGCCGCGAAGCCTCGCAGATGCTCGGCCGTGCCGTCACGCAGCGCGCGGGCGGCGCGACCGGCCTCGAGATCGGCGTTGAGGCCGATGAAGACCGCGGCGAGGCCGACGAGGCTGTGAAAACCGGCGACCAGCTCCGGCATCTGCGTCATCTGCACGCGCTGGGCCACGATGGCGCCCACGCCGCCGCCGAGCGCGATCATGATCAGGATCAGCCAGGTGGCGCTGACCCCCGGCCCGAGGATCGTCGCCACGACGGCGAGCGCCATGCCGATGATGCCGAACCAGATGGCGCGCTTGGCCTTCTCCTGATTGGAGAGCCCGCCGAGTGCGAGGATGAAAAGGACCGCCGCCGCGATATAGGCGGCCGTGACCAGACCGGAATGCATGTGCTCTCTCCCCGCTCAGCTCTTCTGGAACATCGCCAGCATCCGGCGCGTCACGAGAAACCCGCCGAAGATGTTGACCGACGCCATCAGGATCGACAGCGCGGCGAGAATGGTGACGATCCAGCTCGTCGATCCGACCTGCAGCAGCGCGCCGAGGATGATGATCGACGAGATGGCGTTGGTGATCGCCATCAGCGGAGTGTGCAGCGCGTGCGCGACGTTCCAGATCACCTGGAAGCCGACGAAGACGCTGAGAACGAAGACGATGAGATGCTCCATGAGGCTCGGCGGGGCCACGCTGCCGATGAGCAGCATGACAATGGCGCCGGACACCAACATCCAGGTCTGGCGGTTGCCGGCGGATTTCAGCTCGGCGATCTCGCGCGCGGCCTTGGCCTCCGCGGTTTCCTCGACCTTCTTCGGCTGCTGCTTGGCGATCGCCTGCACCTTGGGCGGTGGCGGCGGGAAGGTCGTCACCCCGCCGTTGGTCACCGTCGCGCCGCGGATGACGTCGTCCTCCATATTGACCACCGGGACGCCGTCCTTGGCCGGCGTCAGGTCGTCCATCATATGGCGGATATTGGTGGAATAGAGTGTCGAGGCCTGGGTGGCCATGCGGCTCGGGAAATCGGTAAAGCCGACGACGCGGACGCCGTTCGGGCTTTCCACGACCTGGTCCGGCACGGTGAGATCGCAGTTGCCGCCACGCTCGGCGGCGAGGTCGATCACGACCGATCCGGACTTCATCGCCGCGACCATGTCCGCGGTCCAGAGCTTCGGAGCCGGGCGGCCGGGGATCAGCGCGGTCGTGATGACGATGTCGATCTCGGGTGCCAGCTCGAGAAATTTTGCCAGCTGCTTCTCGCGAAACTCAGGCGAGGAGGGCGCGGCGTAACCGCCGGTGGCGGCGCCGTCCTGAGCTTCCTCGAAATCGAGATAGACGAACTCGGCGCCCATCGATTCAATCTGTTCGGCGACTTCCGGCCGCACGTCGAAGGCGTAGGTGATGGCGCCGAGCGAGGTCGCGGTGCCGATCGCGGCGAGCCCGGCGACGCCGGCGCCGATCACCAGCACCTTGGCCGGGGGAACCTTGCCGGCGGCGGTGATCTGGCCGGTGAAGAAGCGGCCGAAATTGTTGCCGGCCTCGATCACCGCGCGATAGCCGGCGATATTGGCCATCGAGGACAGCGCGTCCATCTTCTGCGCCCGGCTGATGCGCGGCACCATGTCCATGGCGAGCGTCGTCACGCTCCGCGCCCGCAGAGATTCGAGGAGCTCGGTGTTCTGGGCGGGATAGAGGAATGAGATGACGATCTGGCCCGGCCGGGTCAGCGCCACTTCCGACGGCTCGGGCGGGCGCACCTTGGCGACGATGTCGGCGCGGGCCCAAAGCTCGGCGGCGCTCGGCAGCACCTCGACGCCGACGGCGCGGTAGGCTTCGTCCGAAAAGCGCGCCGCCGCGCCAGCTCCCGCCTCGATCGCGCAGGAATAGCCCAGCTTGCCGAGGGCGACCGCCGATTGCGGCGTCAGCGCCACCCGCTTCTCACCCTCGAAAACTTCCCTCGGAGCCCCGATGATCAACGACCTTCCCTCCTCGTCCCGCGTGGGTTATGCGCCCGGGCGCCCGCGCCCGGCGATCGTTAACGCTTCGTGCTTGTAGGTTTGCCCATTCGCTGTGTCAAACGGTCCATGGTCGCGCGCCACGCGGGGGGCGGCAATGGCACCGCCGGCGAAAGTCCCGGCCCGCCGGACCGGGACGGGTCGGCTCCCGCGGAGCGCGCGCAGCCCTTGGGCCCGGCGGCCGCTGCGCGGCCGCCAAAGGAGCGGCCTGTTGGCCGCGAGTCCTTTTTTCTCCCCGCCCTTTGGCGGGGCCCCTCGTCCTGCCCGATAGGAATTCTGCCAATATGAAACTGGAAGAGGGCCCAGGGGCGGCGTGATCTCACAGGGCTTCCGGCGCACTGGAAGGCTGAGCCCCGGGTCAGCATTAGGGGCTCAGCTCCGGGTCAGGGCGTCGCAAATCCGGTCCCGGCCTGGCTGGCGGCGACCCGCTGGAGCGGGCAATTCGGCGGGTGGGTTCAAGTTTCATCCGCGGATTGGCGGAAACGGTCCACCCCCGGGTCGGAGCCTGTGCCGGGCTTGGTCGGCGCGCCCGCCCGGAAGGCGGCGCGGCCGATGAGATGGGCGCCGATCGGGGCGGTGGCGATCATGAAGACGAAGACGATCAGCGGTTCGATCATCTGGCCCCAGCCATCGGCGCGCAGCGTCGCGGCGAGGCAGATGAGCGCGAGGCCGAGGGTGCCGGCCTTGGTCGCGGCGTGCATCCGGCAATAGACGTCGCCGAGCCGGACGACGCCGATCCCGGCCACGAGGCAGAAAAAGCCGCCGGCGAGCAGCAGGGCGGCGGCGATCCAGTCGATCATCGCGGCGGCTCCCGGTCGGGGCCGCCGGCACGGTCGATGTAGTTGGCGAAGGCGACGGTGGCGAGGAAGGAGATGAGCGCGAGGCCGATCGCGACGAAGATATAGGCCTCGACGCCGCTTGCCAGGCGGAAGACGACGAGAAACACCACGAGCAGCACCGAGATCATGTCGAGCGCCACTACCCGGTCGGCCAGCGTCGGCCCGACCAGCAGGCGCCAGGCCGCGGCGCCGAGCGCGCCGAAAAGGCAGAGCACGGTCAGTGCCAGCGCGACGCCGAGAACGCCGCCAACCTCGGTCCCGAGGATCATCGCCCGGTCACCCGCAGCACGCGCGGCTCGATCTCGTTCTGGATCCCGGCGCGGGTGCCGTCGCCGCTGTCGCCGGCGAGGAGGTCGTGGACGAGGAGGCAGTCGCGGCCCGGCCCGACATCGACGGTCAGCGTGCCGGGGGTAAGGGTGATATAGTTCGCGACGAGCGTGATGCCGGCGTCCGAGGTCGTCCGCAGCGGCACCAGCACGAAGCGGGGTCGGGTCGCGTCGCGCGGGGCGAGCACGGCCCGCGCCACCGCGACGCTCGACCGCGCGAGATCCCAGAGAAACCAGCCGGCGAGCTGGACGGCGTGGTAGAGGCGGATCATCGGGGTCCTCCCAGCACGGCGGCGATATAGGCGGCGGGGTCGACGAGGCCGGCCGCGACCCCCGCCGCCGCGTCGATGAACGGTCCCGCCTCGAGCCCGATCAAGGTGACGAGCCCGGCGAGGAGCAGCAGGATGGCCCAGATGGTGGCCGGCAGCCGCGTCGGCGATGGCGCCTCGCGCGCGGGCTTCCAGAAGAGTTCGGACCAGACCCGCGCGATTGCGAAAAGCGTCAGCAGTCCGACGACGAGGATCAGCGCGGTGAGCGCGCCCGCGCCGATCTCGAGCGTCGCCCGGACCAGGATGAGCTTGCCCCAGAAGCCGGCGAAGGGCGGCACCCCGGCCAGTGACAGCGCCGGCAACAGGAACAGCGCGGCGAACCAGGGATGCGCGCGCCAGAGGCCGCCCGTCCGGCCGAAGCTCTCCGCGCCGGCGAGCCGGGCCGCCGCGCCGGCCGCGAGATAGAGATTGGCCTTCACGATGACATCCTGGAACAGCGAATAGACCGCGCCCAGCATGGCGAGCGGCGTGTGCAGCGCGAGCCCGAGAATCATGTAGCCGATCGAGGAGATGATGGTGAAATTCAGCACCCGCCGCGGGCTGTCCTGTGCCAGCGCGCCGAAGGCGCCGACGATCATGGTCAGCGCGGCGCCCCAGAGCAGCGTCGTCTGGATCGCCGTGTCCTCGATCGGAAAGACCAGAGTGAACACCCGGATCAGCGAATAGACCCCGACCTTGGTGAGCAGCGCGGCGAACAGCGCCGAACTGGTGAAGGACGGCGTGTGATAGGAGGCCGGCAGCCAGAAGAACGCCGGGAACAGCGCCGCCTTGGAGCCGAAGGCGAAGATCAGGAACGCGGCCGGGACGAGGATCGCGGTCTCGCCACCGCGCCCCTGCAGCCGCTGGTGCAGGTCGGCCATGTTGAGCGCGCCGGTCGTGCCATAGAGCAGCCCGACGCCGGAGATGAAGGCGACGGTCGCAATCAGGTTGAGCCCGGCGTATTTCATCGCCCCGTCAAGCGCGGCCGGCCCGCCGCCGATCACCAGCAGGCCGAAGGAGGAGATCAGCATCACCTCGAACCAGACATACATGTTGAAGATGTCGCCGGTCAGGAAGGCGCCGCAGAGCCCGGCGAGCAGCGCGTTGGTCAGCGGGTGATGCCCGGCCCGCGTCTCGGTTTTCGTCACGTCGGTGAAGCCGAACACCGTGGTCACCACCGCGACGATCCCGACGAGCAGCACCATGGTCGCGGAGAGCCCGTCGGCGACCATGGTGATCCCGAAAGGCGCGACCCAGCCGCCGGCCTGTTCGGCGAAGGGGCCGGACACGATCACGCGGGCGAGGATCCGCGCCGCGACCGCGAGCAGGACGAGGGCGCCGAGGAGCGAGAGTCCCCGCTGCGCCGCGCCGGAGCGGTGGCAGAGCAGGCACGCGACGGCGATCAGGAACGGAATGACCAGCGGCCAGAAAAGCAGCATCAGTCTCGCGCCTCGGCCGGTTCGGCCATCCGTGCCTCGTCCATCTCGATGGTGCCGAGCACGTGGTAGGAGCGGTAGGCGAGGGTCAGTGCGAAGACGAGGAGGCCGAAGCCGATCACGATCGCCGTCAGGATCAGCGCCTGGGGCAGCGGGTTCGCCGCGCCGGTGATCGTCGTCGCGTCGGCCGGCACCAGCGGCGGCCGCGCATAGGTCAGGCGGCCGACGGCGAAGATGATCATGTTCGCGGCGTTCGAGATCATGGTCAGGCCGAAGAGATAGGGCAGGGTCCGTCCGCCCATCATCAGATAGGCGCCGGCGGCGACGAGAAGACCCGCGAGGATCGACAGCGGGACTTCCATCAATCGTCCCCGTCCTGCTCGACGACGCTCTCCTCGAGGGTGAAGAGGATGCCGCAGACGGTGCCGAGCACCACGAGATAGACGCCGAAGTCGAAGAGCATGATCGAGCCGAAGGGCAGGCCGGACTTGTGGCCTTCCGCGTCGAACGTCACGAACGGCCAGACGCCCTTGAGGAAATAGCCGTATTCGAGCCCGCCCCAGAGCCCCGCGACGAGGGCGCAGCCGAGGCCGAAGGCGGCGAGCGATCGGGGGTCGAACCAGAGCGCCCGGCGGGCGCGGACCACGCCCTCGGCCTTTTCGAGCAGGGCGAAGGCGCTCGCCGCGAGCAGGCCGCCGATGAATCCACCGCCCGGCTGGTTATGCCCGCGCCAGAAGATGAAGACCGACAGCGCGAGGATCGCCGGAATGAGCGCGCGCGCCGCGGTGCTGAGGATCAGCGATCTCATTTCGCCGCCCTCCGCCCGGCGCGCAGCGCGGCGATCGCGGCCACCCCGGCGATCACGATGACCGAGATCTCGCCCATCGTGTCAAAGCCGCGGAAATCGACCAGGATCACGTTGACGATGTTGTGCCCAAGCGCCACCGGAGCGCTTTTCTCCTCGAAGAAGCGCGACATGAAGGGATCGAGCGGCGTGCTCAGCACCGCCAGCGCCGACAGCGTCACGCCGAGGCCGAGCAGGATGGCGACCGCCGCGTTGCCGGCGTGAAACCGCGGTGGGCCCATGCGCGGCAGCCGCGCCATGGCGATGGCGAGGAACACCACGACCAGAACCTCGACGAAGAGCTGGGTCATGGCGACGTCGATCGCGCCATAGAGCACGAAGATGATGGCGATCCCGGCGCCGACCCCGCCGAGCGCGCAGATCGCCGTCAGTCGGGACGAGGTTCGCAGCACGGCCACGATCGAGGCGCAGATGAGCGCCAGCACCGCCCAGTCGACGAGGCTCGTCGCTCCGGCCATCGGCCGCGGCATCGCGCCGCCGATGACCAGCGCGCCCCAGATCAGCGCGGCGAAGAGGAGGAAGGTCGTCCGCAGGTAGCTCGTCATCCGCCCGTTCTGCACCGCCCCGGTCAGCGCGGCGGCGAAGGCGAGGCAGCCGGCCAGCGCCGCGTCGTACCAGCCCTCGGTCCGGGGCAGGCGCGGCTCGGCGGTGGCGAGGGCGTCGCGCAGACGGTCGAGATTGGCATAGAGGAGACCGCCGAGGGCGAAGGTAGCGAGGCTGAGCAGGAACGCGGCGTTGATCCCGTGCCAGAGTTCGAGCTCGACCGGCATCGGCCCGCCGGTGACCGCGCGCGTCATCGGCGCGACGAGGGCATGGCCGATCACCCCCGGAAAAAGGCCGAAGGCGAGGCCCAGCGCCGCGAGCGCCGACGGCCCGAGCCAGAGGCCCCAGCCGGGATCCGCCGGTTGCGCCCGGGGACTCGTCCGCCTGCCGAGGAACGGGCGGAGTGTCACCACGGCGGCGCAGGCGACCATCGCCGCGTTGGCGAGCAGGGCGGCGACGGTGACGGCGCCCGTCGTACCCTGATAGATCACCTCCTTGCCGACGAAGCCGAACATCGGCGGGAAACCGGCCATCGACAGGGCCGCGAGGCCAGCCACCGCCGCCGTCAGCGGCATCGCCCCGGCGAGCCCCCCGACGGCCGGATAGTCGCGCGACCCGGCGCCCTTCTCGATCATGCCGACCGCGAGAAACAGCGCCGCCTTGTAGAAGGCATGCACCAGCAGGAAGGTCATCGCCGCCGCGACCGCCACCGGCGTGGAGGTGCCGAGCAGCATGGTCATCAGGCCGAGCGCCATCACCGTGGTGTAGGCGAGCAGGAGCTTCATGTCCGTCTGGCGCACCGCCCAGATCGAAGCGAGCAGCATGGTGAACCCGCCGACCGGCGTCAGCACCGAGATCCAGAGGTCGGTGCCGCCGAGCGACGGGCTGAGCCGCGCCATCAGATAGACGCCGGCCTTCACCATGGTGGCGGAATGCAGATAGGCGCTGACCGGCGTCGGCGCCGCCATCGCGCCGGGCAACCAGAACTGGAAGGGGAACTGCGCCGACTTGGTGAAGCAGCCGAGGATGACGAGCGCGAAGATCGCGGGATAGAGCGCATGGTCGCGGAAGAGATCGCCGGCCGCGTTCATCGCCGACAGCCGGTAGCCGCCCGCGACGCCGCCCATCAGCAGCAGTCCGGCGAGCAGCGCCAGCCCGCCGGCGCCGGTGATGAGCAGTGCCTGTAGCGCCGCCGCCCGCGCCGCCGGCCGTTCGTGGTCGAAGCCGACGAGGAGCCAGGAGGTGATCGTCGTCGCCTCCCAGAAGACGAAGAGCGTCACCGCGTCGTCGGCCGTGACGAGCCCGAGCATCGAGATCGCGAAGGCGACGAGAATGACGAGCAGCGACCCGAGCCGCGCATCGCCCCGGAAATAGGTGGCGGCGTAGAGAAAGCAGATCGCCCCGATCCCGCAGATCAGCAGCGCGAAGGCGAGCGCCAGCCCGTCGAGCCGGAACGCCGCCTCGATCCCGAGCGACGGCACCCAGGGCACCACCAGTTCCGGGGTCTCGCCCTGTGCGACCGGACCGAGGAAGCGGGCGAACCACAGCGTCCCGAGCGCGGCGAGGATGGCAGGGATCAGGCGCCAGGGGCCCGCGTCGCCCGTCGCAGAGGGGTGGTTATCGGCCAAGGAGCGCTCGCGTTTCAGGGCGAAGCGCTGCCCCGCCTCTCAGGAAAGCGCGCAGCTTAACCGGCGTGTCCGCTGAATCAACCCGCGTGGGCGAGCTCTCGCAATTCGGCCGCGTCCGCCCGGGCACCGCGCAGATAGAGCAGGCAACTCGTGCGCAGCATCGAGGCGAAGTTGCTGATCTCGCCCTGCGCCTCCAGCGCCTCGTCATAGAGCAGCGACAGGAATTTCGGCGTGCTGAGGCGCTGCTCCGCGGCCATCTCGTCGAGCAACGACCAGAAGGCGGCCTCGAGGCGGATCGAGGTGGAATGCCCCGCGATCCTCAACGACCGGCTCACCTGATCGTACCCCATTGGATCCTGCGCGGCGAACACGTGACACATGATGCGATCCTCCCCCGGAACTTAATTCCCAATATTGAGGCTCCCGCCCCGCCGGACAAGTGTTCGAAGGTGGTACGTGGTAGCGGGCTGCCACCACTCCGCGCCGATCCTGGGGAATGCTTGACCGAAACCCAACTTCCCCGGGGAGGCGACCTTGGCCAAGGCCATCCATTCCATGATCCGCGTGCTCGACGAGGAGCGCTCGCTCAATTTCTATCGCGTGGCCTTCGGGCTCGAAATCGCCGATCGGCTGGATTTCGAGACTTTCACCCTTGTCTATCTGCGCAATGCCGAGAACGACTTCGAGATCGAGCTCACCATCAACAAGGGCCGGACCGAGCCCTATGCGCTCGGCGACGGCTACGGCCATCTCGCGGTCGCCGTCGATGATCTCGAGGCCGAACATACCCGGTTCGAGGCGGCGGGCTTCGCGCCGCGCAAGATCGTCGCCTTCGCACCCGCCGGTGAGGTGATCGCGCAATTTTTCTTCGTGGCCGACCCCGATGGCTACCAGATCGAGGTTCTGCGACGAGGCGGACGCTACATCTAGGCGCCGCCATGACTGCCAGCAAAAAAGCAAGCAACGGGAGGAGAACATGACAGACCTGAGGTCGAGCGGCCTGACGCGACGGGCGCTGCTCGCGCGCGCCGCCGTCGTCGGCGCCGCCTTTTCGATCGGCTCGGGCTTCGTCGCCAGCCGCGACGCCGCCTGGGCGCTCGAAGTGACGAACCTGAAGCCCGCGACCATGGCGACTTTGATCCAGATGGCGCGCGACATCTATCCGCACGACAAGATCGCGGACAATTTCTACGCCGTCGCGGTCAAGGGCTATGACACGCCCGAGCTCGCCGAGGCGACCGAGGCCGGCATCGCCGCGCTCGACGCCGCCGCTCTGGGCGCGGGATATGCGAACTATCTCGCCGTCCCGTGGGAGGCGGAACGCGTCGAAATCCTGCGTGGCATGGAGCATGGCGCATTCTTCCAGACCGTTCGCGGTGGCCTCGTTACCGGCCTCTACAACCAGAAGGAGGTGTGGCCGATCTTCGGCTATCAGGGCGAGAGCTATAGCCAGGGCGGCTATATCAATCGCGGCTTCGACGACATCAGCTGGCTCTGAGGGGGAACGAGAGATGGTCGCGAAGTTCGATCTCGATGACGACAGCGTGGTGGTGATCGTCGGCTCCGGCGCCGGCGGCGGCGTGCTGGCGAACGAGCTGGCCCAGAAGGGCATCAAGGTGGTCTCGATCGAGGCCGGCGGGCGCTACCTGCCCGAGGATTACCTCAACGACGAATGGGCGAGCTTCACCCAGCTTGCCTGGACCGACATGCGCACGACTTCCGGCGACTGGCGGGTGGCGAAGAACTTTCCGAACTTGCCCACCTGGATCGTGAAGGCGGTGGGCGGCACCTCGATCCACTGGGCGGGTGCCAGCCTGCGGTTCCAGGACTATGAGTGGAAGGCGAAGTCCACCTACGGCGCGATCGCGGACGCGAACCTGCTCGACTGGCCGATCGACTCCGCCGAGATGGAGCCGTGGTACGCCAAGGCCGAGCACAAGCTCGGGGTCACGCGCACCGAGGACCGGCCCGGACTGCCCGGGAACAACAACTACAAGGTGTTCGAGGCCGGCGCCAAGGCCATCGGCTACAAGGACGTGAACACCGGGCGGATGGCGATCAACAGCATTGATTTCGACGATCGGATGCCGTGCCAGCAGACCGGCTTCTGCTTCCAGGGCTGCAAGTGGGGCGCCAAATGGTCGGCCGCCTATACCGATGTGCCGCGCGGCGAGGCGACGGGCAATCTCGAAGTCCGGTCGGGCTGCTTCGCGCTCCAGATCGAGCATGACGACAAGGGCAAGGCCACCGGCGTCGTCTATGTGGACGCTGACGGCAAGCAGCAGCGGCAGAAGGCGCGGATCGTCTCGGTCGCCTGCAACTCCATCGAGAGCCCGCGGCTCCTGCTCAACTCCGCCTCGTCGATGTTCCCGGACGGAATGGCGAATTCCTCCGGTCAGGTCGGCCGCAACTACATGCGCCACACGACCGGATCGGTCTACGCGGTCTTCGACAAGCCGGTGAGCATGTGGCGCGGAACGGTGATGGCGGGCTATATCGGCGATGAGCGGCGTCACGACCCGTCCCGCGGCTTCTCCGGCGGGTTCGAGTTCGAGACCCTGTCGCTCGGCCTGCCATTCATGGCGGCCTTCCTCGACCCCGGCGCCTGGGGGCGGGAGTTCACTTCCGCGCTCGACAGCTACGAGAACATGGCCGGGCTCTGGATCGTCGGCGAGGACATGCCGCGCGAGACCAACCGTGTCACGCTCAACACCGAGGTGAAGGACGCGAACGGCCTGCCCGTGCCGAATGTGCATTTCGACGACCATCCGAACGACGAGGCGATGCGCGCCTACGCCTACCGCAAAGGCGAGGAGATGTATCGCGCGGTCGGCGCCACACGTGTCTTCCCGACGCCGCCCTATCCCTCGACCCACAATCTCGGCACCAACCGGATGAGCGAGAACCCGAGGGATGGCGTCGTGGACCGGAACGGCCAGAGCCACGATGTGCCGAATCTCTTCGTCTCGGATGGCAGCCAGTTCACCACCGGCGCGGCGGAAAATCCGACCCTGACCATCGTCGCGCTCGCCATCCGGCAGGCAGACCATATCGCCAAGGCGATGAGCGGCGGCACCATCTGATCCGACACGGCCGGGCGCGGCCTCCTCCCCCGCGCCCGGCCGCGCGCTGGCCCGTGACCAGACGCGGGCCAGCGGCCTTCGGCCTTTGACCGGCATTTGAGCCAAGGCCGCCGCGGTTTTCCCCGCCGCGTTTACTTCTCGTTCAGGTCCGGGATGGCCTCATGCTCGCGGGGGCATGCCGGGGGGCGACGCATGGCGACGACGGGACGTATTCGGGTCGAGAACCGCGGGCCGGACGATACGCTGCGCATTGGCGGCGTCGGCGATTCCTACATCGTCGACGAGATCGGCAACGACACGCTGATCGGCGGTCTCGGCGATGACAGCCTGTTCGGTGGCGAGGGCTCCAACCTGCTGATCGGCCAGGACGGCCATGACTTTCTCGACGGCCGCTGGTCCAGCCTGCATCCGGGCATCACCCCGACCGACGCCTGGATCGCCGCGAAGCGCCTCGCCTCCGACGAGATGTGGGGCGGCGAGGGCGATGATCGGCTTCACGGCTCCTACGGCCACGACCGGCTGTATGGCGGTCCGGGCGACGACCTGCTGAGCGGCGAGGACGGCGACGACCAGCTCGACGGTGATTTCGGCAACGACCTGCTGCTCGGCGGCGCGGGGGACGATTTCATGGCCGGGATGCTCGGCGACGATACGCTGGAGGGCGGGCTCGGCGACGACCTCGCGGACGGCGGGGATGGCCGCGACAGCGTCTCTGGCGGCAACGGCGATGACACACTGCGCGGCTGGGACGGGCGCGACACGCTGGACGGTGGCGCGGGCGACGACCTGATCGAGGCCGGCGCCGGCAATGACAAGGTCGAAGGCGGCGGCGGTGACGACGAGATCCTGCTGGGCGACGGGGACGATTTCGTCGGCGCCAGGGTCGATTTCGGCCGTGGCGACGACCGGATCCTGGGCGAGCGTGGCGACGACTGGATGCACGGCGGCCGGGGGCGCGACACGCTCGACGGCGGCGCGGGCGACGACCGGCTGAACGGCGGCGCCAGCGACGACACCCTGACCGGCGGCGCGGGCGCGGACCTGTTCGAAATCCGCGGCTCCTACGGCGCCGAGACCATTACCGACTTCGGCGCGGGCGACCGGCTCCATATCGGCCAGGGCATCAATGGCCTCGGGACGCTCGACGCCGAGGTCATCCTGGCGCGGACGCGGTTTCTGGAGAGCGGGGCCGTGATCGACCTCGGCGAAGGCAATTCCGTCACCCTGCTCGGCCTCGACGAGGCGGAACTCGGCGACCTGTTCGAAAACGGCCTCGGTTTCATCTGACCGCGCGCCCACTGGGGGAAGGAACACGCATGCCTTTCAATTACATCAATGGGACGCGCGCCGCCGAATGGCTGGTCGGTACCGATGCCGCTGACTTCATCCAGTCGCTCGAAGGCGCGGACCATGTCCTCGGGGGTGGTGGCAGCGACTCGATCCACGGCGGAACCGGAAACGACACGCTTGACGGCGGCCCCGGTCAGGACACGCTGTTTGGAGGCGTCGGCGACGACAAGCTGATCGGCGGGGCAGGCGACGACGAACTGATCGGCGGCGAGGGCTCCGACCTCCTGCTCGGCGGCGATGGCAACGACGTGATCCGCATGGGCGACGGTTTCGACACGGTCTATGCCGGCGCGGGCAACGATCGGATCCTGTTCGGAGGCCAGCCCTCGGTCGGCCCGATCTTCGGCGAGGATGGTGACGACTACATCGATGGCCGCGTCCCCTACTGGTACTATTACGCCAATGTTCAGACATCGCCCCTGTCGATCGACGGCGGCGCTGGCAACGACACGATCTTCGGCGGCGTCCACGCTGACACGATCCAGGGGGGCACCGGCGACGACCTCATCGACGCCGGTGCCGGCCGCAACCTCGTGTACGGCGGCGGCGGCAACGACATCCTGATCGGAACGCAGGGCGCGGATTCGCTCTATGGCGGCGATGGGGACGATACGCTGGTTGGCGGGGCTGGCGACTATACCCGGAGTTCGGTGTTCGATGGCGGCAACGGCGACGACTACCTGCGCGGCGGCTCGGCGGCCGAGAGGCTGTACGGCGGCAATGGCGACGACACCATCCTCGGCGGCAGCTACTATTTCGAGGGCGACACGATCGAAGGCGGTCATGGCGACGACGTGATCATCGCGGGCGGCGGCCGCGACTATGTCGACGGCGGCGGCGGCGGCGATGTGATCCATCTCGGCGCGGGTGACGACGTCGCGCGGGCGGCTGCGGACTTCGGCCGGGGGGACGATCAGATTTTCGGCGAGGACGGCGCCGACCATATCCGCGGCGGCCGCGGGCGCGACACGCTCGATGGCGGCGATGGCGACGATGTGCTGGACGGTGGCGCCCATGACGACCTGCTGACCGGCGGCGCCGGCGCGGATGCCTTCGTGATCCGCAGCGCGCACGGGATCGACACCATCACCGACTTTGGCGCGGGGGACGAGTTGCGGATCTCGGCAAACGTGAACGGCCTTCGCCTCGAGAGCGCCGCCGATCTCGCGGCGCGCATCTCGTTCGAGGAGGACGGCGCCTGGATCGACCTCGGCGGAGGCAACGGCGTTCGTCTGCTCGGCCTCGGCACCGAGGATCTCGGGCAGCTCGTCGGCGAAGGGATCGCGCTGATCTGATCGCGCCTCGATTGGGCCGGCCCCCTTGCACGAGGGCGGGGGCCGGTCCATCTAGGCGCGATGGATCGGCATTGCCTGAACGTCACGCGGATCGCGGCGGCATTGCGCGCGCCGTCGATCGGAACCTCGGATTTCGACCTCAATCCGGCGGCGCGGCCGTCCGGCCCCTTTGAGTTGCGTCCCGCCTCCGTTCTGGTGCCGCTGATCGAGCGTGGCGCCGGGATCAACATCATCCTCACCCGCCGTGCCGCGCATCTGCGCCATCACCCCGGCCAGATCGCCTTTCCCGGCGGCCGCCAGGACCCGACCGACCCGACGCCGCTCGACGCCGCGCTGCGCGAGGCGCGCGAGGAGATCGGGCTCGCGCGGGAGCAGGTCACCATCCTCGGCGGCTTCGACACGCACGAGACGATCACCCGCTTTTCCGTCAGTCCCTTCGTCGGCCTCGTGGACGCGGATTTCACGCCCGTCATCGACCGGGCCGAGGTCGAGGAGGTGTTCGAGGCGCCACTCGCCTTCGTTCTCGATCCGGCCAACCGCCAGACCCACCGCCGCGCCTGGCCGGGCGGCTGGCGCCGGTATCAGGCGATCCCCTACGGACCGCACTATATCTGGGGTGCCACCGCGCGGATGCTGATCAGCCTCGGCGACAGGATGCGTGGCCTGTGACCCGCGTCACGGCGGACTGGCTGGCCGCGCCCGCGACCCGCGCCGTCTTCGCCCTGCTGACCGGCGCCGGCCATCAGGCGTTCTTCGTCGGCGGCTGTGTCCGCGACGCCCTGCTCGGCCTGCGCTCCGCCGACATCGACCTTGCGACGGACGCGTCGCCGGAAGTGGTGCTCGACCAGGCCGCCCGCGTCGGGGTTCGCGCCGTGCCGACGGGCCTCGCCCATGGCACGGTTACCCTCGTCATCGACGGCCGCGCCTTCGAGGTGACGACGTTTCGCCGCGACGTGGCGACCCATGGGCGCCACGCCACCGTCGCCTTCGGCACCGATATCGCCGAGGACGCGGCCCGGCGCGACTTCACCATGAACGCGCTCTATGCCCGGCCCGACGGCGAGGTGCTCGATCCACTCGGTGGCCTCCCCGATCTCCGCGCGCGTCGGGTTCGCTTCGTCGGTGATCCGGCCACCCGTATCGCCGAGGACTATCTCCGTCTCCTGCGTTTCTTTCGCTTTCACGCATGGTTCGGCGATCCGGAGGGCGGCCTCGATCCCGAGGCCCTCGCCGCCTGCGCCGCCGCGCAGGAGCATCTCGACCGCCTCTCGCGCGAGCGAGTCGGGGCCGAGACGCGCAAGCTCCTCGCCGCGCCCGATCCGGCGCCCGCGGTCGCGGCGATGGCGGCGACCGGCATTCTCGCGCGCTTGTTGCCTGGCGCCGATCCCGTGGCGCTCGCGCCCCTCGCCCATATCGAGGCGGCGGGCGGCCATGCCCCACGCTGGCAGCGCCGCCTCGCCGCGCTGGGCGACGCCGCCGATTGGGCCGCCGCGCTGCGCTTCTCGAAGCCCGAGCGCAAGGCGCTCGCCGCGATCGCCGCCGCCCTCGCCGAGCCTTCCTGCGCCGTCGCCGCCTATCGCCACGGCGCCGAGGCCGCCCGCGACGCCGGTCTGATCCGCGCGGCGACCCTCGGCGTCGCGCCGCCCGCGACGCTCGGCACCGAGATCGATCGCGGCGCCACCGCCCGCTTTCCGCTTCGCGCGGCGGATCTCGCCCTGCGCGGTCCGGCGCTGGGCGCCGGCCTGCGCCGGCTCGAAGCGGCCTGGATCGCCTCGGACTTCACCTTGACCCGCGACGATCTCCTCGGGCGCGTCACGGAGTCGTGAGTGGTCCGAGTGGACCACGACTCCTACCCTCAAGCCACAAGAACAATTTCAGGGAGAGAGATCCGATGCGCCTGACGACAGTCCATCTCGCCGCCCTCGCCCTTCTCGGCACCGCCGCGGTCGCCTCGGCCCAGAGCGGCGGCATGAGTTTCTTCGTCACCAGCGTTGGCCTCGGCGAAGGCGCCAATCTCGGTGGCCTCGCCGGAGCCGACGCCCATTGCGCCGCGCTGGCCGAGGCGACGGGCGTCACCGGCAAGGTCTGGGCCGCCTATCTCTCGACCTCGACGGTCGATGCGCGCGACCGGATCGGCACCGGGCCGTGGGTCAATGCCAAGGGCGAGACCATCGCCGCCGACGTCGCCACGCTGCATGGCGAGGGAAACAACCTCAGCAAGGAGACCGCGCTCGACGAGACCGGAGCGGTGGTCGCGGGGCGCGGCGACGATCCGAACGAGCATGACATGCTGACCGGCTCGCTCGCGGACGGGACCAAGGCGCCCCAGACCTGCGAGGACTGGACGAGCAGCGGACCCGATGGCGTCGCGATCGTCGGCCACCACGACCGCAAGGGCCCTGACACTCTGCCCACCGCGACATCGTGGAACGCCGCGCATCCGACCCGCGGCGGTTGCAGCCAGGAAGCGCTGCGCGGTACCGGTGGCGCCGGCCTGTTCTACTGCTTCGCGGTCGAGTGATCACGGATACGTGAGCGGCGGACCCGCCCCCGGCATGTAACCTCCGGTTGAGTTGTTCTCGTCGGAGGTCGCATGGGCCGCGCCGTTCCAATCGTCGCGATGGGGCTCGCCACCCTGGCCGGTGGGGTCGCGGCCTTTGTCCTGACCCGGGGACCGGATCCGGCGATGGGCTTCTTCATCACCAGCGTCGGCCTTGGCGACGGCGCCGATCTTGGCGGTCTCGCCGGGGCGGATGCGCATTGCGCCGCGCTGGCCGAGGCGGCGGGCGTGACCGGCAAGGTCTGGGCCGCCTATCTCTCGACTTCCACCGTCGATGCGCGCGACCGGATCGGCGCGGGGCCGTGGGTCAATGCCAGGGGCGAGACGATCGCCGCCGACCTCGCGACCCTGCATGGCCCCGGCAACCACGTGTCGCGGGCGACCGCGCTCGACGAGACCGGCGCGCGGATCAATGGTCGGGGCGAGGCGCCGCCGCTGCGGCACGATATCCTGACCGGCTCGCTGCCCGACGGCACCAGGGCGCCGCTGACCTGCGAGGACTGGACCAGCGATGGCGCGGGGGCGGCGATGGTCGGCCACCACGACGGTGCCGATCTCGAGGACAAGCCGAGCGAGAAATCCTGGAACTCGGCGCATCCCTCGAAGGGCTGCGGCTTGGCCGCGCTGCGCGAAAGCGGTGGGGACGGGCTTTTCTACTGCTTCGCGACGCGCTGACAGCGCGGGACCGTCAATGCCCCGCGCGAAATGGCTCAGCATACCAGCCGATGATCCCGCGGATCGCGGTGATCGCATCATCGACGTCGTCGTCGCTCATCACGGTCGAGAGCGGCATTGACAGGGTGTGCTCGCCGATCCAGGCCGCGTTCGGCAAATCCTCCGGCCTGAGCCCGAGCAGGTTCTGATAGTAGCCGAGCGTGTGGATCGCTTCGTAGTGGACGCCGACGCCGATATTCTCGGCCCGCATCGCGACCAGCAGATCATTGCGCGAGATGCCCGCCCGCGCCTCATCCACCTGCACGGTATAGAGGTGGTAGGCGAGCCGCGTGTCCGGCGCCGCCACCGGCGGCAGGACCAGCGGCAGTTCGGCGAGTGCCGCGTCATATTGCTCGGCGATCTCGCGGCGCCGGGTGAGCCGGCTCTCGACCATGGGCAACTGCGCCCGGCCCATGGCGGCGGCGATGTCGGTCAGGTTGTACTTCCACCCCGGCTCGACCACGTCGTAGCGCTTGAAGCCCGCGTTGGAATAGCGTTTCCAGGCGTCCGCGCTCTGGCCATGCAGGCTGAGCGTGCGGATCCGGGTCAGGCGTTCGGCGTCCTGGGCGACCACCATGCCGCCCTCTGCCGTCGTCATGTTCTTGGTGGCGTAGAAGCTGTAGCAGGCATAGGTGCCATAGGTACCGACCGGGCGGTCGCCGATTCGCGTCTCGATCGCATGGGCGCAATCCTCGATCACCGGAATGCCGCGCCGATCGGCGATGGCCATGATCGCCTCCATCTCGCAGGGCCGCCCGCACATATGCACGACGATGATCGCCTTGGTGCGCGGGGTGATCTTCGCCTCGATCTGCTCGGGAAGGATGCATTGGGTCGCGATGTCGCAATCGCAGAGCACCGGCGTCGCGCCGACGTGGCAGATGACATTGATCGTCGCACAGAAGGTCATCGCGGTCGAGATCACCTCGTCCCCCGGTCCGATGTCGAGCGCGAGCAGCGACAGATGCAACGCCGCCGTCGCCGAATTCACCGCCACGGCGCCACCGATTCGTGGCCCGAGGTAGGCGGCGAACTCGGCCTCGAACGCCTGGCAATGCGGTCCGGTACCGATCCAGCGGCTTCGCAGCACCTCGGTCACCGCGTCGATTTCCGGCTGGCCGATATCGGGCTGGCCGAAGACGAGAAAGCGGCTCTGGTCCCTGACCGGCGTACCACCATCGATCGCGGGGCGTCGGAGATCGGTGTCGATGCGGGCTTGGCCGCCGGAAGCCTTGACCATTCTATATGCTCCAGGGACTGAATACGTGCCCCGCAGCATTCGGCGACGTGATTTAAATATGCGTTAACTACTGGTCGACTACTTGCGGTGTCATCGGAGTCGCAATGCGCGGCGCGCAGATTGGCGGTGGCGATGAGACTCAATCTGG
Organism: uncultured Amaricoccus sp.; assembly: GCF_937891315.1. Classification (GTDB taxonomy): domain Bacteria; phylum Pseudomonadota; class Alphaproteobacteria; order Rhodobacterales; family Rhodobacteraceae; genus Amaricoccus. The sequence goes on along the minus strand of NZ_CALAGI010000140.1, from coordinate 62,955 downwards.
AAATGTTGGACTGGGGGCTTCGGCGACTGTGGTACGGCATGACGCCCGATATCCGCTCGATGGCCTCGAAGAGTCGGGAACTCTGCCCCGAGGAAGTGGTCAGGGTTCCGGCCGCGATCCATGCGCCGGGCGAGTTCGACCGGGTGCTGCGGCTCGCACCGCATCGCGACTGGGCGACGGAACATATGCTGGCCGCGGGTGGGCCCTGCGTGCATGCCGCCTCGATGGCCTACGAGATCGAGGGCGTGGCGATTTCCGGCGCCTATATCTATCGCGGTCCGGCCAAGTACAAGCCGGGGTTCGGGCCGGAGAAGTTGTTCACCGGCGACCCGCCTCCGACGCCGCTGGAAAGCGCCTGCCTCGTCTCGAACAACATCGGCAGCCACTATTTCGGCAACTTCCTGCTCGACGAGCTGCCGCTCGGCCTCATTCCGCCGCCGGGCGCGCCGACCATCGTCGCGCCGACCAAGGACTACGAGCACGAGGCCGGCTATCGCGCCCTCGTCGACCTGCCGCGGCCGCCGGTGGCGCGGCGCGCCTGGGCGCGGCGGCTGACGATCTACACTGACTTCGCGCAGAACAGCTACAAGGAGCAGCGCTATCGCGAGCTTCGCGCCCGGGCGAAGGCGAATCTCGCGCGGCACGCGCCGGTCACGGGGCCGGGCGTCTATCTCAAGCGCGGCGCGACCGGCGAGCGGCGGGTGCTGGCGGAAGAAGCCGAGCTCGAGGCAATGCTGGAAAAGCTCGGCTTCGATATCGTCGAGCCGGCGGTACTCGGCGTCGAGGAGATCGCCCGGCGCACGTATGGCGCCCGGATCGTGATCGGCGTCGAGGGCAGCCATCTCTCGCATGCGATCTTCACCATGGCCGACGACGCCGCCTTCCTGGTGCTGCAACCGCCGGACCGTTTCGCCATGACCTACAAGGAATTCGCCGACCGGATGTCCATGCGGTTCGCCTTCATGGTGGGGACGGCGGCCGAGGATGGCTTCACCGTCGATCACGACAGACTTCGGCGCATCATTGATAGGGTGTCATGAGCATTTCCGAAAAACCGACCGAACTCCTCCTCCTGCCCAGCCTCCGGGCCAAGCTCGGCCCCAACGGCGGGCTGGTGCTGACGCGGAAATACATGAACGGCGCGGCGGAATATGCCAAGTACTGGCCGGGCCCGGTCACCACCCTCGCCTATCTCGACGACCATCTCAGCGACGACATGGATCATGCCGAATACATGCCGGGCGCCGCCGAGACCGGGCTGGAGATCCGGCCGATCGACCCCGAGGAACAGGCGGCGCGTCTGGCGCGGGGGGCGGTCGCGCTCGCTTTCCTGTCGCCGACCGAGGCGGAGACCGCCAGGATCTGCCAGCGCATCGGCCTGCCGCTGGTCTTCACCAGCGAATATTCGCCCCGGACCGAGCGGCAGATCATCGATGCCGAGGTCGCCAATCCCGTGCGCCGCTGGCGCCGCAAGCTCTGGGCGGCGGGCGCCGAGCGATCGCGCCAGGCCTCGCTGCGGATCGCCGCCGGCTTGCAGTGCAGCGGTGTGCCGACCTTCGATCTCTATCGCCCGCTGCAGCCGGAAAGCCTGCTCTTCTTCGACAACCGCGTGCCGGAGGCGGACATCATCTCCGAGGAGGCGCTCGCGGCCAAGGCCCTCTCGGTAATGGAGGGCAGGCCGCTGCGGCTGATCTTCGGCGGCCGGCTGATCGCCATGAAGGGCGTGCGCGAGATCCCGAAGGTGGCGCGCGAGCTGGTGAAGCTCGGCGTGCCGTTCACCTTCGAGGTCTATGGCAGCGGCGCGCTGGAGCAGGAACTGCGCGACGAGATCGCCCATCAGGACCTCGGCGACAAGGTGCGGCTCGGCGGTGTGCTGGACTTCCAGACCGCCTGGATCCCGCTCCTGAAGCGCGAGGTCGATATCTTCGTCTGCTGTCATCCGCAGGGCGATCCGTCGTGCACCTATCCGGAGGTGATGTCCTGCGGCGTGCCGATCGCCGGCTATGACAACGAGGCCTTCGTCGGCGTGGTGAAGCATTCCGGCGGTGGCTGGCTGTCGCCGATGAATGATCCGGTGGCGCTCGCCAACCAACTGGCGGAGCTCTATCGCGACCGGGGTCAGATCGTGGAGGTGGCGCGGCGCGCCCGCGACTTCGCCCTCCGCCATACGTTCGAGGCGACCTTCGCCCGGCGCACCGCGCATCTGCGCAGCTACATCCGCGACGCCGCCGCGGCCGAATAGCGGCGGTCCGGCGCGGCCTCAGCGCTGCGCCGTTCTTCCGGTTGATCTGGGCGCGCAATAGTAGAGCGCGCTGTCGGTCGACGTAAGCCGAAGCTCGCATGGCCCGACGGCCGCGTCGGCGGCGTTCAAAAAGCCTTCGCGCCCCGGTTCCATCCAGTCGCCGGCGAAGATCAGCCAGAGCGCGCTGGCGCCCGCCGCCGCGGCGCCGATCGAGCGCGGATAGGCGGGGTTCGGTTGCCACGGATTTTCGGCCTCGGGATCGATCAGCATGCCGCCGCCCCGCGCGCCCCAGCCCTCGGTACCGCTCCGGTCGTCGAACATGCCGACGAGGCGCACCCCGACCGGCGCCAGCAGCTTCGCCGCGGGCTGGGCGTCGGCATAGACCCAGACCGGCGCGCCGGGATCGCGCGCCACGATCTCGGCGAAGAGCGGCGTGAGCTCCTGTGACCGCTTGTTCGCGGCGGCGAGCGTCGCATTGGCGCTGGTCCAGACCAGCGCCGCCAGCACCGCGAAGGCTCCGGCGCGCCGGAACCCGGGGCTCATCCGCGCGCCGGCGAGCGTCAGCAACTCGCCCGAGCCGACCGAGAGCACGATCAGCGTCACCGGCGCGATGAAGAAGAAATGGCGCGTCGAGACGAAAGGCAATTGCCCCATCAGATTGAGCAGGAGCGCGCCGGTGATGAAGGCGAGCATCGTCAGGACCGCGTGCGGCGCGCGGCGGGCGGCGGCGGCGAGAAAGAACCCCATCGCCAGCGTCGCGCCGAGGATGGTGAGCGCGGTGGCGAGCTTGCCCCCCAGCGCCTGCAGCGTTCCCTGCAAGGCGGCGGCGCCGATCGGTTCCAGCAGCATCGAATTGAGCCTGAGCGCGATCTTGGCGTTCTCGACGATCGAGCCGCCGAGATCGAAGGTCCCGGCCTGATAGACGAAGCTGTAGGCCGCCATCTGGTACTGGGTGAGATCGCGGTTCACCATCAGATGCATCCCCGCCGCGACGCCGAGCGCGAGGACGGTCGCGACGATCAAGCCGGCGGAACCCCCCCGGAGCGGCGGGGGCGGCGCCAACCGGGCCGCCAGCGCCGGCGCGACGGGGCCGAGCAGCCGCAGGGCAATGGTACCGCCGAGGACGGCGGCGACGACGATCGGCGTGGTGAAGGAGATCGCGGCGGCGACGAGGATGGCGGCGCCGAACTGGACGTAGGCCGCTGGCCGGTCGGAATAGGCGAGCGCCCGCCCGGTGATGAGCAGAAACGCGGTCGCGGTGAACTCGAAGCCATAGTGCTTGATTTCGCTGGCATAGGTCCAGAGATAGCCGCTGGACAGCGCGATCCCGGCCAACATCAGGAAATCGACCGGCCGACAGGTCCGCAGCGCGTGCAGCAGCAGCGCGACCAGCCCGACGAGAAACACCGCGACATCGAGAAGCCGGAACAGCGCGACCGGATCGGCGGCGGGCGCCAGCGCCTGAACCGCGCGGGCCAGCGCGACATAGCCGACCGGCGCCGCCTGTTCGAAATAGGGCATCGGGGTCAGCAGCGGAAAATCGACGCCGATCAGGTTGGCGGCCAGCAGCGCTTCGTCGTGCCAGGGATCGCGGTCATTCACGAGCCCGACCGCGACATGCGCCGCCACAATGAGGAGGATCAGCGTGTAGGCGATCCGGTTGAACCGCGGACCGTTCAGCAAATCGCTCGACATGATCGGATCTCCCCCGCCTTCCCGCTCGCGCGCCACGCTAGGGGCCGAGGCGCTAACAACGCCTTTACATAAAATGCCACGGGGTTGCCGCGCGGAGCCCTTAACCGATTTTCAGGATGCGCCGCCTATTCCGGGGCCGAGCTTCTGGTCCGTGCCGAAGGACGGATGTATTCGCCGATGTCGAGAGGCCCCGCATGAGAGCGATCATTGGCAGCAACGGTCTCGTCGGATCGAATCTTGTTCGGCAGGCCGAGTTCGATGCCCGATTCAACTCCTCCGACATTCATTGGATCGGAGATCGGCGTTTCGATCTGATCGTCAGCGCCGCCCCGTCGGCGACGATGTGGCTCGCCAATTCCCGGCCCGAGGTCGACTACGCCAAGACCATGGCGTTCCTGGAAAATCTCGGCAGGGCGCGGGCCGCGCGGCTGGTGGTCATCTCCACCATCGCCGTCTTCGACGACCTCGCCGCCGGCTATGACGAGGCGGACGGCGTGTTCGAGGTTTCCGGCGCCTATGGCAAACACCGCCGGATGATCGAAACCTTCGCGCGCGAGCGGTTCGACAAGGTGCATGTCCTGCGGCTGCCCGCGCTGTTCGGGCCGGGACTGAAGAAGAATTTCGTCTTCGACATGCTGAATCCGGTCCCCTCGTTCCTGAAACCGGAAGCGGCCGAGGCGCTGCTCGGCGTGCTCGACCCCGCCGCCGCCGACCTTGTGCGCGCCGCCTTCGAGCCCGATCCGGCCACGGGCATGCTGCGCTATCGCCGCGAGACCTTCCATGGGACGCCGAACGAGCGGGCGCTGATCGCGGCGCTCGAGGGTCAGGGGCGCACGGCTCGCTTCTTCACCAACAGCGACAGCGCCTATCAATACTACAATCTCGGCAACCTCTGGCGCGACATCGAGCGCTGCGTCGCACTCGATATTCCCGTGCTCAATGTCTGTTCCGAGCCGCTGCGCGCGGCCGAGATCTACGAGGCGCTGTTCGCCGCTCCGTTCCGCAATTCGGCGCCGGTGGTGCATCGGGAGGATGTCCGCAGTCGGCACGCCGCCGCCTGGGGCGGCGCCGGGCCCTATCTCTATTCCGCCGGCGAGACGCTCGACGGGTTGCGCGGTTTCGTCGGCGGGCGCCTCCAGTGAGCCGGTTGGCGATCTCCAACATCGCCTGGCCGCCGGACCAGCGCCGGCCGGCGCTCGCGCTCCTCGCCGAACTTGGCGTCGGCGGGTTGGAGGTCGCGCCGGGGCTGCTCTTTCCCGGCGAGGTCGATCCGTTCGCACCGTCCGAAGCGGTGCTCCGCGCGACGCTGGGCGAAGTCGAGGCGCATGGCCTGACGTTCGTCTCCATGCAGTCGCTGCATTTCGCCGCGCCCGACGCCGCGCTTTTCGGCGGGCCCGAGGCGCGGCGGCGCTTTGCCGACACGATTGTGCGTGCCGCCGATCTCGCGGCGCGGCTCGGATCGCCGAACCTCGTCGTCGGATCGCCGCGCAATCGTGTCGTCCCCGAGGACATGCCGGCCGAGACGGCGCGGCGGATCGCGCTCGACGTCTTCCGCGCGCTCGGCGACCAAGCCGCGACGCGCGGTTGTCGGCTGGCACTCGAACCGAACCCGCGGGACTATGGCACCAATTTCCTGAACCTGACCTCGGAGGTTCGCGATTTCGTGCGCGAGGCGGACCATCCCGCCGTCGCGCTCAATTTCGACATCGGCGCGCTGTCGCTGAACGGCGAGGCCGAAGCGGACGCCGCGCTCTTCGCCAGCGCGCGCGACCTCGTTTCGCATGTCCACCTCAGCCGGCCACATCTCGCAGCGGTCGAGGCCGAAGACGCGTCCGTCGGGCGGGCGCTGGCCATGCTGGACGAGGCCGGATGGCGAAGCTGGGTGTCGATCGAGATGCGGGCGACGGCGCCCGACCCGCTGGCCGCCGTACGGCACGCCATTTCCTACTGCCTCTCCAGAATGGGGGCGCCGAGCCATGCCCGATGACCGCGCCCTCGACACGGCGGTCGCCTCGCGCCAGGGCGATTTCCTGCTGTCCGTGGCGATGGTCTGCGCCAGGGACGACGCGGCGGCGGTCGCCGCTGTCAACGCGCTCGCCGGGCTCGTGTCCTCGCATTTCCGCTTCTGGGAACTGGTCGTCGTCATTCCCTTCCCGCGCGAGGACGGCTCGGGCCCGACCGGTTCGCCGCTGACCGCCGCGTTGGCGCGCTATCAGAACATTCGCCTGCTGCGCACGGCCGACGTCAGAAATTTCTACCGGCTGCGCCTCGCGGCGGTGGCGGAATCGATCGGCGACGTGGTGCTGCTGACCTCGGTCGAGGAATACGCGGCGATGGATCTCGTCGGGCTCGCCAACCGCGTCTACCAGACCGACCGGGCCATTGTCGTTTCGCGCCCCGGCGGGCGTGTCACATCGGCCATGCTTTCCCTCGCCAGCATGGTCAGCGGCTACCGGATCAATGCCCAGGACACCCAGACCGCCGGCTATCCGCGCGGCTGGCTCAGCCTCGTGCTCGCGCGACCCGACGCCGAGCTCCTGCTGCGCTTCGAGCAGCTCTCGGGCCGCTTCGCGCTGCGGCGCGAGCCTGCGCCGGGGCCGGTGCCGGCGCGGCGGCGCAACCATCTGCGCCGCCTGCGCCTCGTCGGCGAACTCATGGCCAATTCCGCGCCGCGCGTGCTGCGTGGCCTGTCGGTCCTCGCCTTCCTCGTGACAGTGATGGCGGCGATCTACACGCTTTACGTGCTCGGCGTCTGGATGGCCAAGGACCACCTCGCCGAGGGCTGGCTCACCACCAACCTCGTCCAGTCGCTGACCGCCGGCTTTCTCGGCATCGCCGTGGCGGCGATCTCCATGGGGATCGTCAAGGTCTTCGAGCGACTGGAGGGCGAGCTGCGCTACACGATCGTGGACGAGATCAACAACGTCGATCTCTTCCGCGACATCCAGGATCTCAATGTCGAGATCACGGCCCCCCGGCGTCGCCGTTCCGCTCGACGCGCCGAAGCGGCGGAGGAACGCCTGATGTCCCCCATCCCCTGCGATGGCGCGCCCTTCGCGGCGCGCGGCTGGTCGGTCCCGAGCTTTCTGATCGACGAGATCCGGCCGAGACGCTCGCCATACGCGCTGGTGGTGCCGACGATCAACGAAGGGGCGCGCATCCGGAGACAATTGCGCGAGACCCACGACAGCGGCCTCGCCGGCCGGATCGACGTGATCGTCGCCGATGGCGGCAGCGTCGACGGCTCGCTCGATGCGCCTTTCCTGCGTGAGGTCGATGTCCGGGCGCTGCTCGTCAAGACCGGCCCCGGCAAGCTCTCCGCCCAGCTGCGCTGCGCCTATGCCTATGCGCTCGTCGAGGGCTATGAGGGCATCGTCACCATCGACGGCAACGGCAAGGACGATGTCGAAGGCGTGCCGCGGTTCATCGCGGCGCTGGACGCGGGAATCGACTATGCGCAGGCCTCGCGGTTCATCAAGGGTGGCGAGGGCATCAACACGCCGCTCACGCGGCTGGTGGCGATCCGCCTTGTGCACGCGCCCTTTCTCAGTCTGGTGGCCCGCCGCTGGTTCACTGACACGACCCAGGGCTACCGCGCCTATTCCGCGCGCTATCTGCTCGACCCCCGCGTCCAGCCGTTCCGCGACATCTTCCTGCGCTACGAACTGCTGGCCTATCTGACGGTGCGCGCCAGCCAGCTCGGCTATCGAACGGTCGAGGTGCCGACGCGCCGGGTCTATCCGAAGAACGAGAAGACCCCGACAAAGATCGCCGGCGTCTCCGGCCATTCGGACCTGTTGAATGTCCTCTGGAAGACGCTGCGGAACGATTATGCGCCGCCGGGAGTATGATTTCGTCGTCATCGGCGGCGGCTTCTACGGCTGTTGCCTCGCGCTGATCCTGCGCAGCGTCAGCGAGCGGATCCTCGTGCTGGAGGCGGGAAACGGGCTGCTGGAGCGCGCCTCGCGGGTCAATCAGGCCCGGGTGCATACCGGCTTTCACTATCCGCGCAGCTTCCTGACCGCGCTCCGCTCCATGGTGCTCCACCGCCGCTTCGCCGAGGATTTCCCCGAGGCGGTGATCGACGACTTCGAGATGCTCTATGCCATCGCCGCGCGACATTCCAAGGTCTCGGCCGGGCGCTTTCTCCGCATGTTCCAGAATCTCGGCGCGCCGATCCGCGCCGCGCGGCCGGAGGCGGCGGCGCTCTTCTCGCGCGACCTCGTCGAGAACGTGTTCGAGGCGCGGGAATGGGCCTTCGACTATCGCGCGCTGCGCCGGCATCTCGCCACGCGGCTCGAACGCCAGGACGTCGAGATCCGCAAGGAGACCGTGGCGCGCCGGGTGCGCCAGCGCGCCGGCGGCGCCGTGGTCGAGACCGAGGCCGGCGCCGAAATCCACGCCGGCATGGTGTTCAACGTCACCTATTCGATGATCAACGAGCTATTGCTCGAAAGCGGCCTCGATCCCTTGCCGCTGAAGCACGAATTCGTCGAGATCGCGCTGGTGAAGCCGCCGCCGCGGATCGAGGGCTTCGGCGTCACCATGATGGATGGGCCGTTCTTCTCGACCATGCCCTATCCGGCCGAGGGTCTGCATTCGCTGACTCATGTCCGCTACACGCCGCATTTCAGCTGGACCGACGAGACCCGCGGGGGCGGCGCCTACCGGGTCGCGGAGGGGCTGCCGCGCGAATCGCGCTGGCGGCACATGATGATGGACGCCCGCCGCTTCATGCCGGCGCTGACCGATCTGGAATGGGAGCGCTCGCTGTTCGACGTGAAGACCATCCTGACCCGGAACGAGCGCAACGACGGCCGACCCATCCTGTTCCATCGCCACGCCGGTGCGCCGTCGGTCATCTCGATCATGGGTGGCAAGATCGACAATATCTATGATCTCTTCGAAGTGCTGCCCGGCGCTGACCGGCGCTTCGCCAAGGTCAATCTCTCGTGCCTGCGCTAGGGTCGGACAACCACGCCAAGGCGAAGGCGGGCCGGCTGGGCGGACTCCATGCCAGCGACTGGCGTTATCTCGCGGTCACCGTCGCGGGATTCGGCGTCGATCTCGGCGCGGCGCTGCTGGCGATCCGGCTCCTCGGCCTGTCGCTGGTCGCCGGCGCGGTGGTCGGATTTTGCTGCGCGGTCCTCGCCAACTATCTGGCGCACGAATTCTGGACCTATCGCCACGCCAAGCGCTGGTCGGCGAAGGGGCGTGCCCTCGGCTACGTGGCGACCGCGCTCTCGACACTCGCGGTCCGCGCCGGCGTCATCCTCGCGCTCGGCCATATGGCCGGTGGCCTGCTCGGTGACCTCCCCACGCTGGTGATCGCGGCCGGCGCCTCGCTGGTCTTCAATTTCCTGGCAACGAAGCTGATCGTCTTCCGCGGAGCGACCGCCGCGGAGGACTGAGCTTCACAGATTTTCCGAGGGATCGCTCGGAAGGTTTGGTGGAGCCAAGGAGGATCGAACTCCTGACCTCTTGCATGCCATGCAAGCGCTCTCCCAGCTGAGCTATGGCCCCCTGCGCGGATGGAACCGCCGCGGTCGAACCGCGCGCCTGTCTTTAGGGGGCGCGTGGGCGTGGTGCAAGCCCAAAAAAGCCCGGCGTCGGCGGGCCTCCCCGGGCGGCCGGATCAGGTCTCTTCCTCGTCCGGACCCACCGCGGTGATGTCCTCGAGATCGACATTGTCCTCCTCGTCCTCGAGGATTTCGTCGGACAGGTCGTCGTCGGCGTCGATAACCTCGTCGTCGGCCTCGAGATCGGGGAGATCCTCGAGATCGACCGGTTCCGGCTTCACCTTCTCCGGGCGCAGCGCCTTGGCCTTCACGGCCGTCAGGCTGTCGATGGTGAACACCGCCCCGCAGTTCGGGCAGGTCATCGGGTCGGTGCGGAGGTCGTAGAATCGCGTGGCGCAGGTCGGGCAAATACGCTTTACGCCCCATTCATCCTTGGGCATCGGGCATCCTTGTCGTCATACGGGGGAATCAAATCCGGCCGTCGCTTGCCACGCGCGCTAACCTTTGTCAAAGGCTTTGCTGTTAATGATTTGCCACAATCGCCCAAGGTTCGGGCAAATGCCGCTTGCTGAGGCGCCGAAATGGACTAAAGATTCCGCGCAATAAAGTTGCCGGGGGTAACGGGGGTAACATGCTCTACCACGCCTACGAAATGACACATGCCGCGTTCACGCCCATGCGCGCCGTGGCGCGGATGGGGCAGGGTCTCGTCGACAATCCACTCAACCCGATGTCGGAGACCTATGGCAATCGCGCCGTCTCGGCGGCGCTCGACATGTTCATCCATGCCACCCGGCGCTACGGCAAGCCGGCGTTCGAACTGCCGACCACGCTGGTCGAAGGCGTCGAAACCCCGGTGGTCGAGGAATTCGTCTGGTCACGCCCGTTCTGCAACCTCCTTCATTTTCGTCGCGAGTCCGCGGTCGCGGAGGAGCGGAACGACCCGCGGCTGCTCATCGTCGCGCCGATGTCGGGGCACTATGCGACGCTGCTGCGCGGCACGGTCAAGGCGATGCTGCCGGAGCATGACGTCTATATCACCGACTGGGTGGATGCGCGCGACGTGCCGCTCGCGATGGGCGGTTTCGATCTCGACGATTATACCGACTATGTGAAGGCGATGATCGAGTTCCTCGCGCAGGGTGGCGAGCGGGTTTCGGTCATGGCGGTCTGCCAGCCCGGCATCCCGGTGATGGCGGCGGCGACGGCGATGGCGATGGAGGGCAACCCGCTGCGGCCCGCTTCGGTGGTGCTGATGGGCTCGCCGATCGACACCGCGCGCAATCCGAAACAGCCGAACGAACTGGCGCAGGGCCATCCGCTCAGCTGGTTCGAGAACAATGTCGTGGTGCGGGTGCCCTGGCCGAACGCCGGGGCGTTGCGCCGGGTCTATCCGGGCTTTCTGCAACTCTCGGGTTTTCTCTCGATGAATTTCGACCGGCATGTCGATGCCCATGTCGGCCAGTTCCGGAACCTGGTGCGCGGCGACGGCGAAAGCACCGAGGCGCACCGGCGCTTCTATGACGAATACATGGCGGTGATGGATCTCAGTGCCGAATTCTACCTGCAGACCATCGAGCGGGTGTTCCAGAAGCGGCTGATGGCGACCGGCGCTTACCACTACCGCGACTTGCTGCTCAATCCGGCGGCGGTCACCGACATCGGCCTGATGACCATCGAAGGCGAGAAGGACGATATCACCGGCCTCGGTCAGACCGAGGCGGCGCAGGAGCTGATGGTCAACCTGCCGGACGAGCGTCGGGCGCATGTAGTGGTCGACGGGGTCGGCCACTACGGCGTCTTCAACGGGTCGCGCTGGCGCGGAACGATCCAGCCGCGGGTGCGCGACTTCATCGCGGCGCAGCGGCGGCCGGTCATCTGAGCCAAAGCCGATGGCCGGCGCCATCCGGATCGGCGAGCCCGCCATCGAGGTGCGGCTGCGCCGCGATCCGCGGGCCCGGCGCATGGTGCTGCGCGTCGGGCGTGGCACGACTCTGACGCTCCCCTCCGGGGTGCCGCTGGCGGCGGCCCGCGCCTTTCTCTCCGACCAGGAGGGCTGGCTGCGCAACCAGCTGGCGCGGCGCCCGAGGCCGGAGACGGTGCGGGATGGCACGGTGCTTCCTTTCGGCGACGGCGCGCTGACGTTGCGCGCTTCGTCGGGCACGCGCCTGATCCGCGTTGGCGACGAGCTTCACGTGCCCGGCTCCGCGCCGGATTTCGGTCCCCGGGTCGCCGTCTATCTTCGGGAGGCGGCGCGGGCGGCGCTGGTCGAGGCCAGCCATCGGCACGCGGCCGTGCTCGGTCGGCGGCCCGGGCGCATTTCCTTGCGCGATCCGCGGTCACGCTGGGGCTCCTGCACCTCGGCGGGCGACCTCATGTTCTCCTGGCGGTTGATTCTCGCACCCTGCGCCGTGCTCGACTATGTCGCGGCGCACGAGGTGGCGCATCTGGCAGAGATGAACCATTCCGACCGATTCTGGGCCGTCGTCCACCAGCTGAAGTCCGACTGCGACGGTCCGCGCGACTGGCTGAGACGGTACGGCGTCGCGCTGCACCGCCATGACTTCACGCGAGGCGATCCGGCTTGACGCCGGCCGCCAGTTCGTGATCACACCATCGGCGATGAGCGAGCGCCACAGCCAATCGACCCTCGACGGAGGTCTCCCCGCCCATGAGCGTGTCTATCGCAGCCTGCGCGCACGGGTGATGCACGGGCTGGTCGCGCCGGGGGTCAGCATGACCCTGCGCGGCATCGCAGCGGAATTCGACGTCTCGACCACTCCCGCGCGCGAGGCCGTGCGACGGCTGGTGGCCGAGGGGGCGCTGAAACTGTCCGCCTCCGGCCGGGTTTCGACGCCGGAGCTGACCAACGAGCGGATCGAGGAGCTGGCGAGCCTGCGCGCCCTGCTTGAGCCGGAGCTTGCCTCGCGCGCGCTGCCCCGCGCCCATGTCGCGCTGATCGACCGTATGCAAGCGATCAACGCGGTGATCGACGAGATGATCGTCAAGGGCGACGCCTCGGGATACGTCCGCTCGAACCTCGAGTTTCACCGCACGCTCTATCTCCGCGCCCAGGCGCCGGCCATGCTCGGCCTGATCGAAACGGTCTGGCTGCAGTCCGGCCCCACCATGCGCCTCCTCTACGAAAGGCTGCAGCGCCGGCAGGCGAGCGCGAACCACCGCAAGATCATCTCCGCCCTGCACTCCGGCGACGAACCCGGCCTGCGCCTCGCGATCCGCATGGATGTCACCCAGGGTCTGCGGATGCTGGTATCTTGACCGGACGATCGCGGCTGTCCCGGGTTTCAGCCCGGAACAGCCGCGCGCCGTGGGTCGTCGCCCCGAAGTCAGGCGTGGATGGCGCCGCCGCCGCAGGCGAGGGCGGCTTCGCGGACCGCTTCGGAGAAGGTCGGATGCGCGTGACAGGTGCGCGCCACATCCTCGGCCGAGGCGCCGAACTCCATTGCAACGCAGATCTCGTGGATCATGTCGCCGGCGGCCGGGCCGATGATATGCGCGCCGAGGACACGGTCCGTCGCCTTGTCGGCGAGGATCTTCACGAAGCCGTCGCCGAGGAAATAGGCCTTGGCCCGCGCATTGCCCATGAACGGGAACTTGCCGACCTTGTAGTCGTGGCCGGCGGCCTTCAGCTGCTCCTCGGTCTGGCCAACGCTCGCCACCTCGGGGGTCGTGTAGATCACGCCGGGGATCACGCCGTAATTCACATGGCCATGCTGGCCGGCGATCATCTCCGCCACCGCGACGCCTTCATCCTCGGCCTTGTGGGCGAGCATCGGCCCGGCGATCGCGTCGCCGATCGCATAGATGCCCGGCACGTTCGTCCGCCAATGGGCGTCGGTCCTGATCTGCCCGCGCTCGGTCACCGCGAGGCCGAGCGCCTCGAGGCCGAGCCCGTCGGTGAAGGGCCGGCGTCCGGTGGCGACCAGCACCACGTCCGCCGCGATCTCCTGCACGCTGTCGTCCTTGCGCAGCTTGTAGGTGACCACCGGCCCGCCCTTGCCCGCCGCCACGCCCTGCACGGCGGCGCCGAGCACGAAGTTGAAGCCCTGCTTGCCAAGCGTCTTGCGCAGCGCCTTGCAGATCTCGACGTCCATGCCGGGGGTGATTTCCTCCAGGAACTCGACCACCGTCACCTCGGCGCCAAGCCGCGCATAGACCGAGCCCATCTCGAGCCCGATCACGCCGGCGCCGATCACCACCAGCCGCTTCGGAATCGACGTCAGTTCCAGCGCGCCGGTCGAGGTGACCACGGTCTTTTCGTCGATCGTGACGCCGGGCAGGCTGCTCGCTTCCGAGCCGCTGGCGATCACGATGTTCCGGGCACCATGTTCGGTTCCGTCGACGCTGACCTTGCCGGGGGCGGGGATGCTCGCCCAGCCCTTCAGCCAGTCGATCTTGTTCTTCTTGAACAGGAATTCGATGCCCTTGGTATTGTTGTCGACGACCGACTGCTTGTAGGCCTGCATCGCCGCGACATCGACCTTCGGCGCGGCGCCGACGAGACCCATCTTGGCGAAGTTCACCTCGCTCTCGTGCAGGAGCTCGGTGGCATGCAGCAGCGCCTTTGAGGGGATGCAGCCGACATTGAGGCAGGTGCCGCCGAGCGTGGCGCGCCCCTCGACGCAAGCGGTCTTGAGGCCGAGCTGCGCGCAGCGAATCGCGCAGACATAGCCGCCGGGACCCGCTCCGATGACGATCACATCATAGTCAGCCATGTTCTTTTTTCTCCCTTGGGCGCCCTCGCCGGCTCAGAAGAGCGCTGTGAGGATCATGACGAGCGTGGCCGTGAGGCCGATACCGAAGATCCCCGTCCGCCAGGGCGTCCAGCCGAGGGCGTAGGCGGGGACATAGAGGAAGCGGGCCGCGAGATAGACCCAGGCGCAGCCCGCCGTCAGGGCGCTGACCGAGCCCGAAAGGGTGACGACGACGACGGCGATGGTGAAGAAGCAGAGCGCCTCGAAATGGTTCGCGACGGCCCGCCGCAGGCGCCCGGTCAGGGGCGAGAGCGTCGCCTCGATGTCGCGTGGGCCAATGTTGTAGCTCGCCCCGGCGTCGCGGTTCATCGACGCCGCGGCCAGACAGATCTGGCCCAACTGGAGCAGCGCCGCGAGCGCGAGGACGGTAAGCTCGGGGGTCATCACGCGGGCGGGTCTCCCGCCTCGAAGACGTAATCGACCGCGTCGAAACTGTCCGCGGCGAAGCTGTACAGGAACTTCATCCCTTCGGCGCCGGCGCTCCATTCATGGATGGTGCCGGCGGGAACGAAGACGGTGTCGCCAGCCGCGAGCGGGTACGTGGCCTCGTCAAGGCGCGCGGCACCGGAGCCGGCGAGGACATGGATGGTCTCGCCGGTCGCCGGATGATGATGCGCGCCCTCGATCTTGCCGGGGGCGAGATAGGCGATGCCGTGGACGAGACCACGACTTCGCCCCGCCACGCCACCGAGCAGGGTTCGGAAGCGGACCTCGCCGCGCACGGGGTCGTTCCATGCCTCGATCGGCATGTCGGCCTCGCGCACCACGAATCCCCGCATCGCGAATCCCTGCATTGTGACCGACCTTCAGAGGTCCATCAGCAGACGGCGGGGGTCTTCCAGTGCCTCCTTGACACGGACGAGGAAGGTGACCGCGCCCTTGCCATCGACGATGCGGTGGTCGTAGCTCAGCGCCAGATACATCATCGGGCGGATCACCACCTGGCCCTTTATGGCCATCGGCCGGTCCTGAACCTTGTGCATGCCGAGGATGCCCGACTGCGGCGGGTTGAGGATCGGCGAGGACATCAGCGAGCCATAGACGCCACCGTTCGAGATGGTGAAGGTGCCGCCCTGCATCTCGGCCATCGAGAGCTTGCCATCGCGGGCCCTGAGGCCGAGCTCGGCGATCTTCTTCTCGATATCGGCGAAGGACATCTGGTCGGCGTCGCGCACCACCGGAACGACGAGTCCGGTCGGCGTGCCGACGGCGATGCCCATATGCACGAAGTTCTTGTAGACGACCTCGGTGCCGTCGATCTCGGCGTTGACCTCGGGCACCTCCTTCAGCGCGTGGCAGCAGGCCTTGGTGAAGAAGGACATGAAGCCGAGCTTCACCTTGTGCTTCTTCTCGAAGAGGTCCTTGTATTCGCTGCGCAGCCCCATGGTCGCCGTCATGTCCACCTCGTTGTAGGTGGTCAGCATGGCGGCGGAGTTCTGCGCTTCCTTCAGCCGGCGGGCGATGGTCTGCCGCAGGCGGGTCATCTTCACCCGTTCCTCGCGCGCCGCGTCCTCGGCCGCCACCGCCGAGCGCGGGATCGACGGCGGTTCGGCGACGGGGGCGGGCGCGGCCGGACGCGGCGCCTGCGCGGCGAGCGCGTCCTCCTTCATGATCCGCCCGTCGCGGCCGGTGCCGGTGACCTGATCGGGGCTGAGCCCCTTGTCGGCCATCAGTTTCTTGGCCGAGGGCGCGTCCTCGACATCGCGCTTGGCCACCGGAGCGGGCGCCGCCGCGGCTGCCGAAACGGCGGCGGCCTTGGGCGCGCTGGCGCCGGCGCCGCCCGCGATCACGCCGAGCTTGCCGCCGGCCGCCACGGTCTCGCCGGCCTTGGCGATGATCTCGCTCAGCACGCCGGCGGCGGGCGAGGGCACCTCGACCGAGACCTTGTCGGTTTCGAGCTCGCACAGCATCTCGTCCTGGGCGATGCTGTCGCCGACCTGCTTGAACCAGGTCGAGACCGTCGCCTCGGTCACGCTCTCACCCAGCGCCGGAACGAGGATATCGACCGAACGCGCGTTGGCGGGCGCCGATTCCGCGGTCTCGGAGGCGGCGAGGCCGGGCGCGGGCGCATCGACGGTGATCGCAGCGGCCGCTTTGGCCTTGGGCGCGGGCTTGCCGTCGGCCTTCTCGCCGATGGTCGCGAGCAGGGCATTGACCGCGACGGTGGCGCCTTCCGGCGCGACGATCTCTGAGAGAACGCCGGCCACGGTCGCAGGCACCTCCACGGTCACCTTGTCGGTCTCGAGCTCGCAGAGCATCTCATCGACCGCGACCGTCTCGCCCTGTTTCTTGAACCAGGTCGCGACGGTCGCCTCGGTCACGCTTTCGCCCAGCGTGGGCACACGGATTTCGGCCATTTTTTTTAGCGTTCCTTCCCGACGGTCAGCGCCTCATCGATCAGCGCTTCCTGCTGCTGCTTATGCTGGCGGGCGAGCCCGGTCGCTGGCGACGCGGCCGCCGGACGGCCGGCGTAGGTCGCCCGTCCATGCTTGGCGCCGATCCGTCCGAGTACCCATTCGAGGTTAGGCTCAACGAAGTTCCAGCCGCCCTGGTTCTTCGGTTCTTCCTGGCACCAGGTAATCTGGGCGTTCTTGAAGCGGCCGAGTTCCTTGGTGAGAGAGAGCGCCGGGAACGGATAGAACTGTTCGAGGCGCAGGATGTAGACATTGTCGATGCCGCGCGCGTCGCGCGCCTCCAGCAGGTCATAGTAGACCTTGCCCGAGCAGAGCACCACGCGCTTGATCTTCTCGTCCGGTACGAGCTTCGTCGGCGAGGAGCCGAGTTGGGCGTCGTCCCAGAGCACGCGGTGGAAACTCGATCCCTTGGCGAATTCGGCGAGCTTCGAGACCGCGCCCTTGTGGCGCAGCAGCGACTTCGGCGTCATCAGGATCAGCGGCTTGCGGAAGCTGCGGTGCAACTGGCGGCGCAGGATGTGGAAGTAGTTCGCGGGCGTCGTGCAATTCGCCACGATCCAGTTGTCGGCCGCGCACATCTGCAGGAACCGCTCCGGCCGTGCCGAGGAATGCTCCGGCCCCTGGCCCTCGTAACCGTGCGGCAGCAGCATGACGAGACCCGACATGCGCAACCATTTCGACTCGCCGGACGAGATGAACTGGTCGATCATGATCTGGGCGCCGTTGACGAAGTCGCCGAACTGGCCTTCCCAGAGCACGAGCGCGTTCGGCTCGGCGAGGCTGTAGCCGTATTCGTAGCCGAGCACGGCGTATTCCGAGAGCATCGAATCGACGACTTCGTAGGTCGCCTGCTGGCTGTCGATGTGGTTCAGCGGCAGGAAGCGCTCCTCGGTCACCTGATCGATGATCCCCGAATGCCGCTGGCTGAAGGTGCCGCGCGTCGAATCCTGACCGGCGAGCCGGACCGGATAGCCCTCGAGCAGCAGTGTGCCAAAGGCCAGCGCCTCGGCGGTCGCCCAGTCGATTCCCTCGCCGGTCTCGATCATCGCCCGTTTGCTATCGAGCATGCGCTGCACGGTGCGATGCGGCTTGAGGCTCGCAGGCAGGCGGGTCAATGCCTCGCCGACCTTGCGCAGGCGCGAAAGCTCGACCGCCGTCTTGCCGCGCTGGTAGCGCCCGTCGCGGTTGCCGAGGCCTGACCAGCGGCCATCGAGCCAGTCGGCCTTGTTCGGGCGATAGTCCTTGCCCACATCGAACTCGGCATTGAGATGCGCCTGAAAGGCGGTCTTCATGTCCTCGATCTCGCCCTCGGGGATCAGGCCGTCCGCCACCTGCCGCTCGGTATAGAGCTGGAGCGTGGTCTTGTGGCTCTTGATGGCATTGTACATCAAGGGCTGGGTGAACATCGGCTCGTCGCCTTCGTTGTGACCGAAGCGGCGATAGCAGAACATGTCGATGACCACGTCCTTGTGGAACCGCTGCCGGAACTCGGTCGCGAGCCTCGCGGCGTGCACCACCGCTTCGGGATCGTCACCGTTCACATGGAAGATCGGCGCCTCGACCATCAGCGCGATGTCGGTCGGATAGGGCGAGGACCGCGAATATTGCGGCGCCGTGGTGAAGCCGATCTGGTTGTTCACGACGAAATGGATCGTGCCGCCGGTCCGGTGCCCCTTGAGGCCCGAGAGACCGAAACATTCCGCCACCACGCCCTGCCCGGCGAAGGCCGCGTCGCCATGCAGCAGGATGGGCAGCACCTTGGTCCGCTCGACATCGTTGAGCTGGGCCTGCTTGGCGCGCACCTTGCCGAGCACCACCGGATCGACCGCCTCGAGATGGCTCGGATTCGCGGTCAGGCTGAGATGCACCTGATTGCCGTCGAACTCGCGATCGGACGATGCGCCGAGGTGATACTTCACGTCGCCGGAGCCCTCGACTTCCTCGGGCTTGTAGCTGCCGCCCTGGAACTCGTTGAAGATCGCCCGGTAGGGCTTCGACATCACGTTGGCGAGCACGCTGAGGCGACCGCGGTGTGGCATGCCGATGACGATGTCCTCGACCCCGAGCGCGCCGCCGCGCTTGATGATCTGCTCCATCGCCGGAATCAGCGCCTCGCCGCCGTCGAGGCCGAATCGCTTGGTGCCGGTGTATTTCACCTGCAGGAACTTCTCGAAGCCCTCGGCCTCGACGAGCTTGTTCAGGATCGCGCGGCGGCCCTGACGGGTGAAGCTGATCTCCTTGCCATAGCCCTCGATCCGCTCCTTGAGCCAGGCGGATTGCGCCGGGTCGGAGATGTGCATGTATTGCAGCGCGAAGGTGCCGCAGTAGGTGCGCTTCAGGATCTCGATGATCTGGCGCATGCTCCCCATACGCAGCCCGAGCACATTGTCGAGGAAGATCGGCCGGTCCATGTCGGCCGGGCCGAAACCGTAGGTCTCGGGCTTAAGCTCCGGGTGAGGTTCGGGCGCGACGAGGCGCAGCGGATCGAGATCGGCGATCAGATGGCCGCGGATACGATAGGCGCGGATGATCATCAGCGCGCGCAGGCTGTCGAGCACCGCCTGCTGAACCTGGGTCTCGCTGAGCTGAACGCCCTTCTCGGCCGCCTTCGCCTTGACCTTGTCGCCGACCGTGCGCGCGGGATCGGGCCCCCACTGGCCGTCGAGCGCCGAGGTCACCTCGTCGTTCGGGGCTGGCGGCCAGTCGGCGCGGGCCCAGCTCGGGCCCTGGGCGATGCGCACCACGTCGTTGGCGTGGTCGTCGAGGCCCTTGAAGAACTCCTGCCAGGCGGCGTCGACGGAGTTCGGATCCTCGGCATACCGGGCGTGGAGGGCCTCGACATAATGCGCGTTCTGGCCCTGCAGGAACGAAGAATTCTGAAAGACCGTATTCTGGGACTGTTCGGTCATGCTGCGACGGGCGCGCGCCCGCTCCTCTCCAAATGTGGTCCCGGATCGGGATCCACGCCCCGGTAGGCCCGCGAGCGCGTCGGCGCGCGGGCCAAACCCTTGTCTAGCGGCCGATGGCCTTCAGCACAGCCTGACCGAGGCCGGCCGGACTTTCGGAGACCACGATCCCGGCGGACCTCATCGCCTCGATCTTGTCCTCGGCACCGCCCTTGCCGCCGGCGACGATCGCGCCCGCGTGACCCATCCGGCGTCCCTTCGGCGCGGTGCGGCCAGCGATGAAGCCGGCGACCGGCTTGGAGCGGCCCTTCTTCGCCTCGTCCTTGAGGAACTGCGCCGCTTCTTCCTCGGCCGCGCCGCCGATCTCGCCGATCATGATGATCGACTCGGTCTCCGGGTCCGCGAGGAACCATTCCAGCACGTCGATATGCTCGGTGCCCTTGATCGGGTCGCCGCCGATGCCGACGCAGGTCGACTGGCCGAGGCCGACGTCCGAGGTCTGCTTCACGGCCTCGTAGGTCAGCGTGCCCGACCGCGACACAACCCCGACCGAGCCGCGCTTGTGGATATGGCCGGGCATGATGCCGATCTTGCAGGCGTCGGGCGTGATGACGCCGGGGCAGTTCGGTCCGACCAGGATCGACTTCGATCCGAGCAGGGCGCGCTTGACCTTCATCATGTCGAGCACCGGAATGCCCTCGGTGATGGCGACGATCAGTTCGAGCTCGGCGTCGATCGCCTCGAGGATCGCGTCGGCCGCGAAGGGCGGCGGGACATAGATCGCGGTCGCGGTGGCGCCGGTCCGGTCCTTGGCCTCCGCCACCGTGTTGAAGACGGGCAGCCCGATATGGCTCTCGCCGCCTTTGCCGGGCGTCACGCCGCCGACCATCTTGGTGCCGTAGGCGATCGCCTGTTCCGAATGGAAAGTGCCCTGCGAGCCGGTGAAGCCCTGGCAGATGACCTTGGTGTTTTCGTTGACCAGAACGGCCATGTCAGTTGTCCCTCCGAACGCTGAGCGAAACGCCCGCGCCGGGCCCGTCGCCCGAATCGCCGCCGCCCAGCACATACATCACCAGGGAGGCGCCGGTCCCGGCCACCACCCAGCTTTTCGATCCGCCATAGCCCGGCGCGGTCTTCCACTTGCCGGCGAAGCCGCGATCTAGTTCGCTTTCCAGCAGTGCCTCGGCGCGGGCCACGGAGACGTCCGCGGACTTCGCCGTGCAGCCGGGCGACGAGTAGGCGTTGCCCGGAGAGACGAAGACCTCGGCGCCCGGGCGCCGCAGCTCGTACTCGCCGGGATCAGCGCCTCGCCGCGCACTCCAGCCCTTGGCCTCGAGTGCGTCCCGCACCGTGGCAAAGCGCGGAAGTCCCGCGAAACAGGCCGTGAGGCCGTCCCGCATCCCGGCCTCATCCGCCAGCGCGGCGGGAGTCGCCAGCGCCACGGCGAGTCCGACGGCGGCGCGCATCGCCGTCAACCCTTCACAGCTTTGACGATCTTCTCGGCAGCGTCGGAGAGGTTGTCCGCCGCGATGACCGCGAGACCGCTCTCGTTCAGGATCTTCTTGCCGAGCTCGACGTTGGTGCCTTCGAGGCGCACGACGAGTGGCACCTTGAGCCCGACCGCCTTCACTGCGACGATCACGCCTTCGGCGATGATGTCGCAGCGCATGATGCCGCCGAAGATATTGACGAGGATGCCCTTCACGTTCGGATCGGCGGTGATGATCTTGAACGCCTCCGTCACCTTCTCCGTGGTCGCGCCGCCGCCGACGTCGAGGAAGTTGGCGGGCTCCGAGCCGTAGAGCTTGATGATGTCCATCGTCGCCATGGCGAGGCCGGCGCCGTTGACCATGCAGCCGATCTCGCCGTCGAGCGCGATGTAGTTGAGGTCGAACTTCGACGCGGCGAGTTCCTTCGGATCCTCCTCGGTCTCGTCGCGGAGGGCGAGGATGTCCTTGTGGCGATAGAGGGCGTTCGAATCGAAGCCCATCTTGGCGTCGAGGCACTTCAGATCGCCGTCCTTGGTGACGATCAGCGGGTTGATCTCGACCATCTCCGCGTCCTTCTCGACGAACAGCTTGAACAGCCGGTTCACGAGATCGACGCACTGCTTCACCTGCTTGCCCTCGAGCCCGAGCGCGAAGGCGACGCGGCGCCCGTGGAAGCCCGAGATGCCCGAGGCGGGGTCGATCGAGAAGGAGAGGATCTTCTCCGGCGTCTTGGCCGCCACCTCCTCGATATCCATGCCGCCCTCGGTCGAGACCACGAAGGCGATCCGGCTGGTGCCGCGATCGACGAGCAGCGCGAGATAGAGCTCACGTGCGATGTCGGCGCCATCTTCGATATAGACGCGGTTCACGACCTTGCCGGCCGGGCCGGACTGATGGGTGACGAGCGTCCGACCGAGCATCTTCTGTGCTTCGTCGGCGGCGTCGGAAACCGATTTGGTGACCCGAACGCCACCCTTGTCGCCGGCGCTCGCTTCCTTGAACTTGCCCTTGCCGCGGCCGCCCGCGTGGATCTGGGCCTTGACTACCCAGATCGGGCCGTCGATCTCGCCGGCCGCCGTCTTGGCCTCGTCGGCCTTCAGCACGACACGCCCGTCCGAGACCGGGGCGCCATACTCCTTGAGCAACTGCTTGGCCTGATATTCGTGAATGTTCATCCGCCGCCATCCTTAGGCCCCGCGGGGCGCTATCCGGCGCTCGCTCGCCGTTCGGCTTGCCGCGCGCCCGGTTTTCCTATGACTAGTTTTTCATCGTTGCAAACGAATTGACGTGCATTCGGGGATGCGCGGAGAAAAAGCCGGTGTCTGTGATCACACGAAATGTGACTGTGATCACATAAGGCGAAAATTGCGGCGCGCCGACCACGAATCAGTCCGCGCACCGCTTCGCCCCGCACGTGATCACAAGCGTTCCGAAGGGGTTGTTCCCGACGAAACGCCATATCCACACGAACTTCATCGCCAAGCGCGACGCGGCCCAGGCGGTGATTCAGGCAGAAAAGACCATGCCGGTCATCGGTCCGAATCATCCCTGGCCCGCGTTGAGGAACAAAAGGAGACCTTCGCGGCGGCGACATCGTCGCCAACCGCGGGTGCCTCAGCCGAGGGTCGGGTCGATGCCCTTGCAGGCGGTGACGAGGCCCTTCACGGCGTCGACGGACTTGTCGAACATCGCCTTCTCGGCCTTGTCGAGCTTGATCTCGACCACCTTCTCGATGCCACCGGCGCCGATCACGGTCGGCACGCCGACATACATGTCCTTCAGCCCGTACTGGCCGTCGAGATGCGCGGCGCAGGGCAGGACCCGCTTCTGGTCCTTCAGATAGGCCTCGGCCATCTCGATCGCGGAAGCGGCCGGGGCGTAGAAGGCGGAGCCGGTCTTCAGGAGGCCGACGATCTCGGCGCCGCCGTCGCGCGTACGCTGAACGATCGAGTCGAGCTTCTCCTGCGTGGTCCAGCCCATTTCCACCAGATCGGGCAGCGGGATGCCGGCGACGGTGGAATAGCGGGTCAGCGGCACCATCGTGTCGCCATGGCCGCCGAGCACGAAGGCGGTCACGTCCTTGACCGAGACGGCGAATTCGCTGGCGAGGAAGTGACGGAAGCGCGCGCTGTCGAGCACGCCGGCCATGCCGCAGACCTTGGCATGCGGCAGGCCCGAGAATTCGCGCAGGGCCCAGACCATCGCGTCGAGCGGGTTGGTGATACAGATGACGAAGGCGTCGGGCGCGTTGGCGGCGATGCCCTCGCCGACCGATTTCATCACCTTGAGATTGATACCGAGCAGGTCGTCGCGGCTCATGCCCGGCTTGCGGGCGACACCGGCCGTCACGATGCAGACATCGGCGCCGGCGATCTCGGCATAGCTGTTGGCGCCCTTGAGGTCGGCGTCGAAGCCATCGACGGGCGCGCTTTCGGCGATATCGAGGGCCTTGCCCTGCGGGGTGCCCTCGGCGATGTCGAAGAGAATGACGTCGCCCAGTTCCTTGAGCGCGGCGAGATGCGCCAGCGTACCCCCGATCTGTCCGGCTCCGATCAGCGCGATCTTCGGTCTTGCCATTTGCCGCTCTCTCCCCTTCTGGTGCGAAATTTGGGATTTGGCTAGCCGCTCGCGTCCGACTTGGCAAGCTGCAAACGCCGGCCGGTCCGATCCGGACGGCTGCGCGAAGGGGTGATCTTGGAGCATGGTCCGACGTTCTACGCCGTGGCGGTCGTCGCGGTGCTGATCTCCGCGGTGTCGAAGGGCGGGTTCGGATCAGGCGCCGGCTTCGTCTCCGCGCCGCTGCTCGCGCTCGTCATGCCGCCGGCGCAGGCCGTCGGCCTGCTGCTGCCGCTTCTCATGCTGATGGATGTGACGAGTCTGAAGTCCTACTGGCGCAAGTGGGACTGGCCGCACGCGCGGCTTCTGATGATCGGCGGGGTTCCCGGCACGCTGCTCGGCTGGTGGCTGTTCCGTTCGATCAGCGCGGACGGGGTGCGGCTGATGGTCGGGGCGATGGCGCTCGGCTTTGTCCTGTTCCAGATCGCCCGACAGCGCCGCTGGCTCCGCCCGCCCCCCGGGGATCGCGGTACGCCGGCGGGTCTGTTCTGGGGAACGATCACCGGTTTCACCAGCTTTGTCTCGCACGCGGGCGGGCCGCCGGCGACGATGTACCTGCTGGGAGCCGGGCTCGACAAGACGACCTATCAGGCGACGACGGTCATCGTCTTCTGGTTCATCAATGCGATCAAGCTGCCGTTCTATCTGGCGCTCGGCATGTTCACGGCCGAATCGGCGCTGGTCAATTTCATCCTCGGGCCGATCGCCGTGGCGGGGGTGTTCATCGGCGTCTGGGCGCACGATCTCGTCGAGGAGAAGCTGTTCTTCCGGCTGACCTACGCGCTGCTCGCGGTCGCGGGCGGCAAGCTCATCTATGACGCACTGACCTGAACCGGTGGCGCCGGCGGATCAGATGTCCTTGCCGGGGATCATGGCCGGGGAGGCGCCGTCCTCCCACATGCGACCGGCGGCGAGCAGGCAGCTGACGCCGTCGGGCATGGTCATCAGGATTGTCCAGGTGCCGGTCGATTCCGAGGCGAAGACCTCGACGAGGCCCTCGTTCTGGTTCAGGCCCATGCTGCGCAGCGTCTCGCCGAACCGTTCCTCCAGGCGCTGCACGACGAGATCGCGCTTGGCGCAGGCCGGGCGACCCTGGGCCTCGGCGATCGGGGTGGCGTGGAGCAGGGCGATGCTGACCGCCAGCCGCGCGAAAAAGGAAAGCTTGGACATCTTCGACTTCCTGGTTCGGGCGGGCACGGGGTCGCGGGACCTGTTCCCGCGGCGTGGCGGCGATTGGCTCGCGGGAGGACCGAAACGCCTGGCCGGGGCCGACCGTTTCGGTCCGTTGGTTAACCTCGCGCTCATTGGCGAAGAATGTCTTAACGGCGCGCGCGCCAGGACTTGCGCGCACGCAACGCCGGCCGCGCGCGCAACGCCGGCGCCGCCGATCGACGCCGGGCCGGTCGGTTTGCCCTTGTGTTTTGCCGACCCCTTTGTAAAGGGTGCTGCGACGCAACAAGGGTTTGTATGCGATGGAGCACAACGTCCAACCCTATCGCTCGGTGCTCTACATGCCGGGCTCGCGGCCGAGGGCGCTGGAAAAGGCCCGGACGCTGGCCGCCGACGCGCTGATCCTCGATCTCGAAGACGCCGTGGCGCCGGCCGAAAAGCCGCGCGCCCGCGACCTTGTCGGCGAGGCGGTCGAGGCTGGCGGCTACGGGGCCCGGCGGCTGATCGTGCGGATCAACGCGCTCGACACCGAATGGGGGCTTGAGGATCTGGAGCGGACCTGCGCGGCCGGACCCGATGCGATCCTGCTGCCGAAGGTCGAGAAGCCGGCGCATATCCTGCGCCTCGCCGATCTGATGGAAGCGAACGGCGCGCCGGTACGCACCCGGATCTGGGCGATGATGGAGACCCCGCGGGCGATGCTGAACGCGCCCTCGGTCGCGGGGGCGCATCCCCGGCTCGAGGGGTTCGTGATGGGGACGAACGACCTGGTCAAGGATCTCGGCGCGGCCCATACGCCGGACCGGACGCCGCTGCTGGCGAGCCTCGGGCTCTGCCTGCTCGCCGCCCGCGCCGAGGGGCTGATCTGCGTCGATGGTGTCTACAACGCCTTCCAGGACCAGGACGGACTGCGCGCCGCCTGCGTTCAGGGGCGCGACATGGGCTTCGACGGCAAGACGCTGATCCATCCCGACCAGCTCGCCGTCACCAACGAAGTCTTCGCGCCTTCGCCGGACGAGATCGTGCTGGCCGAGGCTCAGGTCGAGGCGTTCGAAAGCGCGACCGCCCGCGGCGAAGGCGTCGCGGTGCTGAACGGCCGAATCATCGAGAACCTGCATGTCGCCTCGGCCCGGCGGCTGCTCGCGCGGGCGGCGGCGATCGCGGCGATGGCGAGCGGAAGCTAGTTTCGCAACAAGGGGGGGCGACGATGACCCTGCTGATAGTTGGCCTCGTCGTCTGGAGCCTCGCTCATGCCTTCAAGCGCGCGGTGCCGGGCGAGCGCGCGGCGCTGACCGAGCGGCTCGGCGCCGGGCCGTCGCGCGGGATCATGGCGCTGCTGATCGCCGCCGGCCTCGTCCTCATGATCATCGGCTATCGCGCGGCGCCATACATCGCGGTGTACACGCCGCCCGGCTGGACCGTGCATCTCAACAACCTGTTGATGCTGATCGCCGTTTTGCTGTTCGGCGCCTCCCATTCTAGGAGCCGAATCAAGGGCTGGCTGCGCAACCCGATGCTGACCGCCGTGGTGATCTGGGCGGTCGCGCATCTGCTGGTGAACGGCGATCTCGCCTCGCTGGTGCTGTTCGGCGGTCTTGGCACCTGGGCGGTGGTCACCATGGCGATGATCGACGGCGCGGGCGACTGGACGCCGCCCGTGCCCGGACCGGTGGCCGCCGAGGCGCGGCTCGGGCTGATCACCATTGTCACTTTCGGCGCCATCGTGATGATCCATACTTGGCTTGGCTATCCGCCGTTTCTGGTCTGACGCCGATGCTCGCCTATCGCTACCTCACGGATGTCGATACCTCGGCCTTCTGTCACAAGGTCACCCGCGCGCTCTCCCAGGGGTGGGAACTCTATGGCGATCCCTCCTATGCCTACGACGCCGCGGCGGGGGCGATGCGTTGCGGCCAGGCGGTGGTGAAGCGGGTCGAGCGTGACTACGATCCCGAGATGAAGCTGGGAGAGCTTTGATGTCCAAGACGAGTTCCGGCAACTTCTTCGAGGACTACCGCGTTGGTCAGACCATCGCCCACGCGGTGCCGCGGACGGTGACGGAAGGCGATCGCGCGCTCTATACCGCGCTCTTTCCGACGCGCTTCGCCTTCTATTCCTCGGATGAATTCGCCCGCGCCAGCGGCCTGGCGCGAAGCCCGATCGAGGATCTCGCGGCGTTTCACATCGTCTTCGGCAAGACGGTGCCCGACATCAGCCTGAACGCCGTCGCGAATCTCGGCTATGCCGAGGCGCGATTCCTGGCGCCGGTCTATCCCGGCGACACGCTGAATTCGGTGAGCGAGGTGATCGGACTTCGCGAGAATTCCAACGGTGCGAGCGGCGTGGTCTGGGTGCGCTCGACGGGGTTCAACCAGCACGGCGCGCCGGTGCTGAGCTATGTGCGCTGGGTGATGGTTCGCAAGCGCGATCGGGCGGCGGTGGCGCCCGAGCCGGTGGTCCCGAATCTCGCGCCCGCGCTGACGGCGGCGGATCTCGCCATTCCGGCCGGCCTCGACTTCTCGTCCTACGATTTCGCCCTGGCCGGCGAGCCGCACCGCTGGGGTGACTACCAGGTCGGCGAGCGGATCGATCATGTGGACCGGGTCACGATCGAGGAAGCCGAGCACATGATTGCCACCCGGCTGTGGCAGAACACCGCGAAGGTGCATTTCGACGCCACCTTGCGCGAGGATGGCCGGCGGCTGATCTATGGCGGCCATGTCATCAGTCTGGCGCGGGCGCTGTCCTTCAACGGCCTCGCCAATGCGCAGATCGTGGCCGGAATCAACGCCGGCGCCCATGCCAACCCCTGCTTCGCCGGCGAGACGGTCGGCGCCTGGTCCGAAGTGCTGGAAAAGGCCGAGACGGCGGCGCCCGGCGTCGGCGCGCTGAGGCTTCGGCTGGTGGCGGTCACGGGTGGAACCCAAGACTACGCGCTGCGCGGAGCCGACGGGAAATACCTGCCGGGCGTCCTGCTCGATCTCGATTACTGGGCACTGGTTCCGCGTTAAGGGTGACGGTTGGGATCGAAAAATTCCAACGTGTGATCACAAATTCCAGCCGCTTGCATTCACCCGGAAAGTTGTGCCAATAGACGATACAGGGGCCGGGACTGGCCCGGACTCAGGCCGCGATGGTTCTCGATCAGGGGCGTCGAACGTCCCGCTTCGAACCTGCGACGGCGTTAGGGAGGGCACGATTTGGCTGACGTAAACCGTGGCAACAGGCCCCTTTCGCCTTTCATGATCGGTGAGGTCTATCGGCCGCAGATTACCTCGGTGCTGTCGATCCTGCATCGCATCACCGGTGTCGGGATGACGCTCGCGGCGGTCCTGATCGTCTGGTGGTTCCTCGCCGCGGCGACTTCCGCCGAATATTTCGCCACCGTCGACGGGATCATCACCTCCTGGATCGGTGGCCTGATCCTGATCGGCTCGCTTGTCGCCTTCTGGTTCCATTTCTGCAACGGTGTGCGGCACCTGTTCTGGGACGCGGGCTACGGCTTCGATCTCGACATGGTGGACAAATCCGGCAAGACGGTGATCGTGGCGACCGCGGTCCTGTCTGTGATCACACTGTTGCTCGCCTTCTGAGGAGCCAGCCCATGAGCTACCGTACCGACAAGCAGCGCGTGAACGGCCTCGGTTCGGCCAAGGAGGGCAGCGATCACTGGTGGGGCCAGCGCCTGACCTCGATCGCGCTTCTGCCTTTGACGCTGCTGTTCCTGTTTCCGTTCGCGCGCAACCTCGGCGCCGACTATGCGACGGTGCGGGCGACCTATTCCAACCCGTTCAACGCCATCGTCGCGCTCCTGCTGATCATCGTGGTCTTCATTCATCTGCGGCAGGGGCTGCAGGTGGTGATCGAGGATTACGTGCACGGCAAGGCGACCCGCACGGCCCTTCTGCTCGCCAATACGCTGCTTTGCGCGGCCTTCGGTCTGGCCGGCGTCTTCGCCGTCGCCAAGATCGCGTTCACAGCCTGAAAGGACGCCCATGTCTGGCTATACCTTCATTGACCACACCTATGACGTCGTCGTGGTCGGGGCGGGGGGCTCGGGCCTGCGAGCGACTCTCGGCATGGCGGAGCAGGGGCTGAAGACCGCCTGCGTCACCAAGGTCTTCCCGACCCGCAGCCATACCGTCGCCGCGCAGGGTGGCATCGCGGCCAGCCTCTCCAACATGGGCCCCGACCACTGGCAGTGGCACATGTACGACACGGTGAAGGGCTCGGACTGGCTCGGCGACACCGACGCGATGGAATATCTCACCCGCGAGGCGCCGAAGGCGGTCTACGAGCTCGAACATTATGGCGTGCCGTTTTCACGCACCGAGGACGGTCGGATCTACCAGCGCCCGTTCGGTGGCCACACGACCGAGTTCGGCGAGGGCCCGCCGGTGCAGCGTACCTGCGCCGCCGCCGACCGGACCGGCCATGCGATCCTGCACACGCTCTACGGCCAGAGCCTGAAGCATAACGCCCAGTTCTACATCGAATATTTCGCCATCGACCTGATCATGGCCGAGGACGGCGCCTGTCAGGGCGTGCTCGCCTGGAAGCTCGACGACGGGACCCTGCACCGGTTCAACGCCAAGATGACGGTGCTCGCCACCGGCGGCTACGGCCGGGCGTATTTCTCGGCGACGAGCGCGCATACCTGCACCGGCGACGGCGGCGGCATGGTCGCCCGCCAGGGCCTGCCATTGCAGGACATGGAGTTCGTCCAGTTCCATCCGACCGGCATCTACGGCTCGGGCTGCCTGATCACCGAGGGCGCGCGGGGCGAGGGCGGCTACCTGACCAATTCCGAGGGCGAGCGCTTCATGGAGCGCTATGCCCCGACCTACAAGGATCTCGCCAGCCGCGACGTCGTGTCGCGCTGCATGACCATCGAGATCCGCGAGGGCCGCGGCGTCGGTCCGAACAAGGACCATATCTATCTGAACCTCAACCACCTGCCGCCCGAGGCGCTGGCCGAGCGCCTGCCGGGCATCAGCGAGAGCGCCAAGATCTTCGCCGGCGTCGATCTGACCAAGGCGCCGATCCCGGTTCTGCCGACCGTGCACTACAATATGGGCGGCATTCCGACCAACTACTGGGGCGAAGTGCTGCACCCGACGGCGGAGGATCCCGATCGGGTGCTGCCCGGGCTGATGGCGGTTGGCGAGGCGGGCTGCGCCTCCGTGCATGGTGCGAATCGGCTGGGCTCGAACAGCCTGATCGACCTCGTGGTCTTCGGCCGGGCGGCGGCGATCCGGGCGGCGAAGGTCGTCGATCCCGAGACGGCGAATCCGCCGTTGAACCCGGCGTCGGTCGAGAAGGCGGTGGCGCGGTTCGACGGCCTGCGCAACGCGGCCGGTCAGATCGCGACCGCCGAACTCCGGTTGAACATGCAGCGGACCATGCAAGCGGACGCGGCGGTGTTCCGCACCGACAAGACGCTGGCGGAGGGCGTCGAGAAGATGGCCGCCGTCGCCCAGCAGATGCGGGACATCAAGGTCAGCGACCGTTCGCTGATCTGGAACTCGGATCTGATGGAAACGCTGGAACTGACCAACCTGATGCCGAACGCGCTGGCCACCATCGTCGCGGCGGAGGCGCGCAAGGAAAGCCGGGGCGCCCACGCCCACGAGGATTGGCCGAACCGCGACGACGTGAACTGGCGCAAGCACAGCCTGTCGGTGGTGGGCGACGACAACAGCGTGACGCTGAGCTATCGCCCCGTACATCTCGAACCGCTGAGCACCTATGAAGAGGGCGGGATCGACCTGAAGAAGATCGCGCCGAAAGCCCGGGTATACTGAGGGAGCCGAGAGATGGTCGAGTTCACGCTGCCGAAGAACAGCCGGGTTGTCACCGGCAAGGTCTGGCCGAAGCCGGAGGGCGCGACCAACGTCCGGGCCTTCAGGATCTATCGCTACAACCCGGACGAGGCGGCGAACCCGCGGATCGACACCTATCATGTCGATATGGACAAGTGCGGCCCGATGGTCCTCGACGCGCTGATCAAGATCAAGAACGAGATCGACCCGACGCTGACCTTCCGCCGATCGTGCCGCGAGGGGATCTGCGGTTCCTGCGCGATGAATATCGACGGGATCAACCGGCTCGCCTGTATCTGGGGCATGGACGAGATCAAGGGCGACGTGAAGATCTATCCGCTGCCGCACATGCCGGTGGTGAAGGATCTGGTCGCCGACCTGACGCATTTCTACGCCCAGCACGCCAGCATCATGCCTTGGCTCGAGACCAAGACCAACCAGCCGGCGGTGGAGTGGAAACAGTCGATCGACGATCGGCGCAAGCTCGACGGACTGTATGAATGCGTGATGTGCGCCTGTTGCTCGACCTCCTGCCCGAGCTACTGGTGGAATGGCGACCGGTATCTCGGGCCGGCGGCGCTGCTCCATGCCTATCGATGGATCATCGACAGCCGCGATGAGGCGACCGGCGAGCGGCTCGACGAGCTCGAGGATCCGTTCAAGCTCTATCGCTGCCACACGATCATGAATTGCGCGAAGACTTGTCCGAAGGGCCTCAATCCCGCGAAGGCGATCGCCTCGATCAAGCAACTGATGATCGAACGCCGCGTCTGAGCGCGAGCCGATCTGCGATCAGAACGCGCCGGACCCGAGATACCGCCGAATTTCCTGTCCGGCGGACAACGGGTCCGGTTGCGCCGTTCGGGGCGTTCCGATCCGCCGCCTGACGCGCGGTAACTGGACTGTCCTCGGCGGCAAGGCGACAGCAAGTGTCGCCTCAGGTGTGATCACCCCGCCGCCGAGTGGCGGCGCGCTTGTCAAACCCCGGATCATCGCCTATTTCGCGGCCATGACCGTGCGGCAAATCCTGATCCATCCCGACCCCCGCCTGCGCAAGCTGGCGACCCCGGTGCGCGCGGTCGACGAGGGCCTGCGGACTCTGACCAAGGACATGCTGGCCACCATGTACGACGCGCCCGGCATCGGGCTCGCCGCGCCCCAGATCGGCGTGATGAAGCAGGTCTTCGTCATGGATTGCGCCGGCAAGGACGATTCGCCCGACCCGATGGTGTTCCTCAATCCCGAGATCACCTGGACCTCGGAGGAGATGGAGGTGAGCGAGGAGGGTTGCCTCTCGATCCCCGACATCTACGAGGACGTGACGCGCCACGCGCGGGTGCGGCTGCGCTGGATGGATCTCGACGGCCATGTACAGGAAGCGGAGTTCTCCGACAGGCCGGCGGTTTGCGTCCAGCACGAGCTCGACCATCTGAAGGGGCGCCTGTTCATCGACCATCTCAGCATGGTGAAGCGGACCATGATCACCTCGCGCATGAAGAAGCTGAAGAAGGAGCGGGCGCGGGCCTGACGGCGCGCGCCGCCTGATCCATGCGGCTGATCTTCATGGGAACGCCGGATTTCTCGGTGCCGGCGCTCGAGGCGCTGGTCGCGGCCGGGCACGAGATCGTCTGTGTCTACAGTCAGCCGCCGCGACCGGCTGGACGCGGCCAGCGCCCGCGGCCGAGCCCGGTCCAGGCGCGCGCCGAGGCGCTCGGCCTGCAGACCCGACAACCCGTCAATTTTCGCGACCCGGCGGAGCGCGCGGCCTTCGCCGCGTTCGGGGCGGAGGCGGCGGTGGTGGTCGCCTATGGGCTGATCCTGCCGGCCGCCGTGCTCGGGGCGACGGCGCGGGGCTGCTTCAACATCCATGCCTCGCTGCTGCCCCGCTGGCGCGGCGCGGCGCCGATCCAGCGCGCGATTCTCGCCGGGGACGCCGAGACCGGGGTCTGCGTGATGGGGATGGAGGTCGGCCTCGACACTGGGCCGGTCTGGCTGCGCGAAACGACGCCGATCGGCGCCGGGGATACCGCCGCGACGCTGCACGACCGGCTGTCGCGGATCGGTGCCGGGCTGATCGTCGCGGCGCTGTCGCGGCTGGATGAACTCGCCCCCGCGCCGCAGCCGGCGGAGGGCGTCACCTACGCCGGCAAGATCGACAAGTCCGAGGCGCGGGTGGACTGGACACTTCCGGCGGCCGGGGTGGATCGTCTCATCCGCGGCCTGTCGCCCTTTCCCGGCGCCTGGTGCGGGATCGGCGCGGAGCGGTTGAAGCTCCTGATGAGCGCGACCGCCGAGGGCGCCGGCGTACCCGGCGAGGTGCTGGACGCGGGAGGCGAGGGGCTCACGATCGCCTGCGGCGAAGGCGCCGTCCGCCTCACGCGCCTGCAGCGCGCCGGCAAGGCGCCGATGTCCGCCGACGAACTCCTCCGCGGCTTTCCGGTGCCGGAGGGGACGCGACTCTCCTGACCCGGGTCAGGAGATCCCGCGCTCGCGCTCGATCTCCCGGTAGCGGGCCTGGGTCTCCACGATGTAGTCGCGGACGATGGGCGCGGCGGTGTTGCGCTTGGTCAGCTGCATGTGGAACACCTCCTGCGAGCCGGTGCGGAACATCATCTCGCAGGAGATGAGGTAGAATTCCCACATCCGGCAGAAGCGCTCGTCATACATCGCGGCGACGGCGGCGCGATTGGCCTCGAACCGGTCCGTCCATTGGCGCAGCGTCATCGCATAGTGGATGCGCAGGAATTCGAGGTCGGTCACCCAGAGGCCGTTCGCCTCGACCGCCGGAAAGACTTCGGACAGGGCCGGGGAATAGGCGCCCGGGAAGATGTACTTGCGCAGCCAGGGGCTCGCGGTGCCGGGCGGGCTCATCTTGCCGATCGAATGCAGCAGCATCACCCCGTCCGGCGCGAGGAGCCGGTTCACCCTGGCGAAGAACTCGGGGTAGTGGCCGACGCCGACATGCTCGAACATGCCGACCGAGACCACGCGGTCGAAGCTCTCGTCGATCGTGCGATAGTCGCGGAGCTCGAAGCGGACGCGTTCCGCCACGCCCGCCTCCGCCGCCCGGGCGGTGGCGAGCGCGTGCTGCTCGGTGGACAGGGTGACGCCGGTCACGTCCACCTCGGCGACCTGTGCGAGATAGATCGCGAGCCCGCCCCAGCCGCTGCCGATGTCGAGCACGCGCTGACCGGGAGACAAGGCGAGCTTCGCCGCGATCAGCCGGCATTTCGCGATCTGGGCGGCCTCCAGCGTGTCGGTCTCGTCGCGGAAATAGGCGCAGGAATAGAACAGGCCCTTGTCGAGGAATAGGCGGTAGAAGTCGTTGCCGAGATCGTAGTGATGGGCGACGTTTTCGCGCGCGCGACCGAGCGAGTTCGCCTGCTGGAAGCGCTTCAGGCCGCGCGAGATCCGGCGCAGCAGGCGCTGGGTCGGCTGGCCGGCCAGTGTCTGGCGATTGAGCGAGAAGAGGGTGAGGAAGTCGCGGAGGCTCGATCCGGGGAAGGTCATCCGCGCGTCCATGTACGCCTCGCCGGCATGGAGTTCGGGGTTGAAGAAGAGCTTGCGATAGAGCGAGGCGTCGCTGATCCGCATCGTCACCGCCGGACCGGGTCGTGATCCGCCAAAGACATGGGTTTCACCGTCGGCGTCGATCACCGTCAGGGTGCCGACCTTGACGAAGGCTTCCAGCATGCGGGAGAGCGGGAACATGAAACCTCCGGCGCCGTGGGTCGGGGTTATCCTCTCAGCCCGTTCGCCCCACGTCTAGCGCCGGTTCTGGTGCGGACGGTGGGACTTGAACCCACACCCCCGAAGGAAGCGGATTTTAAGTCCGCCGCGTCTACCGTTTCGCCACGTCCGCCCTCGGACCTCCTACGGTCAAGCAGCGCCCCGGCGCAAGCCCCGCGGGCGGGGCGGGCCACGGCGATCCCATTCGACCGCTCCTCGCGAATGGTCCACGGGTTACGAGCCGTCGTTTCGCGGGCTAGAGGGCCGGCGGGGGTGGAGACGACCGACCCAGCGGCGCAGGGGGCCGAGTTCGTCGGCCTCCTCCTCGAGGCGGCGCAGCAGACTCTCGTCGGGCTCAACCCGCAGCAACTCGTTGAGTTGCAGGCCGAGACTGGCGACGCGCCCCGATTCGAGCTTGCGGACCACGAACTGCGCGCCGGGCAGGCTGATCCGCGCGTCGAGGGCCGGCTTCGCGCCGAGCGTCTTCGCCGCCCAGTCGGCAATCGTCGTCTTGGGGTCGGCCGCGCCGAAATCGAGGCCATAGAAGGCGGCCACCTCGCCAATCCGGCTTTCGCCCCGGATCGGCAGTTCGCCGAACATGAAACCGAGGCGGCGCGCCACGTCCGGGCTGGTGCGAAAAAGGCTGTCGAGCCGCGGCAACCGCTCGCGCGGGACGAGGAAATAACAATAGTCGCCGGCGCGCAAAGGCCCCGCGGTTGGCGGATCGAGGATCTGGGTCTTGCGGACCACCATCAGTTGGCGCGCCCATGCCGGCATTCGCGACAGGCCGAGGATCACGCTGTCGCCAGTGACGGCGTAGCCGACGATCTCCTGCGCGGTCTGGCCGGGAATGTCGATCTCGATGCGGCTTCTGCTCGGCGTCGTCTTCTTCAGGGCGACGCCGAACCAGTGCGCGGCTTTGGTGAGCGTCGAGCCCTGGCCGGCGAGCGACAGGAGCACGACGAAGAAGGCGATGTTGAAATAGACCGCGCCGTCGGTGACCCCGGCCAGTGTCGGGATCGCGGCGAGAAAGATCGAGACGGCGCCGCGCAGCCCGACCCAGGAGACGAAGAGCTTCTCGTTGCGCTCGAAGCCGAAGGGCCCGAGGCAGGCCCAGACGGCGGCGGGGCGCGCGACGAAGGTGAGCACCAGCGCGATGACGATGCCGGGCAGGGCGAAGTCCCAGAGCGCGCTCGGGGTGACGAGCAGACCGAGCACCAGGAACATCACGATCTGGCAGAGCCAGGTCACCGCGTCGTGGAAGCCGACGATCGAGGGATAGGCCCGTGTTGGCCGGTTCGCCATCACGAGCCCGGCGATATAGACCGCGAGCAGCCCGCTGCCCTGGGCGAGCGAGGTCGCCGACGAGATGAGCACGGCGCTGGCCACCACGAAGAGCGGATGCAGGCCGCCAGGCATCTGGATGCGATTGAGCACCCAGACCAGCGCCAACCCGCCGCAGATCCCCGCCGCCGCGCCGATCACCGCCTGCTGGCCGATATGCAGCGCCACCAGCCAGCCGGACATGGAATGGTCCGAGAGCAGATATTCGGTCAGCACGATGACGAGGAATACCGCGATCGGATCATTGGTGCCGGATTCGATCTCGAGCGTCGATCCGACCCGACTTTGCAGTCGCAGCCCGCCGGTGCGCAGCAGGAAGAACACAGCCGCCGCGTCGGTCGAGGCGACGATCGCCCCGAGCAGCAGCGCCTCGACCGGCGCGAGGTCGAGCACCCACATGCCGGCGACCCCGGTGATCGCGGCGGTGATCACCACCCCCGCCGTCGCCAGCAGCATCGAGGGCGCGAGCACACCGCGAAACACCGAGAACCGGGTGCGCAGGCCACCGTCGAACAGGATGATCGACAGCGCGATCGAGCCGACGAGATAGGTGACGCGGTAATTGTCGAAGACGATGCCGCCCGGCCCATCCTCGCCCGCGAGCATGCCAACCACGAGGAACACGAGCAGCAGCGGCGCGCCGAACCGGGTGGCGACGAGGCTGGAGAAGATGCCGATCAGCACGAGGGCCGCGCCGACGAAGATCAGCGTGTTGACGAGTTCGAGACTTTCCATCCCCATCCCGCGACTTTGTTGCGCGCGCGCCGCCAAATCACTATCGCGGCCAGCCTGACCAGAGGCAAGCGCCCGCCAATCACATCCCCGCCAATCACATCCTAGGGTTATCGCGTTTCGTTGTTCCGGATCGGCTCGCGACCCCCGCGTGGCTGTGTCTCGCGTCAAGCGTCTCCGCGAGCCCTTGCGCCGGCTCGCTCGCCAGCGGCCCGGCTCCGGCGATTCCGGGTCACGCCTCGCCGAGACGGGCCGTCATCGCGCGGAGATCGGCCATCGCCGCGTCGAGGGCGCCGGCATCCTCGGTCCGGGCGACGAGGTTGGTGCCGTGGCGGCCTTCCTCGCTGAAGGGATAGCTGCCGATCGAGACGCCCGGATGCGCCTCGGCCACCGCCTTCAGCGGGCCCGCGACCTTGCCCTCCGGATGATCGACGCGCAGCGTTCCGGACAGCATCGGCGCGCCGCCTTCCAGGCCGGGCAGGAGCGCGGCGACCATCGCGTGGAACACCGAGGGCACGCCGGCCATGACATGCACGTTGCCGAGCGAGAAGCCGGGGGCCTTCGAGACCGCGTTGACGATCAGCGTCGCGCCGTCGGGAATGCGCGCCATGCGCAGCCGGGCCGGGTTCAGCTCCACCTCCGGATTGGCGTAGTTGCTGGCGAGGAGCGCGCGGGCATCCTCGCGCACGTCGATCCCGACACCGAAGGCCGCGGCGACCGAGTCCGCCGTGATGTCGTCATGCGTCGGACCGATGCCGCCCGAGGTGAAGACATGAGTGTAGCGCGCGCGCAGCGCATTGACCGCCGCGATGATCTCCTCGGCGACGTCGGGCACCACGCGGGTCTCGCGCAGCGCGATGCCCTTCTCGACCAGCGCCCGGGCGAGATGCGGCATGTTGGTGTCCTGAGTGCGGCCGGAGAGGATCTCGTCCCCGATGGTCAGCATGGCGGCGGTGGGATTTGGCATGGGGCGAAGGCTCCGGCATCGCGGGGATTCGCGCAGGTATATCCGCTTTCCCGGCGGCGTCATGCGGGAAGCCGCGCCCCGCGGTGTCCGAATTGGGCCGCTACCCGCGTCCTCCGGGGTGGAAACCTGGGCGCGCGGCCACTACCTTGCGCCCTTGAGGTTTGAAATCGGCGCGGACCCGGCGTATTTCCCGGACGCGACGAGGGTGCATTCTGTCAGGAGAGCCCGCCTTGGAAGGTTATCTGCCCAGCCGCCTGAACAAGGACGGCATCCGCATCCACGAGGCGCGGGATTTCGACGGCATGCGCGCCGCCGGCCTGCTGGTCGCGCGCATCCTCGACGCGATTCGCCACGAGGTCAGACCCGGCGTCTCGACGCTGGAGCTCGACACGGCGATCCACCGGATGATCGGGGACGCGGGCGCGGTGTCGGCGACGGTCGGCTACAAGGGCTATCGCCACGCCTCCTGCGTCTCGATCAACCACGTGGTCTGTCACGGCATCCCGTCGGACAGGCGGCTGCGCGACGGTGACGTGCTGAATATCGACGTGACCGTGATCCTCGACGGCTGGTACGGCGATTCGAGCCGGATGTACGTGGCGGGCCCCCCGCCGCGCAAGGCCGAGCGGCTGATCGACATCACCCACGACGCGCTGATGGAGGGCATCGCCCAGGTCCGGCCCGGCCAGACCTTCGGCGACATCGGCGCGGCGATCCAGCGCTACGCCGAGGCGCATCGCTGCTCGGTGGTGCGCGACTTCTGCGGTCACGGGCTTGGCCGGGTGTTCCACGCGGCGCCGAACGTGCTGCACTACGGGCGCTGGGGCACCGGGCCGGTGCTGGAGGAGGGCATGTTCTTCACCATCGAGCCGATGATCAATCTCG
This sequence comes from uncultured Amaricoccus sp., assembly GCF_937891315.1. Taxonomy (GTDB): domain Bacteria; phylum Pseudomonadota; class Alphaproteobacteria; order Rhodobacterales; family Rhodobacteraceae; genus Amaricoccus. The sequence continues at coordinate 24,649 of NZ_CALAGI010000140.1, read as the reverse complement.
GCCGGCCGGAGACCAAGGTGCTCGATGACGACTGGACGGCGGTGACCAAGGATCGCTCGCTCAGCGCGCAATTCGAGCATTCGATCGGCGTGACCGCGGGGGGCTGCGAGATCTTCACCCTGTCGCCCGAGGGGCGGTTCCACCCGACCTGGGACCGCGCACCGGCCTGACCGGCCGGCGCAGGCCGTTTCAGAACGGTTTGAACACGAAGGCGGCGCCCAGCGCGATCAGCGCGAAGCCGACCGCGTGGTTCCAGCGCAGGGCCTCGCCGAGATAGGTGACCGAGAAGACGGCGAAGACCGCCAGGGTGATCACCTCCTGGATGGTCTTGAGTTCGGCCGCGCTGAAATGCGTATGGCCCACGCGGTTGGCCGGCACCTGCAACATGTATTCGAAGAAGGCGATGCCCCAGCTGACGAAGATCACGGTGACCAGCGGCGTGGCGGGATATTTCAGATGCCCATACCAGGCGAATGTCATGAAGACGTTCGAGGCGATCAGGAGGCCGATGGTGACGACCGGGACGGGCAAACCGAACATGGGGATCCTTACGAGACAGTGGCGGCGGGCGCTCTCGGAGCCGCGGTTATGACATCGCGACGCGGCGAGACTCCAGAGCGGGCGGGCCTCGGGATTTTGCTTGATCCCGCGACGGGGCGGGGAGAGGGTGGGCCGATTTCAACCGGAGGGGGTCGGAGAGATGGAGCGCGGTCTGGTCATGCTGTTTGCGAGCCTCTGGCTGGCCGCCTGCGGATCGTCCGAGCCGCCGTCCGAGCCATCGTCCGGTCCTTCGGTGACCGCCGCCCCGGTCCGCGCCGTTCCCTGCGACGACGGCGGTTCGGGCGGCGTGCTGATCGACGGGGTCTGCCTCTGACGCCTGCCCCTTGGCGCTCCGCCCTTGGGCCCGGCGGCCGCTGCCGCGGCCGCCACAGGAGCGGCCTGTTGGCCGCGAGTCAGGTTTCTCCCCGCCCTTTGGCGGGGCCCCTCGTCCTGCCCGATAGGAATTCTGCCAATATGAAACTGGAAGAAGCCGAGCGGCGGCGTGGTCGCTCAGGGCTTCCGAGGCACTGGAGGGCTGAGCCCCGGGTCAGCGAAGGGGTGCTCGGCGGCTGGTCGGCGCCTGTGGATCAGGCGCGGCGGGCGCCGCGCCCCGCATGGTCGGCGAGGGCGCGGAGGTGGTGGTCCAGAGATCCCGTCTGGTTGGGTGTTGCTCAGCGCGGGCACGGGCGCGGCCCGCTCACTTCGGGCCACGCTTGGAGAGGATCCGTTGCAGCGTGCGGCGGTGCATGCTGAGGCGGCGCGCGGTCTCCGAGACATTGCGGTCGCAGAGCTCGAAGATGCGATGGATATGCTCCCAGCGAACGCGGTCGGCCGACATCGGATTTTCCGGCGGCGGCGGCTTGTCACGCTGGCGGGCGAGTAGCGCGGCGGTCACGTCGTTCGCATCGGCGGGTTTCGAGAGGTAGTCGGTGGCGCCGATCTTGACGGCGGCGACCGCGGTGGCGATCGCGCCGTAGCCGGTCAGCACGACGATGCGCGAATCCGGCCGGATCTCGCGCAGCATCTCGACCAGCTCGAGCCCGTTGCCGTCCCGCAGCCGCAGGTCGATCACCGCGTAGGCCGGCGGCTGGGCGCGCGCCGCTTCACGGCCGGCCGCGACGGATTCGACCGCCCGCACCTCGAAGCCGCGCTTCTCCATCGCCCGCGACAGGCTGCGCCGGAAGGACTCGTCGTCGTCCAGGATCAGCAGCGACCGATCCGGTCCGATTTCATGCGGCATGACAGCCCCGGTGCAACGCCCCTCTCCCCCGCCATTTCCGGCGCCCTTTTGGCCGGCTTAGCACTTCCCGCCGGCGGATCAAAGCCGGGAGGCGTAGCAGGCGACCGACGTCGCCATCTCGTCGGGTGTCGCGTTCGAGCCGTAGAATTCGAGGAAGCCATGCGCCGGATCGACGAGATAGGTGAAGGTCGAATGGTCCATCATGTAGTAGTCGGTCGTATCCGCCTTGCGGTAGTAGACGCGAAAGGCGGCGGCGGCGGCGGCGATTTCCTCGGGCGTGCCGGTCAGGCCGACGAGGTCGGGATGAATCGCGGCGGCGAAGTCACGGACCACCGGCGGCGTGTCGCGCGCGGGGTCTATGGTGATGAAGACCTGGCCGACCCTGACCCCCCGGCTCGCCAACTCGTCGGCGACGAGCGCGTTGCGCGCGAGGTCGGTCGGGCAGAAGTCGGGGCAGAAGCTGTAGCCGAAATAGACGAGGGTCGGTCCGGTCAGCACGTCCTTGTCGGTGACCCGCCGGCCATCGCCGTCCGTCAGCGAGAACGGGCCGCCGATCGTCGCCACGCCGCCGGCGACCGTGCTCGAGCGGCAGTCCGCGAAGGGATCGCCGTCTCGGGGCACGAAGGCGAAATAGGCGGCGGCGCCGAGGCCGGCCGCGACGGCGAGCGCGGCCGAAAGGGCGAAGAGGCGGGTCGAGCGGCGGCTGTCCATCGCCGGCCTTCTGGCATGGTCGCGGGCTTCGTTCAAGGCGGGGGTGCCGGAGGCGGGCGATCACGTCCGGACGGACGTGGACGCGCGGTGGATATTCTTGCGCGCGAATTTGGCTTAGTCGGGGGTGATGAGCGATTCCGATCTCACTCTTCTCGCCGAGGATGCGCGCGGTTCCTGGCTGCGGCTGCGCACGCTGATCCTGCTGCGCTGGCTCGCGATCCTCGGCCAGACGGTGGCGGTGGCGGCGGCGGCGCCTTTGCTCGGCCTCCAGGTGCCGCTCGGTCCCTGCGCCTTGGTGATCGGCGCCGCCGTCGTCTTCAACGTGATGGCCATGGTCGGCACCGCGCAAAACCGCCGGCTGACCGAGGGCGAAGCGACATTGACGCTGCTGTTCGATGTCGGCCAGCTCGGGACGCTGCTGCTGCTGACCGGGGGCATCAGCAACCCCTTCGCGCTGCTGATGATCGCGCCGGTGACGATCAGCGCCTCGCTGCTCTCGCGGCGCAGCACGATCCTGCTCGCCGCCGCGGCCTGCGCCATCGTTTCGCTGCTCGCATTCGCCGCGCCGCCGCTGCGCCGGGCGGATGGCGCCTTGCTCGAGCCGCCGTCGCCGCTTCTGCTCGGCAGCTGGGCGGCGATCGTCATCGGCATCGTCTTCCTCGCCTTCTATGCAAGGCAGGTGAACCGCGAGGCGTTTTCGATGTCCCAGGCGCTCGGCGCCACGCAGATGGCGCTGGAGCGGGAGCAGCGGCTGACCACGCTGTCAGGCGTGGTGGCGGCGGCGGCGCACGAGTTCGGCACGCCGCTCGCCACCATCAAGCTCCTCTCGGCCGAACTCGCCGACGAGCTCGGCGACCGGCCGCAGCTGCGCGAGGACGCGCTCCTGATCCGGGCGCAGGCCGATCGCTGCCGCGACATCTTGCGCACGATGGGGCCGCGGGGGCGCGAGGACGAGTTGATGCGGTTCGCGCCGATCTCCGGCGTGATCGAGGAGGCCGCGGCGCCGCACGCGGGGCGGGGCACGCGGATCATCACCCGGGTCGAGGGCGCGCTGGTCGAGGAGGGCACCGTGCCGCAGCCCGAACTCGCGCGGCGGGCGGAGATCATCCAGGGTTTGCGCAACCTCGTGCAGAACGCGGTCGATTTCGCGCACACCGCCGTCTGGATCGATATCGACTGGACGGTGGACAATCTCCGTGTGCGGATCGGCGACGACGGGCCGGGCTATCCGCCGGAAGTCATCGGTCGCATCGGTGAGCCTTTCGTTCGGCGAAAGTCGGGTTCGCAGAAGGAGCGGCCGGGCTACGAGGGGATGGGGCTCGGCCTGTTCATCGCGAAGACGCTGCTCGAGCGGTCGGGCGCGCGGCTCGATTTCGGCAATGGCTCCGAGCCCTCGCGCGGGATGGCCTCGCGCGGGCCGGCTGAATTCGCCCGGCCGACGGGGGCGATCGTGACCGTGACCTGGCCGCGCGGCCGCGTGACCCGGCCGGAGTGAGCCACGGCGAGCGGCCCCGACGGCCCGGTCGGCCGGGCGGTCAGGGTTAAGACTTCCTTAAGACCCATGGCGTTCCCTGACCCGGCGAAATCCCAGAAAGCCGGGCGTGATGGAATTCACCGGACTGTCCCTTGTCGAATGGCCCCTGCTCGAACGCACGCCGGAGGTGATCGCCGCGGCGCTGGTCAGCGCGGTCGCGACCCTCGCGCTGCTGGCCGCCTTCGCGCCTCGGCTGCCGCTGCTGCGCGGTGGGCGGCAGGCGGCGCCGGACGACGGCGCGGCGAGCGGCGCCTGCGAGTTCCTGATCAGCGGATCAAGCGTGAAGCCGCTGTCCGAGCCGGCGCGGGCTTTGGTCGATTGTCTCGGCGCCGCGCCCTCGCGCCTCGCCGCGCTGGGCGACCACCTGGAGCCCGAATGCGCCGGCATTCGCCAGGATCTGGAGGCGCTCGTGCTCTATGGCACCGCCTTCCGCCACCATTGCGCCCGCCGCGACGGCACGGCCTTCGAGGTACTGGGCGAGCCGCGGGGCGCCGCCGCCTGGTTCGCGATCCGTCCGGCGAGCGAGGAGGCGCGTGCGCTCAAGGACGCGCAGGACGCGCTGGCGCGGGCCAACGGCGAGACCGCCTTCCTGCGCGACGTGCTCGACACCGCGCCGCTGGTCGCCTGGAGCAGCGCGCCCGACGGCCAGATCATCTGGGCCAACGCCGCCTATCGCGAGCGGTTCGACGCGCCGATCGCCGACATCCGCGACCATCGCGTGCCGAACGCCTTCGGCCATGTGCTGGAGGAGGTGCCGCTGACGCCGCGCGGAAAGGGCAGCCGGCGTCGGGTCTCGATCCCCGGCCGTCAGGAGACCGAGGCCCTGTGGTTCGAGGTGAGCCAGACGCCCGGCGGCGACGGCGGAATGCTCGGCTTCGCGTTGGCGGCGGACGATCTCGTCGCCGCCGAGGCGAGCCTGCGCCGCTTTGTCGAGACGCTGACCGAGACCTTCGCGCATCTGCCGATCGGGCTCGCGGTCTTCGACAAGAACCGGCGGCTCGGGCTCTTCAACCCCGCCCTGACCGATCTCGTGAAAATCGACGCGGTCTGGCTGGCCGGACGGCCGAGTTTGCGCGACTTTCTCGAACGGCTGCGCGAGACGCGGCAGATGCCGGAGCAGAAGGATTTCGCCTCCTGGCGCCGCAAGCTCGGCGAGCTCGAGGAGGGCGCGCGCGAGGGCACCTACGAAGAGAACTGGGTGCTGCCCTCGGGCAAGATCTTCCGCGTCACCGGCCGGCCGCATCCGCAGGGCGCGCTCGCCTTCCTGTTCGAGGATATTTCCTCGGCGATCATCCTCGAACGCAAGTACCGCTCGGAGCTGGAGCTCAGTCAGGCGACGCTCGACCGCATGGTCGAGGCGGTGGCGGTGTTCGACACTTCCGGCATGCTGGTCTTCGTCAATTCCTCCTTCGAGGCGCTGTGGACCCTCGCGCCGATGGACCGGCTGGACGGGCCGGGCGTCGCCGAGATGACCCGGCTCTGCGCCGAAGGTTGCCAGCCGAGCCCGGTCTGGGCGCAGCTGTCGGAATTCGCCACCGCCGCGGAGTCGCGGACCAGCTGGACGGCCGCCGTCGAGACGCTGGACGGCCGGACGCTGCATCTTCTGGTCGCGCCCTTGCCCGACGCCTCGACGCTCGTCGTCTTCCGCGATCTCTCCGCCGAACGCGCCGATCTGGGCGCCGCGCGCGAGCGGCTGATGGCGCTCGGCGCCGCGCGGGCCGAAGGGGCGGCGCTGGAGGAGCTGGCGCTGGAGCAGTTGCGCCTGCCGGTGGAACAGGCGGTGCGCCAGCTGATGGCCGCCATCCCCTCCGCCCAGACCCCGGAGGCGTTCCAGGCCCTGAGCACTGCGACCCAATCGCTGAAGGATGGGTTGTCGCGGGCCGGGGAGTTGCGCGCCCTGGCGCGGCGCGACGGCGAGCAAGGGCCGCTCGCGGGGCTGGAAGCGGCGCTGACCAAGCGCGGCCTCGGCCTCGCGCCCTGTCCCGACGCCGCGGCCTGGGCGCCGGATCTGCGCCGAGCCGCCGTGGCGCTCGGCTTCGCCCTCGCCGATCTCGCGGCGCCGGGCGCGGTGATCGCCTTCGCCGCGGAGCCGGACGGGCGGCGGCTGACCGCCTCGTCCGAGACCGGTGCCAAGGCCGGCGCGGAAGGCGTCGGCGCCGCGCTCGCACGTCGGATCATCGAGGAAGCCGGGGGCGCGCTGACCGTCGAGATCGCGTCGGGCCGCGCCACCTACGTCGCCGACCTCGCGACGCCGAAGCCGGCTTCCGCCGCCGATGGTGTCGCGTTGCGCGCCTGACGCAACGGCGCCGCTGTCCTGATCGGCGACCCGCTCCCCTGGCGCGGTGGCTTCCTCGGCTCCCGGTCCGCGCATTCGGCCCCGTCGCGAGGAGAGCCGAATGCGATGGCCCCGACCCCGAATCGCCGGGGGTTGCGTGCCCGGCGCGGGGTTGTAGAACAGCGGCGATAGCGCATTGCTGATCGGACTCCGTGTTGAAAACCACGCTCATTCTGACCGACGAGGCGGCCACCGAGGCGCTCGCGCGCGCGCTGGCGCCGGGGCTCGCCGCCGGCGATCTCGTGGCGCTCGTCGGGGGACTCGGCGTTGGCAAGAGCGTCTTCGCACGGGCGCTGATCGGCGCGCGGCTCGCCGCGCTCGGCCGGTCCGAGCGCGTACCCTCGCCGAGCTATACCCTGGTGCAGACCTACGATCTCGGCGCCGTGGAGCTGTGGCACGCCGACCTCTACCGGCTGGGCGCGCTCGACGAAATCGCCGAACTGGGGCTGGAGGAAGCCTTCGCCGGTGCGATCTGCGTCGTCGAATGGGCCGACCGGCTCGGCCCCGCGCTGCCGGCGCGGCGCCTGACCCTCGCGCTCGATTTCGCAGGCGATGGCGATGCGCGCCGCGCCGATCTGACGGCGGCGGGCGGTGGCTGGGACTGGCTGGCCGGCGCGCTGGCCGGCGCGAGCGTCGCGTGAGCCGAAGCGCGCGGATCGATGACTTCCTCGCCGCGGCGGGCTGGGCCGGGGCGCGCCGCGCGCCGCTGGCCGGTGACGCTTCGGCCCGCCGCTACGAGCGGATCGGGCGCGGCGACCGGCGGGCGATGCTGATGGACGCGCCGCCCGAGACCGGGCTCGACCTCGCCCCTTTCATCGCCGTCACCGGCTGGCTGCGCGGCCACGGCCTCGCGGCGCCGGAAATCCTCGCGACCGATCCCGCGGACGGCCTGTTGCTGCTTGAGGATCTCGGCGACGACCTTTTCGCCACGCTCTGCGCCGCCGATTCTTCGCGCGCGCCGGAGCTCTATGGCGCGGCGATCGACCTGCTCGTCCATTTCCAGTCGCTGCCGCCGCCCGGGGGCGACTGGACGCCGCCGCCCTACGACATGGCGGTGCTGATGCGCGAGGCGCGGCTGGCGACGGAATGGTATCTGCCGGCGGCGACCGGCGCGCCGGCGGGCACGCCGCCGCCGCCGGATCTGGCGGCGGAGTTCGATGCGCTGGCCGAGGCCGCGTTCGCGCCCCTGCTCCCGGCCTCGACGGTGCCGATCTATCGCGACTACCACGCCGAGAACCTGCTCTGGCTGCCGAAGCGCGCGGGCCATGCCCGGATCGGCCTGCTCGATTATCAGGACATGCTGATCGGCCATCCGGCCTATGACCTCGTATCGCTGCTGGAGGATGCGCGACGCGACGTCGATCCGGCGCTGCGAACGGCGATGATCGCCCGTTACCGCGACCGCGCCGGCACCGACGCCGAGGCGCTGGACCAGGCCGCGCATGTGCTCTCGGCGCAGCGCAACCTGAAAATCCTCGGGCTTTTCACCCGGCTTGCGCGGCGGGACGGCAAGCCGCGCTATCTCGGCTATCTCCCCCGGGTCTGGACCTATCTCAAGGCGGATCTCGCACATCCCGCCCTGGCACCGCTCGCGGCCTGGGTCGAGGCGCGCCTGCCGCCGCCGGGGGGCGCGGCATGACGGCGGAGGCCGGGATCATCTTCGCCGCCGGGCTCGGCACCCGCATGGGCGCGCTGACCCGGACGCGGCCGAAGGCGCTGATCGAGGTGGCGGGCCGGCCGCTGATCGATCATGCGCTGAGCCTTTACCGGGGGGCGGGCGTGCGGCGGATCGTCGTCAACGCCCACGCCCATGCCGAACAATTGCGGACCTGGCTCGCCGAGGCGGCGCCGGAGGCGCGGATCTCCTACGAGCCGAGGCTGCTGGAAACCGGTGGGGGGCTCCAGGCGGCGCGGCCGCTGCTCGGACCCGGGCCGGTCCTGACCCTCAACGCCGACATGGTCTGGGGCGGGGAGAATCCGATCGAACCGCTCCGCGCCGCCTGGGATCCGGCGCGGATGGATGCGCTGCTCTGCCTCGTGCCGCGGGCGGCGGCGCTGGGGCATACGGGCGCCGGCGATTTCCACCGCGCGGCCGACGGGCGCCTGACCCGGCGCGGGGCGGACGCGGCGGCGGATTTCGTCTATGCCGGCGCCGGCATCCTGGGGGCGGAGGCGCTGGCCGGGCTCGAAGGCGGGGTCTATTCGCTGAACGCGGTCTGGGATCCGATCCTCGCGGCCGGGCGGATGTTCGGCATCGTTCATCGGGGGGTCTGGGCCGATGTCGGCCGGCCCGAGGGGATCGCGCTGGCCGAAAAGGCGCTCGCGCGATGACCGCCCTTTTCACCCCGAGCGACGGCCCGAGGGTCTTCGCCCTGCCGCCCGGTGTCGATTTCGGCGCAGCGCTGGTCGCAGGGCTTGAGGCGCGGCTCGCCGGCCAGCCGCCGGAGGCGATGGCGCGGGTGGAGATCTGGGTGAATACCCAGCGCATGCGCCGGGCGCTGGTCGATCTGCTGGCGCGCGGGCCGGCCCGCCTGCTGCCGCGGGTGCGCGCGGTGACCGAGCTGGCGGAGGATCCGCTGGCCCCCGGCCTCGACTCGCCCCCCGTTTCGGCGCTGCGCCGCAAGCTCGAACTGTCGCGGCTGATCGGCCGCCTGCTCGCCGTCGAGCCCGGCCTCGCGGCGGAGACCGCCGCCTTCGACCTCGCCGACAGCCTGGCCGACCTGATGGACGAGACGCAGGGCGAGGGCGTGCCGGCGGGCGCGATCCTCGGGATCGACGCCGGCGAGCACGCCGAGCACTGGCAGCGCGGCCTGCGGTTTCTGACCCTGCTCGCCGATTACATGGCGGCCGGCGCCTCGACCGATGGCGAGGGCCGGATGCGCGCCGTCGCCGCCGCGCTGGCCGAGCGCTGGGCGGCGCGGCCGCCGGACCATCCGGTGATCGTCGCCGGCTCGACCGGTTCGCGCGGGGCGACGCGGCTGTTCATGGCGGCGGTCGCCGCGCTGCCCCAAGGGGCGCTGGTCCTGCCGGGTTTCGACGCCGATCTGCCGCCGGGTGTCTGGCGCCGGCTCGGGCGCGACGATCCGGGCGCGGCCGACCATCCGCAGCATGGCTTTCGCCGGCTCGCCGACGCGCTCGGCTTCGATCCGTCCGGTGTCCCGGCCTGGACCGCGGCGCCGCCGCCCGCGCCCGCGCGCAACGCCCTCGTCTCGCTGGCGCTGCGGCCCGCTCCGGTCACCGACCAATGGCGGGTCGAGGGGCGGGCGATGGCGCCGGACCTGGCCGCCGCCTGCGTGGGCGTGACCTGGGTCGAGGCGCCCGATCCCCGGTCCGAAGCGTTGACCCTCGCGCTGGCCCTGCGCGGCGCGGCCGAAACGGGGGAAACCGCGGCGCTGGTGACGCCCGACCGGATGCTCGCGCGGCGGGTCACGGCGGAGCTCGACCGCTGGAGCATCCTGCCCGACGACAGCGCGGGCCGGCCGCTGGCGCTGACCCCGCCCGGCGTCCTGCTGCGCCGCGTCGCCGAGCTGATCGGCGCGCCGCTGACCCCCGAGGCGCTGCTGATCCTGCTGAAACATCCCCTGACCAACGCCGGCCCCGATGCGCGCGGCGCCCATCTGCGCTTGACCGCGCGGCTGGAGCGGCGGCTGCGCGGCGGCGCGCCGACCATCGACTGGGACGTGCTGGCTGCGCAAGCCGAAGGCGAGGACGCGGCAGCCTGGCTCGGCTGGCTCCGCGCAAGCCTCGCGCCGCTCGCCGCCGCCGGGACGGCGCCGCTCGCCGAGACCGTCGCCGCCCATGTCGGCGCCGCCGAGGCGCTGGCCGCCGGGCCGGCGGGCACCGCCGCCGCGCTCTGGGACCGCGAGGCCGGCCGGCAGGCCCGCGCGATGACCGAGTCGCTGGCGCTGGAAGCCGACGCCTATGGCGCGATCGCGCCGGTCGAATACCGCGCGCTGCTCGCCTCGCTGATGGCCGCGCGCGACGTGCCGGAGGAAGCGGTGGTCACCCATCCCGGCATCTTCATCTGGGGCACGCTGGAGGCGCGGGCGCGGTCGGCCGATCTGGTGATCCTCGGCGGGCTCAACGAGGGCGTATGGCCGCGGCTGCCCGGCGCCGACCCCTGGCTCAACCGCGCGATGCGGCGCGAGATCGGCCTGCCGAGCCCGGAGCGGCGGATCGGCCTCTCGGCGCACGATTTCCAGCAGGCGGCCGGCGCGCCGAAGGTGATCTTCTCGCGCGCGACCCGTGACACCGAGGCGCCGACCGTCGGCGCGCGCTGGCTGCTGCGGCTCGAGAACCTGCTGCTGGGCCTGCCGCCCGAGGGGCCCGCCGCGCTCGCGGCCGCGCGGGCACGCGGGCGGGTGCTCGTCGCACAGGCCGCGCGGCTCGACCGGCCAACGGCGCCGACGCGGCCCGCCCCGCGCCCGGCGCCCCGGCCGCCGCTCTCGGCCTTTCCGGCGGAGCTGTCGGTCACCCAGATCGAGACGCTGGTTCGCGATCCCTACGAGATTTACGCCTCCAAGGTGCTGCGCCTGCGGCGGCTCGATCCGATCGGCCGCCAGCCGGACGCGCTGACCCGGGGCAGCGCGATCCATGCGGTGCTAGACGCTTTTCTCGGTGCCACCGGGGACGCCTTGCCAGACAACGCCGCGCAGCTCTTCCGCGCGGCGGCGGAGGCGGAATTCGCCCGCGTCGCGCCCTGGCCGGCGGTGCGCGCGCTCTGGATCGCCCGGCTCGACCGTGCCACCGACTGGTTCCTGCTCGGCGAGGCCGACCGGCGCGAACGCGCAGGCCCGCTGGCGCGGGAGTTGCGCGGGCGCCGGAACCTCGATGGCCTCGCCGCGCCGATGGCTGTCACCGCGCGGGCCGACCGGATCGACCGCGGGCCCGATGGCCGCTATGCGATCTACGACTACAAGTCCGGCGCCATTCCGTCCGACAAATACGCCCGCGCCTTTCATCTGCAACTACCGCTCGAAGCGGCGATCGCCGAGGCCGGCGGCTTCGAAGGCCTGCCCGCCGGCACGGCGTTCCATCTCGAGCTGATCGGCCTCGGCGCCCGGAAGACCCTTCCCATCGACGCGAGGCCGGAGGCGATCGCCGCGATCTGGACGCGGCTGCGCGGCCTGATCGCCTTCTACCAGACCCCGGCGAACGGCTTCGCCGCGCGCCTGCGACCCGGCCGCGTCCAGTTCGAGAGCGCCTACGACCATCTGGCGCGGCGCGGTGAATGGGCGGATGGCGACATGCCGGGGGACTGGGAATGGAGATGAACGCCGCGCTCGAGGCGCAGATCCGCGCGGCGACGCCCGATGCCTCGAGTTGGGTCTCGGCCAATGCCGGTTCCGGCAAGACGCGGGTGCTGACCGACCGGGTGGCCCGCCTGCTGCTCTCCGGAACCGATCCGGGCAAGATCCTCTGCCTCACCTACACCAAGGCGGCGGCGGCGGAGATGCAGAACCGCCTCTTCGCCGCGCTCGGCCGCTGGGCGATGCTCGGCGACGCCGAACTCCGCGCGGCGCTGCGCGCGCTCGGCGAGCCGGGAGCGACCATTCCGCCTGTGGATCTCGACCGCGCGCGCACGCTGTTCGCCCGCGCGCTGGAGACGCCGGGCGGGCTCAAGATCCAGACGATCCACGCTTTCTGCGACTCGCTGCTGCGTCGTTTCCCGCTGGAGGCGGGCGTCGCCCCGCGCTTCAGCGTGCTCGAGGATCGTCAGGCGAGGGCGCTGCGAGAGGCGGCGCTCGACGCGGTCGCCGAAGCGGAGCCGGCGATCTTCGGCGCCATGGCGTTCTATCTCGGCGGTGGCGAGCCGGATCCGTTCCTCGCGGAAATCGCCCATGCCCGCGCGCTCTTCGCCGGTCCGTTCGACGCGGCGTCCCTCGCCGCGCGGCTCGGCGCGCCGGCGGGCGTCACCCCGGCCGACCTGCTGGCGGAGGTCGCGGTGCCGGAGGCGGCGCTGCGCGCGCTGATCCCGATTCTTCTCGACAGTTCTCCCGCGGACCACCGCCTCGCCCACCGGCTCGCCGGCATCCTCGCCGCGCCGGAGCGCGACCGCCTGCCACTTCTCGAAGACGCACTGCTGTTCGGAGCCAACACCAAGGCGCCCTTCACGCCGAACGGCGCGCCGACCAAGGCGATCCGAGGCGACCATCCGGCGCTCGTGGCGACGCTCGACGCGCTCGAGGACCGGGTCGCCACCGCCCGGCCGCGCCGCGTCGCGCTGTCGGCGCTCGCGAAATCCGCCACGCTGAACCAGTTCGCCCGCGCCTTTCTGGACCGCTACGACGCGAGAAAACGCGCGCTCGGCGCGCTCGATTTCGACGACCTGATCGAACGGTCCGTGCGCCTGCTGGAGCGGCCGGAAACCGCGGCCTGGGTGCTCTACCGGCTCGACGGCGGGCTCGATCACATCCTGGTCGACGAGGCGCAGGACACCAGCCCGTCGCAATGGCGGGTGATCGAGGCGATCTCGGCCGAGTTCTTCACCGGCCTCGGCGCCCGCGAGGTCGCGCGGACCATCTTCGTCGTCGGCGACGAGAAACAGTCGATCTACAGCTTCCAGGGGGCCGCGCCTGGCGCCTTCGACGACATGCGCCGCTTCTTCGAGGCGCGGCTCGCCGAGCAGGACGACGCGCTGCGGCGCTGCGACCTGCTCTATTCCTTCCGCTCCGCGCCGACGATTCTGAGGCTGGTCGACACGGTTTTCAACGCCGCGCAGGGCGCCGGACTCGCCGATGGCGTGGCCCATCACGCGCAGTTTCCGGATCAGCCGGGCCGCGTCGAGCTCTGGCCGTTCCTGCCGAAGCCCGAGACGCCGGAGGAAAGCCCCTGGGACGAGCCGCTCGACGCGCTGACGCCCGAGGATCCGATCGCTCTGCTCGCCAACAGGGTCGCGGAGCGGATCCGGAGCTGGCTCGACAGCGGCCAGCCCTTGCCCGGCGCCGGCCGGCCGGTCCGCGCCGGCGACGTGCTGATCCTCGTCCAGCGCCGCGACGAGCTGTTCGACGCGATCATCCGGGCGCTGAAGGCGGCGGGGGTTCCGGTCGCGGGGGCCGATCTCCTGCGCGTCGGCGGCGAACTCGCGGTGAAGGACCTGCTCGCCGCGCTGCGCTTCGCCGCGACCCCCGGCGATGACCTCTCGCTCGCCGCCTTCCTGCGCGGCCCGCTGGGCGAGGTCGGCGAGGAGGAGTTGTTCGGCCTCGCCCATCCCCGGACCGGCACGCTCTGGGCCGAACTGCGCGGCCGGCCGGCGGAGGAATTCGCGCGGGTCCGGGCACTGCTCGCCGACATGCTGGCGCAGGCCGACTATCTCCGCCCCTACGAGATGCTGCAGCGCCTGCTCATCCGGCACGACGGCCGCCGCCGGCTGACCGGGCGCCTCGGGACCGAGGCGGAGGACGGGATCGACGCGCTGCTCGACCAGGCGCTGGCCTACGAGGGCGTCGAGGCGCCGAGCCTGACCGGTTTTCTCGCCTGGATCGACCGCGACGAGATGAAGGTGAAGCGCCGGATGGACACGGGCGCCGATCAGGTGCGGGTGATGACCGTGCATGGCGCCAAGGGGCTGGAGGCACCGATCGTGATCCTGCCCGACACCGCGACGCGGCGGGAGCCGCGGGTGCCGGAGGTGCTGCCGCTCGGCGGCGGCGCGGCGGCCTGGCGCATGACGCGCGGCACCGGGCCGGCGCCGCTGGAGGAAGCCGACGCCGGGCGCCGGGCGCCGATCCGCGCCGAGAACCTGCGCCTGCTCTATGTGGCGCTGACCCGGCCGCGCAACTGGCTGATCGTCTGCGGCGCCGGCGTCGCGCCGCGCGGCGACGCCTGGCACGGCATCGTGCGGAGCGCGCTGGAAAGCCTGGCGCCGCGGACCGAACCCGGCCCGGACGGCGATATCCTGTTCCTGGATCATAACTGGGCGGAGGCGGGGCCGGCGGCCGCGCTGACCCCGCCAGAGGCGCCGGCCGATCCGCCCGCCTGGGCCGCGCGGCCGGCGCCGGCACGGCGACCGGCGCCCGCGTCGCTGTCGCCCTCCGGCCTCGGCGGTGGCCATGCCTTGCCGGCCGAGGTGCTTCTACCCGAAATCGAGGCGCTGGCACGCGGCGAGGCGGTGCATCGCCTGCTCGAGCACCTGCGCGACGCGGACCCGGCCGGTTGGCCCGCGCTCGCCGCCCGCCTGCTGCCCGGCTTCCCCGACCCCGCCGAGATCCTCGCCGAGGCCGCCGCGGTGCTGACCGCCCCCGCCCTGGCCGAGATCTTCGGTCCGGGCACGCTGGCCGAGGTCGATATCGCGGCGCCGCTCGGCGCGCTTGGCGGACGGACGGTTGTCGGGCGCATCGACCGGCTGGTGGTGAGCGGGGATCGCGTGCTCGCGGTCGATTTCAAGAGCAACCGCGTGGTGCCCGATCGGCCCGAGCAAGTGCCCGAGGGTATCCTGCGGCAGATGGGCGCCTATCACGCCGCGCTGGGGCACATCTGGCCGGGACGCCGGATCGAGGCCGCGATTCTCTGGACCCGCGCCGCGCGGCTGATGCCGCTGCCGGCGAAGCTCATCGGCGATGCGCTCGCCCGGGCGCACCTTGACCCCGATGGGGTGGGTTCATAGGTTAGGGACCAACTTCAGTTAGGAGACCAGCGCATGGCAACCGTCAAGGTTACCGACAAGACCTTTCAGGACGAGGTGCTTGCCGCGGATGTTCCGGTCCTGGTGGATTTCTGGGCCGAATGGTGCGGCCCCTGCAAGATGATCGGCCCGGCCCTCGAAGAACTTGCCACCGAGTACGAGGGCAAGATCAAGATCGCCAAGGTCAATGTGGACGAGAATCCGGGCCTGCCGGCGCAGTTCGGCGTCCGCGGCATTCCGGCGCTCTTCATGTTCCACAAGGGCGAGGTCGTCTCGAACCGGACCGGCGCGGCTCCCAAGGCGAGCCTCAAGGGCTGGATCGAAGACAGCGTCGTCTGACCGGCCCGCCGGACTACTCGGGGCGGGTCATTTTCGACCATGACGGCGTAGGGTCCGCGATCGGTGCAAGGCTTCGCTCGCTCGGGGTGCGAGCGAAGCGGGGGTAACGCGATCACGTATCTTGCGCTGTCACCTATTTACCAACTAACGGAAATGTTGCCGAGGAAGCGCTGACAATTCGCAGCGAATGCTGGATTGTGCCGGCGGGTGCCGCGGAGTGGCACACAGTGGATTAAGGGGAAAGAAATGGCTGCGAGCAATCGTGCGATCAGCATATCGTTTGATAATGCCATGGGGGATGTCGATACCATGCTCCTGCCGCGGACCCAACACGCGGAAGACTTCACGCCTAATTATAGTCGCGAGGATCAGGACGACTACACGTATTTCAAAGGGCTTCTGACCTACACGGCGACCGAAGGTGCATGGTCCGGGCAAGATGCCCGTGTGACATTCAGAGGTTACTACGACACACCCGGCGACCTCTGGACGAACAAGTTCACGTTCGAGGCGGAGAATGGCGGGCATGTCACCTTCACCGCCAGCAAGGGCAACGCGATCCTGCTGCATTTCGCCCTCGATCACACGCAAGACCAGATCAATCTGCTCGGTGCGAAGATAACCGGCAACCGCTCCGACAATGTGCTCACCGGCGGTCTCGTCCACGACACGCTGAAGGGCATGTCAGGCAACGACACGCTCAACGGTCGGAGCGGCGATGACCTGATCGTCGGCGGCGCCGGTCGGGATGATCTCACCGGCGGTCTGGGCACGGATACGTTCTATTTCGCCAAGATATCCGAAAGCGGCGCGCGCGGCTCCGCCCGCGACATCATTCGGGATATGGCCTACAACGACATCATTGATCTGAGTGCGATCGACGCCGCCGAGGATCGGCGAGGCAACAACAAGTTCAAGTGGATCGACGGCGCTTCGTTCACCGGTCATGAGGGCGAGTTGCGCTATTCGAAGTCCGGCGTGCTCAGCGCGGACATCGATGGCGACAAGCACGCGGACTTCTCCATCAACATTGCAAACCACTACGACCTTCAGAGCGACAACTTCATCCTCTGAGGACGGAGCGGCGCTCGTCGCGTGATCCCTGGGAGGGCGGTGCGATCCCAGGGCGAACATCGTCGTCGCAATGCGACGCCAGCGATCTCCATCCTTGGTCCAACCAGGGGTGCTCAAGTTGAGCGCCCCTGCGCCGGTCCGACCTGGAGCACTATCCACCAGACGGAATCGTCTGGTGGTCAGGGTATTGCGACAAATCAATAGGCTGGGGCGGACGGCTTGGTTCTATCGGGACGGCTTTCGCTCTAGCCGTTGGACCGCAGCACCTGCCCGGCGAGATAGAGCGAGCCGCAGATCAGGATCCGGCAATTCGGGTCGCGCGCGGTGATCGCACGGATCGCGGCCGCCACGTCCGTCGCGGCCTCGGCGGCGAGGCCGACCGCCCGCGCCGCCGCCACGGTCTCCTCCGCGCTCAGCGTCGCCGTCTCGCCGGGGATGCTCACGCCGGTGAGGGTTGCGGCGCGCGCGCCCAGAGGGCGCAGGAAGCCCTCGACATCCTTGGTCCGCAGCATGCCGGTGACGAGATGCGTCGGCCGAGTCGGCAGGCGGCCCAACGCCTCTGCCAGGGCCACCCCCGCCGCCGGATTGTGCCCGCCGTCGAGCCAGAGCTCGCAGGAACCCGCCGCCGTTGCCAGTGGCCCGCGCCGCAGCCGCTGCAGGCGCGCCGGCCAGTCCGCGCGGGTCACCGCCGCCTCGCAGGCCGCCTCGTCCGCGCCGAGCCGCCGCAAGGCCGCCAGCGCCGCGCCCGCGTTCTCCACCTGATGCGCGCCGATCAGGTTGGGGCGGGGCAGGTCGAGCAAGCCCGCCTCGTCGAGATAGGCGAGCCGCCCGCGCTCCTCCCAGACCTGCCAGTCCTGGCCATGGACGAGCAGCGGCGCTCCGACCCGCGCCGCCCGCGCCTCGATCGCCGCGAGCCCCTCGGCCGCCTGCGGACCGACCACGCAGGGCACGCCGCGCTTGAGGATGCCCGCCTTTTCGCCGGCGATTCCGGCCAGCGTCTCGCCGAGATATTGCTGGTGGTCGAGCGACACCGGCGTGATCAGCGTCAGGGCCGGCGCCGCCACCACGTTGGTCGCGTCGAGCCGGCCGCCGAGGCCCACCTCCAGCAGCACGGCGTCGGCCGGCGTCTCGGCGAAGGCGAGCAACGCCGCCGCCGTGGTGATCTCGAAGAAGGTGATCGGCGCCCCGCCGTTCGCCGCCTCGCAGCGTTCCAGGAGCGCGCTCAGCGCCTCCTCGTCGATCAGTGCGCCGGCCACCCGGATCCGCTCGTGAAAACGTGCCAGATGAGGCGATGTATAGACATGGACCCGGTCGCCCCGCGCCTCGAGCCCGGCGCGGATCATCGCGACAGTCGAGCCCTTGCCGTTGGTGCCCGCGACATGAACCACTGGCGGCAGCCGTCGCTCGGGGTGGCCGAGCGCGGCGAGCAGCCGCTCGATCCGGCCGAGCGACAGGTCGATGACCTTGGGGTGCAGCGCCATGAGACGCGCCAGCACCCGGTCGCTGGCAAGGGGCGGCGTGACCACCTATTTCGCCGTCGCGGCCTCGGCCACCAACTCGCCATGCACCGCCGGCGGCTGGTCCATCAGCAGGCGGAGCAGCGTGATCAGCTGCTCGCGCATGTTCTTGCGCGCGACCACCATGTCGAGCATGCCATGTTCCAGCAGATATTCCGAGCGCTGGAACCCCTCGGGAAGCGTCTCGCGGATGGTCTGTTCGATGACGCGGGGGCCGGCGAAACAGATGAGCGCGTTCGGCTCGGCGATCTGCACGTCGCCGAGCATCGCATAGCTCGCGGTGACCCCGCCCGTGGTGGGATGGGTCAGCACGACGACATAGGGCAGTCCGGCTTCCTTCAGCATCTGCACCGCGACCGTGGTACGCGGCATCTGCATCAGGCTGAGGATACCCTCCTGCATCCGCGCGCCTCCGGCGGCGGCGAAGAGCACGAGCGGACATTTGCGCTTCACCGCGCGCTCGGCGCCGGCGATGATCGCATTGCCGACCTGCATGCCCATCGATCCGCCCATGAAGGCGAAATCCTGGCCGACGCAGATCGTCTTCAGCCGGCCGATCTCGCCCTCGGCGACCAGCATCGCCTCTTCCTCGCCGGTCTTCTTGCGCGCCTCGCGCAGGCGGTCGGGATATTTCTTCTGGTCCTTGAAGACCAGCGGATCGGCGATCGGCTTCGGCACCTGGATCTCGACGAAGATGCCGCCGTCGAACAGCTTGCGGAACCGCTCGCGCGGGGCGATCGGCATGTGATGGCCGCAGTTGGTGCAGACGTTGAGATTGTCGTCCAATTCGCGATGGAACAGCATCGTGCCGCATTCCTCGCACTTGACCCACAGGTTCTCCGGCACCTCGCGCCTGGAGAACAGCGAGTTGATCGAGCCGATCTTCGGGCGGACGTAGTTCGAGATCCAGTTCATCGGGCGGGCCGGCTCCTCCGTCGGCGGGTCTTGGCGCCTAGATAGGCTCGGGCCCGCGCGAATGCAATCACGCCGCGCGCCGGTCGCGCCAGCCGTTGAAGCCGAGCCAGATCGCATAGAGCACGAGCGTCGAGCCGATGTCGGCCAGCAGGAACGGCCGGAAACCGCCCGCGTCCGAGGGATCGATCGGCGCCTCGAAAAGCGTCAGGCCGGACAGCGGCGAGGGCGGTGCCACCAGCAGGATGGCGATCGCGTTGTTGGCGAAATGCAGCCCCATCGCCAGCGAGAGGTTGCCCGAGCGGATGGTCACGTCGGCGAGGATCATCCCCGTCAGCGCGGCGGAGACCACGACGAGCCAGGCGTTTTCGCCGAAGGTGGCCGGGTTCCAGTGCATCAGCCCGAAGAGCGCCGCGGGAAGCAGCCACCAGACCGCCCGGCTCTTGAACCGCGCGGCGAGGCCCTGGGTGAGGTAGCCCCGGAACAGCATCTCCTCCGCGCCGGTCTGGATCGCGATCGCCGGAACGGCGAGCGGCAGCGCGGCGGCCCAGTCCGCGAGGCCCATCCGCCGCGCCGGCGCGTCGAGCGCGAAGGCGGTCGGCAGGGCGAGCGCCGCCACCACCGCGATGCCGACGAGATAGGGGCCGGGCCGGATTCCGCCCGGCCCGATCAGGCTCGCGAGGCTCTGTTTCCGTATCAGCCGCGCCGCGAGGCCGAGCCCGAGGATCAGCCCGGCGAAGCCGCCGAGATAGGTGAGCAGCGCCCCCGTCGCCGAACCGCGGCCAAAGCCGAGCACGAGGCCCGCCGTCACCGCGATCCAGACCGCCCCGGCGACCAGCCCGCCGACCAGCAGGCGCCAGATCTCCGGCCGCGCCCGCGCCGGTGCGATGAAGGCCTCGAACCGGTCCGACCGGTGGGGGAGGAACGGCATGGGGAAGACCTCCGGCTGGCGGGAGGTCGACCCTAGGCGCCGCTTGACCGGGCCTCAAGCGGCGTCGGTCCTCGGAACTCCGCGCGTGCGCGCCCCGGGAGTCTTCGCCCCGAGAATCCCCCGCCTCGGGAATCCCCCGCCTTGAGAATTCCGGGGCCAGCGCCTAGGAGAACGCGGAGACGAAGACCGCCGGAGGAGAGAGCGCCGATGGACGCCCCGAAGTTCGACAAAAGCAAGCTGCCCAGCCGCCATGTGACCGAGGGACCAGAGCGCGCGCCGCACCGCAGCTATCTCTATGCGATGGGGATCTCGGAGGCTGAAATTCATCAGCCGCTGGTCGGCGTCGCCACCTGCTGGAACGAGGCCGCGCCCTGCAACATCGCGCTGAACCGGCAGGCGCAGTCGGTGAAGCTCGGCGTGAAGCAGGCGCTCGGCACGCCGCGCGAATTCACCACGATCACCGTCACGGATGGCATCGCCATGGGGCACGAGGGGATGCGCTCCTCGCTCGCCAGCCGCGACGCGATCGCCGACACCGTCGAGCTGACCATGCGCGGCCATTGCTATGACGCGCTCGTCGGTCTCGCCGGCTGCGACAAGAGCCTGCCGGGGATGATGATGGCGATGGTGCGGCTGAACGTGCCCTCGGTCTTCATGTATGGCGGCTCGATACTGCCCGGCCGGCTCGATGGCCGGGACGTGGTGGTGCAGGATGTGTTCGAGGCGGTGGGCAAGCATCAGGCCGGCGAGATGTCGGATGCCGAACTCGACATCATCGAGCGCATCGCCTGCCCGAGCTCCGGCGCCTGCGGTGGCCAGTATACCGCCAACACCATGGCCTGCGTTTCCGAGGCGATCGGCCTTGCGCTGTTCAATTCGTCCGGCGCCCCGGCTCCCTACGAGAGCCGGGACCAGTACGGCGTCGCCTCGGGCATCGCGGTGATGAACCTGCTCGAAAAGCGCATCCGTGCCCGCGACGTGGTGACGCGCAAGGCGCTGGAGAACGCGGCGCGCGTCGTGGCCTGCACCGGTGGCTCGACCAACGGCGGCCTGCACCTGCCCGCCATCGCACATGAGGCCGGCATCGACTTCACGCTCCAGGACGTATGCGACATCTTCCGCGACACGCCCTATTTCGTGAATCTGCGGCCAGGCGGCGCCTATGTCGCGAAGGATCTGTTCGAAGCCGGCGGTGTCCCGGTGGTGCTGAAGGAACTGCGCAAGGCGGGCCTCATCCACGAGGACTGCGTGACGGCGAGCGGCCGGACCATCGGCGAGGAACTCGACCTCATCCGGGGTGAGCCCGACGGCAAGGTGATCTATCCGGTCGAGGCGCCGATCTCGGCCACCGGTGGCGTGGTCGGCCTGACCGGCAATCTCGCCCCCGAGGGGGCGATCGTGAAGGTCGCGGGCATGACGCCGGCGGAGCAGGTCTTCACCGGTCCGGCCCGGGTGTTCGATTGCGAGGAGGACGCGTTCGAGGCGGTGCAGAACCGCGCCTACGCGGAGGGCGACGTGATCGTCATCCGCAACGAAGGTCCGGTGGGCGGCCCCGGCATGCGCGAGATGCTGTCGACGACCGCCGCGCTGTCCGGTCAGGGCATGGGCAAGAAGGTGGCGCTGATCACCGACGGGCGCTTCTCCGGCGCCACCCGCGGTTTCTGCGTCGGCCATGTCGGGCCGGAGGCGGCGAAGGGTGGACCGATCGCGCTGCTGCGCGACGGCGATGTCATCACCCTCGACGCGATCAGCGGCGAGATCAGCGTGGCGCTGTCGGACGCCGAACTGGCCGAGCGCGCCAAGGGCTGGAACGGGCCGCGGCCGACGATCTATGCCAGCGGCGCGCTCTGGAAATATGCGACGCTGGTCGGTCCCACCTATCTCGGCGCGGTGACCCATCCGGGTGCCAGGGCCGAGAAGCACGTGTATGCGGATCTTTGAGCGTGGCGCGGCGCTGGCCGTCGCGCTGCTGCTCGCCGCCTGCGATCCGGCCGGCGTCTCGGGATCTGGCGCCGGCCGGGTCACGGTGAACGCCGGCGGCCAGCCGGTCACCATCGCGGCGCCCGCCGGTTTCTGCGTCGATGCGCGCAGCACCAGCGTCACCTCGACGGGTGCCTTCGTGCTGCTGAGCGACTGCGCGCTGCTCGGCAAGGCGACGCCGGCGACCGCGCGGCCGACGGTCGGCGCCGCGCTGACCGCCAGCATCTCGACGGGCGGCCTCGGCGACGGCGGCCCCGCCACCCAGTCGCTGGCCGATCTCGAGCGCTACGTCGCGACGCCCCAGGGGCGCGCGCTGGTCGGGCGCGGCGGTCAGACCGCCGGCGTGCGGATCCTCGCGACCCAGACGCGGGCCGGCGTGCTCTATGTGCTGGTCGAGGACCGGGGGGCGCAGCCGATCGTCGGCGTCGATCCCCGCTTCTGGCGGGGCTTTCTCGAAATCAATGGCCGGCTGATCGCGATTTCCGAACTGGGCTTCAACGGGTCCCGCGAGGATCCGGAGGAGGGTTTCACCCTCCTCGCGGGCTTCGCCGATGCGATCCAGCGCGCCAATCCCGTCCGCCAGGCGCCGGCGGCGTCGCCGTTGGGGAACGTCGCGTCACCCACCTCGTCCGGCGGGTGACATCGGGCGAGGTTTGCGACAGGATCGGCGCAGCCCCACGCGAGTGCGCCATCGTGAGCCAACCCGCCTATCCGCGCCTTCTCGCCCCGCTCGATCTCGGCTTCGTCACCCTGCCGAACCGGGTTCTGATGGGCTCGATGCATACCGGACTCGAGGAAACCGGCGACTGGGCGCGGGTCGCCGCCTTCTATGTCGCGCGGGTCGAGGGGGGCGTTGGCCTGATCGTCACCGGCGGCATGGCGCCGAACTCCGAGGGCGCCGTGCTACCCGGCGCGGCGGGATTGTTCACGGCGGAGGATATCGCCCACCACCGGATCGTCACCGACGCGGTACACGCGGCCGGTGGGCGGATCGCGATGCAGATTCTGCACGCCGGGCGCTATGCCTATTCGCCGCGCGCCGTGGCGCCTTCGCCGATCCGCTCGCCGATCTCGCAGTACACACCGGCGGAACTCGACGCCGCCGGCATCGAGAAGCAGATCGCCGACATCGCCACCGCGGCCGCGCGGGCACGCGAGGCGGGTTATGACGGGGTCGAGATCATGGGCTCCGAGGGCTACCTCCTGAACCAGTTCCTCGCACCGCGTACCAACCGCCGCGCCGACGGCTGGGGCGGCCCGATCGAGAACCGCGCGCGCTTTCCGATCGAGGTGGTGGCGCGCGTCCGGGCGGCGGTGGGCGCGGATTTCATCCTGATCTATCGCCTGTCGATGATCGACCTGGTGCCCGAGGGCCAGACCTGGGACGAGATCACCTTTGTCGCCCGCGGCGTGGTCGCGGCCGGTGCGACCCTCGTCAATACCGGCATAGGCTGGCACGAGGCGCGTGTGCCGACCATCGCCACCTCGGTGCCGCGCGCCGCCTTCGCCTGGCTCACCGCGCGGATGATGGGCGAGCGGATCGGCGCGCCGCTCATCGCCTCGAACCGGATCAACACGCCCGACGTGGCCGAGGCGCTGCTGGCCGGGGGGGCGGCCGACATGGTCTCGCTTGCCCGGCCGTTTCTCGCCGATCCGCGCTTCGTGGCGCGGGCGGCGGCCGGGCGGCCGGAAACGATCACGCCTTGCATCGCCTGCAACCAGGCCTGCCTCGACCATACCTTCGCGCTCAGGGTCTCCAGCTGCCTTGTCAATCCGCGCGCCTGCCACGAGACGGAGCTGCGCCTCGACCCCGCGACGGTTGCGCGACGGATCGCGGTGGTAGGCGCCGGTCCGGCCGGCCTCGCGGCGGCGCTGGCCGCCGCCGGGCGCGGCCACGCGGTCACTCTGTTCGAGCGGGACGAGCGGATCGGCGGCCAGCTCAATCTCGCCAAGCGCATCCCGGGCAAGGAGGAGTTCGAGGGCCTCGTCGCCTACTACGCCCGCGCGGTGGCGGAGGCCGGGATTGAAGCGCGGTTCGGCGCCGAGGCGGGGCCGGAGGATCTCGCCGGCTTCGACGCGGTGGTGATCGCGACGGGCGTCGTGCCGCGCGATCCGGCGATCCCGGGCCAGGATCAGCCGCATGTGCTCGGCTATCTCGACGTGCTGCGCGGCGGCGCCGATGTCGGCCCTCGGGTGGTGATCGTCGGCGCCGGCGGCATCGGCTTCGACCTCGCGGAATTTCTTGCGCAGTCCGGCCCCTCGGCGACGCTCGATCCCGCGGCATGGCGTCGGGAATGGGGCGTCGGCGACCCTGACCTCACGTCCGGCGGGCTCGCGGAGCCGGCGCCGCCGCCCAGTGCCCGCGCGATTACCCTGCTCCAGCGCAAGGCCGGGCGGCCCGGCGCGACCCTTGGCAAGACGACCGGCTGGATCCACCGCGCGAGCCTCGCGGCGCGCGGCGTTCGGATGATGGGCGGCGTGAACTACGAAGAGATCACGCCCCGCGGCCTGCGGATCAGCTCGGGTCCCGGGCGCGAGAACCCGCGGCTGATCGAGGCCGACACCGTCGTTCTCTGCGCGGGCCAGGAGCCGAGCCGCGCTCTCGCCGACGCGCTTGTGGCTCGTGGCGTCGCGCCCCACATCGTCGGCGGCGCCGACCGCGCCACCGAGCTCGACGCCAAGCGTGCGATCGACCAGGCAACCCGCCTCGCCGCCCGCCTATGATACCAAATCCGTTTGGTTGCTTCGCCTGCGCCCTTCCCAACCCGGACCTCGCGTAGCCGCCCAAGGCGGCGCCCCTGTCGGTGTCCCTGCCGCCCCGCCTGCGATGTCCGATAGATGCGCGACGTCCAAGCCTCCACTGCGCGATTTCGAGGTTACGCGAAATCGTGACGGGCGTGCCCTGCCGGGGCA
>NZ_CALAGI010000139.1 GCF_937891315.1 uncultured Amaricoccus sp. | reverse complement strand
CGGGGTCGAGCGTCGAGCCGACCATGATGTTCGCATCCGGATCGACCTCGGACCGGATGCGGTTCGCCGCCTCGTCCAGCTCGAACAGCGTCAGGTCCGGGCCGGCGGTGATGTTGATCAGCACGCCCTTGGCACCCTTGAGGCTGATCTCGTCGAGCAGCGGGTTGGCGATCGCCTTCTCCGCCGCCTGAACCGCGCGATCCTCGCCGGTGGCCTCGCCGGTGCCCATCATCGCCTTGCCCATCTCGTTCATCACCGAACGGACGTCGGCGAAGTCGAGGTTGATGATGCCCGGGCGGACCATCAGGTCGGTCACGCCCTTCACGCCCTGGTAGAGCACGTCGTCGGCCAGCGCGAAGGCCTCGGTGAAGGTGGTCTTCTCGTTGGCCAGCCGGAACAGGTTCTGGTTCGGGATGATGATCAGCGTATCGACATGCTGCTGCAGTTCCTCGACCCCGGCCTCGGCCTGGCGCATGCGGCGCGCACCCTCGAACTGGAAGGGCTTGGTCACCACGCCGACGGTCAGCACGCCCATCTCGCGCGCGGCCTTGGCGATGATCGGCGCGGCGCCGGTGCCGGTGCCGCCACCCATGCCGGCGGTGATGAAGCACATATGGCAGCCGCTGAGCTTCTCGACGATGTCCTCGATGCTCTCCTCGGCGGCGGCGGCGCCGACCTCGGGCCGCGCACCGGCGCCGAGCCCCTCGGTCACGCGGGCGCCGAGCTGAAGCTTGTTGGCGGAGCGCGAGTTCTGCAGCGCCTGCGCGTCGGTGTTGGCGACCACGAACTCGCAGCCCTCCAACGCATTCTCGATCATGTTGTTGACCGCGTTACCCCCGGCACCACCGACACCGATGACGGTGATCCGGGGGCTGAGGTCGTTGGTAACCGGGATACTGAGAGTCAATGCCATGATGATGGTCCGCCTGTCCTGTTGCCCCTGCGTCCGCGCCCCCGCGCGGCATTCTTGTCTTGATTCGTGATCCTAGCGGAATACACCGCTAGGGTCACGAGATTTCACGCGATCAACCCCAAGATGTTGGGTACACCTACAAGATTGGCCGTTTTCCGTACAACTACACACAAGTTACCAGTTTTCCTTGAACCAGCGGAAGGCGCGGGTCACGCGCCGGGCGCCGTGGCGGTCGGCCGGAACCTCGAAATCCCAGCATTCGTCCTGCGGATGCGAGACATGCATCGCGAGGCCGACGGCCGTGGCGAAGGCGGTGCCGGTCGCCGATTGCGGCAGGCCCTGCACGCGCAGCGGCTTGCCGACCCGGCACTGCCGGCCAAGGATGCGCTGGGCGATCATCTCGAGCCCGGGGATCTGCGCGCTGCCACCGGTCAGCACGATGCGCTGGCTCGGCAGATATTCGAAGCCGGAGGCGTCGAGCCGGGCCCGCACCTCCTCGAGGATTTCCTCGACGCGCGGGCGCATGACGCCGATCAGCTCGGACCGGCTGATCTGCCGCCGGTCGTGGTCCCAGTCGCCGAGGATCGAGGGCAGCTCGATCATCTCGCGATCGTCGAGGCCGGTGGCGACCAGACCGCCGTGCATGGTCTTCAGCCGCTCGGCATCCTGCATCGAGACCTGAAGGCCCTGGCAGATGTCGCTGGTGATATGCCCGCCGCCCATCCGCACCGCGTCGGCGAAGATCATCTGGCGCCGCACGAAGATCGAGATGCCGGTGGCGCCCGCGCCGATATCGACGCAGGCGCCGCCAAGCTCCTGCTCGTCCTCGATCAGGCTGGCGAGGCCGCTGGCATAGGACGAGACGACGACGCCGGCGAGTTCGAGGTCGCAGCGCCGGATGCAATGCAGCACATTGCGCAGCGGCGTGGCGCCGACGGTCAGCAGATGCATGTCCACCGCGAGGATCTTGCCGACCTGGCCGCGCGGGTCGGTCAGGCCGGTGCGGCTGTCGAGGCAGAAGTTCACCGGCAGGGCATGGATCGCTTCGAGATCGTGGCCGTGGTCCGGTATCTCGCAGGCGGCGAGCACATGGCCGATATCGCGCTCGGCGACGGCGCCGTTCAGCACCTCGGTCTCGCCGGTGACGCCGTAGGAGCGCGGGCGGCCGCCGGAGAAGGAGACGATCACGTGATCGACCCGCAGGTTCGCCATCTTCTGCGCGCCCTGGATCGCGGTGCGGATCGCGCGCTCGCATTCTTCCATCGAGGCGATCTCGCCGAAGGCGACCCCGCGCGAGCGGGTATTGGCCGCGCCGATGACGCGGAACGCGCCCTGGCGCAGCGTCGGGCGGCTGTCCGGCGCCTCGGCGGGCGCGTCGGTCTCATCGGGGACGAATTGCAGAACGAGGCAGGCGATCTTGGCCGTGCCGACATCGAGCACGGCGATCACGCCGCGCTTCAGCGCCGCCTCGCGGCGCGCCCGCATCGCCCTTTGTACCTCGTAGAGCTCGCGCCTCATGCATCCTCTCCCGCGACACCGGCGCGCAACCGCGCCAACTCATCCCTTGCGTAATCGGTCAGCCGCAGCGTCGGCCGGCGGGGATCGCGCATGTCGACGACCGTCACGTCCCGTTCGAGCAGCTGCTCTTCCACTTCCAGCGCCATGACCCGGCGCAGCGCGGCGCCCGGGTCCTGCTCGGGCAGGCGGATCACCTGGCCGCGGTCGAGCACCATGTCCCAGCGCCGTTCGCCGACGCGAACGAGGCCGCGGATGCGCGCCGCGACCGGGCGGGCGCCGTCATAGAGCGCCAGCGCCTCGGAGACATGCGCCGTCGCGCCCGCGCCGGCGATCAGCGGCAGGTCGACGCGGCGCAGGCGGCTGTCCACCTCGGCGACGCGCACCCCCTTCTGGTCGATGAGCTCCAGCCCCGCGTCCGAGCGCCAGATCGCAACCGGGATGCGTTCGATCGCGCGGATCTCGAGCACACCGCCGGCCACGGCGCGCACCCGGGCGCGCTCGACGGCGGCCAGCGCCTCGACACGCTCGCGCACGGCGATCACGTCGACCTCCAGCGAATTCGCCGGCAGCGGCACGAAGGCGGCGACCCGGATCTGCTCGGCCAGATCGGCGCTGACGTCCGGCACCTCGACGCGGGTGATGAGGAACTGCGGTCGGTCGACGATCGCCTCGCGCAGGGACTCGTAGGTGGCGACCGCGTTGGCGCGCAGGTCGAACTGGGCGAGCACGGTCCAGGAGGCGAGCACGCCGGCCAGCATCGGCACACCGAAATTGACCAGCCGCCGGAAGCCGGGGCGGAGCCACAGCCGGTTGAGGCGGTAGCGCAGGCGCGAAGGCGCGGGATCGCGGCGGGCGCCGTCGCGGCGAGCCGGGGGACGGGGCGCGGATGGCACTACCGGGAGCATGACGCGTCCTCCACCATCCAGCGCACCAGCGCCCCGAAGGAATAGCCGCGATAGGCGGCCTGCTCCGGCGCCAGCGAGGTCGGCGTCATGCCGGGCTGGGTGTTGGTCTCCAGCAGGAACAGCCCGTCGAGACCCCGGCTCTCGTCCCAGCGGAAATCCGTGCGGCTGACCCCGCGGCAGCCGAGCGCGCGGTGCGCGCGCAGCGCATAGTCGAGGCAGGCATCGGTGATCGCCGCCGGCAGGTCGGCCGGCACCACGTGGCGCGAGCCGCCGGGCGCGTATTTCGCCTGATAGTCGTACCAGCCATCGACGAGGATATCCGTCACCGCCAGCGGCTGGTCCCCCATGACGGTGGTGGTGAGTTCGCGGCCGGGCACGAACGCCTCGACCATCAGCACCTCGGGCATCTCGTCGGACACCTGGGCCGGACCGTTCGCTTCCGCGTGGACGATATAGATCCCGACCGAGGAACCCTCGCTGACCGGCTTCACCACATAGGGCGGCGGCATCGGATGATGGCCGCGCACCTCGTCCTTGCAGGCGAGGCGGCTGGCGGCGACCGGCAGGCCGGCGGCGGCGAAGACCTGCTTTGCCCGGACCTTGTCCATGGCGAGCGCCGAGGCGAGAACGCCGGAATGGGTATAGGGCAGGCCGAGCCATTCGAGCAGGCCCTGAACACAGCCATCCTCGCCCCAGCGGCCATGCAGCGCGTTGAACACGACATCCGGCCGCTCGGCGCCAAGCACCGACGCGAGATCTGGCCCGGCGTCGATCTCGACGACCGTGAAACCTTCGGTCCGCAACGCAGCCGCGCACTCTCGGCCGGAGACGAGCGATACCTCACGCTCGGCCGAACGGCCACCCATAAGCACTGCGATGCGGGCTGCTGTCCTGCTCGACATGCCCGCCTCAATTTTCTAACGCCCCACGGCCGTTGGCGGCCTTTTTCGGGGTCGTCGCGAGCGGCCTACCTTCGGCCGACCCGCATGATTTCCCAGTCTAGGCATATTCCGGTTGAATCGAAAACCTTTTTTCGCACCTGCTCACCAAGATTTTCCAGATCCGCCGCCGTGGCCCCTCCGGCGTTGATCAGAAAATTGGCATGTTTGGCCGACATCTGCGCTCCACCCAGGGTTGCGCCCTTCATTCCGGCCTCCTCGATCAGCTTCCAGGCCTTGAGATCGTGCACGTCATCGTCGCGCCCGGTCGAGGAAAAGCCCGCCGGATTGCGGAACGTCGATCCGGCGGAGCGGTCCTTCGTCGGCTGGCTGGCATCGCGCCGCGCGATCTGCTCCTCCATCCGCGCGGCGAGCGCCGCCGGATCGCCGCGCGGCCCGGCGAAGGTGACCTCGGTCAGGATGAGATCGGCGGGCAGGTCCGTCGACCGATAGGCAAAGCCCATGTCGGCGGGACCGAGCACCACCGCCGTGCCATCGCGGGCAATTCCCTTCGCCGAGACGAAGGCGTCGGCGGTATAGGTGCCGTAGCAGCCGGCGTTCATCCGCGCCGCGCCGCCGATCGAACCCGGAATGGTGCGCAGGAAGGTAAGGTCGATCCCCGCCTCCGCCGCGCGGCGCGCGACATGGGCGTCGAGCGCGGCGGCGCCCGCCACCACCCTTCCCTCCTCGATCGCAATGCCGTTGAAGCCGCGGCCGAGGCGAACCACCACGCCGTCGAGCCCGCCGTCGCGCACGATCAGATTCGACCCGACCCCGACGGGCAGCACCGCAACATCCCTTGGCAGGGCGCGCAGGAACTCCGCCAGATCGGCCTCGTCGGCCGGCTGGAACAGCCAGTCGGCCGGCCCGCCGACGCGCAGCCAGGTGAGATCCGCCATGGATCGGTCGGCGGTCAGGGCGCCGCGCGGCACCGGCATCGCGCCGGGGGGCGTGGGTATCGCGCCGCTCATGGCCGCGCTTGGCCCAGGAACGCGGTCACGACCGGGCCTTGGCGTCGCCCTTGGCCTTCATCGCATCGCGCAGCGCGTCGCCGAAGGCGCCCGACGGCGACGGCGCCTCCTGCTTGACGGGCGCGCGCGCCGGGCGGCTGTCGCGCGCCGGCGTCGGCGCGGCCGGCGCGGCCTCGCGGCGCATGCTGAGCGCGATCCGCTTGCGCGCGACATCCACCTCGATCACCCGCGCCTTCACCACGTCGCCCGCCTTCACCACCTCATGCGGATCCTTCACGAACCGGTCGGCGAGTTGGCTGACATGGACCAGCCCATCTTGATGCACGCCGATATCGACGAAGGCGCCGAAGGCCGCGACATTGGTCACCGTCCCCTCCAGCAGCATCCCCGGCCTCAGGTCCGAGATCGCCTCGACCCCCTCCTTGAAGCTCGCCGTCACGAAGGCCGGCCGCGGATCGCGTCCGGGCTTCGCCAGCTCCGCCAGAATGTCGCGCACCGTCGGCAGGCCGAAGCGCGCATCGACGAAATCGGCCGGCTCCACCGTCCGCAGCCGCGCCTCGTCGCCCATGACGCCGCGCAGGTCGCGTCCGCAGGCCTTCACGATCCGCCGCGCCACCTCATAGGCCTCCGGATGCACCGAGGAGGCATCCAGCGGCTCGTCTCCGTCCCGGATGCGCAGGAACCCCGCCGCCTGCTCGAAGGCCCGCGGGCCCAGCCGCGCGACACCCAGCAGCTCCTTGCGCGAGCGGAACGCGCCCTTTTCGTCGCGATGCGCCACGATCGCATCGGCCAGCGCCGGCCCCAGCCCCGAGACATGCGCCAGCAGCGGCGCCGAGGCGGTATTGAGATCGACCCCCACCGCGTTCACCGCGTCCTCGACCACCGCCTCCAGCGACCGGCCGAGCCGGTGCTGGTCCAGATCATGCTGGTACTGCCCGACCCCGATCGCCTTCGGCTCGATCTTCACCAGCTCCGCCAGCGGATCCTGCAACCGCCGCGCGATCGACACCGCGCCGCGCAGCGACACGTCGAGATCCGGGAACTCCTTCGCCGCCAGTTCCGACGCCGAATAGACCGACGCCCCGGCCTCCGAGACGACGACCCGCGTCGGCTTCGGCGCGGTTCCCGGCAGCAGGGCCAGCAGGTCGCCCACCAGCCGCTCGGTCTCCCGGCTCGCCGTGCCGTTGCCGATGGCGATCAACTCGACGCCATGCTTTCCGATCAGCCCGGCCAGCGCCGCCTGTGCCCCGCGCAAGTCGTTTTTCGGCTGGAACGGATAGACCGTGTCGGTCGCCAGCAGCTTGCCCGTCGCATCGATGACCGCGACCTTCACGCCGGTCCTGATCCCCGGATCGAGCCCCATGGTCGGCCGCGCCCCGGCCGGCGCCGCCAGCAGCAAGTCCTTCAGGTTGCGCGCAAAGACCCGGATCGCCTCCTCCTGCGCCCGATCGCGCAAGCTGCCCATCAGATCGAGCATCATCGACAGGCTCAGCTTCACCCGCCAGGCCCAGCGCGCCACGTCCCGCAACCACCGGTCGCCCGGCAGGTCGCCGCTCACCCCGATCGCGCCCTCCATCATCGCCTCGACGCGCGGCAGCGCCATCTCGTCCGGCCCGATGTCGAGCGTCAGGACGCCTTCGTTCGCGCCCCGCATCATCGCCAGCGCCCGGTGGCTCGGCGCCGCCGCCCATTTCTCGGTATGGGCGAAATAGTCGGAGAATTTCGCCCCCTTCTCCTCCTGTCCCTTCACCACCCGCGCCGCGACAATCCCGTCGCGTCGCAGGAAGTCGCGCAGCCGCCCGATCAGCGCGGCGTCCTCGCTCAACTGCTCGGTCAGGATATCCCGCGCCCCGGCCAGCGCCTCCTTCACCTCCGGCACCTCCTCGCCGAGATAGCCGGCGGCCAGCGTCTCCGGCGGCGTCCGCCGGTCGGCGAGGATCGCCTCGGCCAGCGCGCCCAGCCCCCGCTCCCGCGCGATCATCGCGCGGGTCCGCCGCTTCGGCTTGTAGGGCAGATACAGATCCTCCAGCGCCGCCTTGCTCGCCGCCGCCGCGATGCCGGCCTCGAGTTCGGGCGTCAGCTTGCCCTGCTCGCGCACCGAGCCGAGGATCGCCGCGCGCCGGGCTTCCAGTTCCCGCAGATAGACGAGCCGGTCGGCCAGCGTCCTGAGCTGCGTGTCGTCGAGCCCGCCGGTCGCCTCCTTGCGATAGCGCGCGACGAACGGCACCGTCGCCCCTCCGTCGAGCAGCGCGGCGGCGGCGGCCACCTGATCGGGTCGCGCGCTGATCTCCGCGGCGATGGTCCTCGCAATGAAACGGTCGGCCTGGTCTGTCATGGTCACTCGCTGGAAGACTGGCGCGCAGCTTAGCGGCCGCCGCCGACCCCGCCAAGCGGCCCCGGCCGCCTCCCCGCCACGATCTCGACCGTCGGCGAGATCGTGACGCTCAAGCCGGGCATGCCCGCCCCGATCTGCGCGCTCCGGAGAAATCCTCACCCGCCGCGACCCGCCCCCGGCAGGTCGGCAAGAGGCGGCCGCGAGGGAATTCGCGGCGGATCGCCCGCCACCCGCGATCCCCCATGCCACCCTGACATCGCCGGCACGATCGGATAAGCTCCGGCCCAACCAATCGCGAAACGCCGCGTTCGCACGACAACCGGGAGACCCCCTGCCATGCGACACCTCGCCGCGACCCTGACCCTGCTCGCCGTCCCGCTGGCCGCGATGGCGGATCCGCTTCCCTCGTGGAACGACACGGCCACCGAGCAGGGAATCGTCGATTTCGTGACCCGCGTCACCGATCCCGCCTCGGACGATTTCGTCCCCGAGATGGCGCGGATCGCGGTCTTCGACAATGACGGCACGCTCTGGAGCGAGCAGCCGCTGTATTTCCAGGGCCTCTTCGCCCTCGACATCCTGCGCGAGAAGGCCAAGGCCGATCCGGCGATCCTGAAGGACGACATACTGAAGGCCGCCGCGGCCGGCGACATGAAGGCGGTGACGGCGGGCGGCGAGGCCGGGCTGGTCGAGATCCTCGATGTCTCGCATTCCGACATCTCGGTCGAGGATTTCCAGTCCAGCGCCCGCGCGTGGCTGACCACGGCGAAGCACCCGACCAGCGGCCTCACCTACGCGGAAATGACCTACCAGCCGATGGTGGAACTGCTGTCCTACCTGCGCGACAACGGCTTCCGCACCTATATCGTCTCGGGGGGCGGCGTCGATTTCATGCGCTCGGTCGCCAGGGACGCCTACGGCATCCCGACATGGCAGGTGATCGGCAGCCAGGGCGACACCACCTACGAGGTGAAGGACGGCGTCCCCACGCTCTGGAAGGACGGCGGCATCCGCTTCATCGACGACGCGGCGGGCAAGCCGGTCGGCATCGACGCCGCGATCGGCCAGCGCCCGATCTTCGCCGCCGGCAATTCGGACGGCGATTTCCAGATGCTGGAATGGACGACCGCCGGCGCGGGCCCGCGCTTCGGCATGATCATCCACCACACCGACGCGAAACGCGAATTCGCCTACGACCGCGACAGCCCCGTCGGCAAGCTCGCCAGGGCGCTGGATCAGGCCGACGCCCATGGCTGGCATGTCGTCGACATGGCCAGGGACTGGAGCCGCGTCTGGACGGGCGAGAAGTAGCCCCGCCCCCGACCGCCGCGCGGGACATTCGCTTTCCTACCTGCGCGGGATGCGTCATGCTCAGGCGAGGCAGACTTGCGATGGACCGCGTGCATGAGGGGATGTAAAATGCTGAAGACACTCGGAATTGGCATGGTGCTCGCCATGTCGGTGAGTACGGCCGCGCTGGCGCAAACGGCACCGGACAAACCCAACATCCTCGTCATCTTCGGCGATGACATCGGCCAGACCAACCTGTCGATCTATTCCAGGGGCCTGATGGGCTACACGACGCCCAACATCGACCGGATCGGCAACGAGGGCCTGCTCTTCACCGACTATTATGCCGAGCAGTCCTGCACCGCCGGCCGCTCCACCTTCATCACCGGCCAGTCCACGCTGCGCACCGGCCTGTCCAAGGTCGGCCTGCCGGGCGCCAACGCCGGCTTGCAGGCTTCCGACGTCACGATCGCCGCGGCGCTCAAGGACCAGGGCTACGCCACCGGCCAGTTCGGCAAGAACCACCTCGGCGACAAGGACGAGTTCCTGCCGACCGCGCACGGCTTCGACGAATTCTTCGGCAACCTCTACCATCTCAATGCCGAGGAGGAGCCGGAGAACCGCAACTATCCGACCGACCCCGCCTTTCGCGAACGCTTCGGCCCGCGCGGCGTGATCAAATCCGCCGCCGACGGCACGGTCGAGGACACCGGCCCGCTGAACCGCAAGCGGATGGAGACGATCGACGACGAGACCTCGGCCGCCGCCATCGACTTCATGAAGCGCCAGCACGACGCGAACACGCCGTTCTTCACCTGGATGAACACCACCCGCATGCACGCCCGCACCCATGTGCGCGACGAACATCGCAGCCCCCCCGGCCTGACCGCGCTCACCGAATACGCCGACGGCATGATCGAGCATGACGCGGTGGTCGGCACCCTGCTGAAATCGCTCGACGACATGGGCATCGCCGACAATACCATCGTCATCTACACCACCGACAACGGCCCGCATCAGAACACCTGGCCCGACGCCGGCACCACGCCGTTCCGTTCCGAGAAGAACACCAACTGGGAAGGCGCCTTCCGCGTCCCGGCGCTGATCCGCTGGCCCGGGCACATCAAGCCGGATTCGGTGGCCAACGGCATGGTCTCGGGGCTCGACTGGTTTCCGACGCTGATGGCCGCCGTGGGCGACACCGACATCAAGGAGCGGCTGCTGGCCGGAACCACGATCGACGGCAAGACCTACAAGAACCATCTCGACGGCTTCAACCAGCTCCCCTATCTGACCGGCGCTTCGGATCAGAGCGCGCGGAACGAGTTCTTCTACTT
This sequence comes from uncultured Amaricoccus sp., assembly GCF_937891315.1. Taxonomy (GTDB): domain Bacteria; phylum Pseudomonadota; class Alphaproteobacteria; order Rhodobacterales; family Rhodobacteraceae; genus Amaricoccus. The sequence goes on along the minus strand of NZ_CALAGI010000139.1, from coordinate 13,475 downwards.
CAACGACGACGGCGAAATGGTGGCGCTGCGCTACGAGAACTGGAAGGTCGTGTTCGAGGAGCAGCGCGCCGAGGGCACGCTGAACATCTGGGCCGAACCCTTCACCAAGCTCCGCGTTCCCCGCCTGTTCGACCTGCGCGCCGACCCCTACGAGCGGGCCAGCATCACCTCGAACACCTATTTCGACTGGCTGTTCGATCACATCTTCCTGCTCAGCGCGGCCCAGGCGGAAGCCGGCGCGTTCCTCGCCACCTTCAAGGAGTTCCCGCCGGCGCAGCGGCCGGACAGCTTCTCGATCGACCAGATCCAGCAGGAGCTGAACAAGAGCTTCGAATCGATGGCTCAGTGACGACGCGCGCGGGCGGTGTCCGCCGCCCGCGCGTCAAGAAGGCTACTGGGGAGACCGAGACATGAAGCGATCGCACGCGTTCCTGATGGCGACGGCGATGGCCGCGCTGACTTCGGGGCACCCGATGGCGCAGGACGCGCCGCCGACCGGCGGCAAGCCCAACATCCTCGTCATCTTCGGCGACGACATCGGCCAGTCGAACATCTCGGCCTACAGTGACGGCCTCGTCGGCTACAAGACCCCGAACATCGACCGCATCGCCGCCGAGGGGATGCGCTTCACCGACTATTACGCCGAGAACAGCTGCACCGCCGGCCGCTCCTCCTTCATCACCGGCCAGACCCCGAAGCGCACGGGCCTCACCAAGGTCGGCGTGCCCGGCGCGCCGGTCGGCCTCCAGGACCGCGACATCACCATCGCCCAGGCGCTGAAGCCGCTCGGCTACGCCACCGGCCAGTTCGGCAAGAACCATCTCGGCGACCGGGACGAGTATCTGCCGACCGCGCACGGCTTCGACGAATTCTTCGGCAACCTCTACCACCTCAACGCCGAGGAGGAGCCGGAACGGCCCTACTGGCCGGCGAACGATCAGGACTTCCTCAAGGCCTACAATCCGCGCGGCGTGGTGAAATCCTCCGCCGACGGCCAGGTCGAGGATACCGGGCCGCTGACGACGAAGCGCATGGAGACGATCGACGACGAGACGACCGCCGCCGCCATCGACTTCATGAAGCGCCAGCACGACAGCGGCACGCCGTTCTTCACCTGGATGAACACCACCCACATGCATGCCTTCACCCATGTTCCGCCCGACAAGGACGGGGTCAGCGGCATGCCCGGCAATACCTATGCCGACGGCATGGTGATCCATGACGGCCATGTCGGCGAACTCCTGAAGGCGCTCGACGACATGGGGCTCACCGACGACACCATCGTCGTCTACACCACCGACAACGGCCCGAACTTCTTCTCCTGGCCCGACGCCGCCGTCTCGCCGTTCCGTTCGGAGAAGGACACCAACTGGGAGGGCGCCTTCCGCGTGCCGGCGATGGTGCGCTGGCCCGGCCACATCCAGCCGGGGCAGGTCTCCAACGAGATATTCTCCGGCCTCGACTGGTTCCCGACGCTGCTCGCCGCGGCCGGCGACCCCGACATCAAGGACGAGCTGCTCGCCGGCAAGACCGAGGGCGACAAGACCTTCAAGGTCCATCTCGACGGCTACAACCAGCTTCCCTACCTGACCGGCCAGGCCGACAAGGGCGCGCGCGACGACTTCTACTATTTCAACGACGACGGGATGCTCGTCGCCACGCGGTGGGGCGACTGGAAAGGCGTGTTCTGCGAACAGCGCACTCCCGGCGGCTTCGAGGTCTGGCAGGATCCCTTCACCTGCCTGCGGGTGCCGAAGATCTTCAACCTGCGCATGGATCCGTACGAGCGCGCCGACCTCTATTCCGACCAGTACAACGACTGGCTGATGAAGAACGCCTATCTGCCCGCCCAGGCCTCGATGAAGGCGGCGGCGTTCCTCGAAACCTTCATCGACTGGCCGCCGAGCCAACTGCCCGCCAGCTTCTCGGTCGACCAGGTCCAGGCCGCCGTCGACGCCCATATCCGCTCCGTCCTGACGCCGCCGCCCGCCAAATGAAGGCAAACGGACGCGGGATCCGGCCCGCGTCCCCCAACCTCCGGCCAACCCCGCCCCGACGACGGCGTTGAACCCCGCGAGCCCTTGGAGGCCAGACCATGACCCCGACCCGCGTCGCCGCCGAGGCGCATGCCGATCTCGCCTCCGGCCCCGAGCAGCCGGCCATCGCCCGCGTCTGGAAGCCCGGCGATTTCGTCAGGTCCGGGTGATGCCCGGCCACCCGCCACGGACCGTGTCGCGCCCGAAATCATGCATACGCGTTGTGCATGGAAATCACATACGTTGTGCATCGGAAAAATTCATCGCCTTCAGAGGGTTGCACCATGTCGCCCCGTGACTCGATCCTCGCCCTCCAGACGGCGATGAACGCCGAGGTGCTCGGCCAGCCCGTCGTCGTCGAGCGGATGCTGATCGGTCTCCTCGCCGACGGCCACCTGCTGATCGAGGGCCTGCCCGGCCTCGCCAAGACCCGCGCCGTCAAGGCGATGGCCAGCCACCTGAAGGCCGATTTCAGCCGCGTCCAGTTCACCCCCGACCTGCTGCCCTCCGACGTCACGGGGACCGACATCTACTATTCCGAGGGCGGCAAGGGCGCGTTCCGCTTCCAGCCCGGCCCGGTGTTTTGCAACATCCTCCTCGCCGACGAGATCAACCGCGCCCCCGCCAAGGTCCAGGCGGCGCTGCTGGAGGCGATGGAGGAACGGCAGGTAACCGTTGGACAAACCACGCATAAGCTCCCGGACCTCTTCATCGTCATGGCCACGCAGAACCCGATCGAGCAGGAGGGCACCTACCCGCTGCCCGAGGCCCAGACCGACCGTTTCCTGATGAAGGTGCTGGTGGACTACCCGGCCCCGGCGGATGAGCTGAACGTCCTCCGCCTGCTCCGGACCGAGGAACAGGCGATGCTCGCCCCCCGACAGGACGACCCGCCGACGCCGCCGGCCGCCCCCATCGCCCTCGATGCGGTCTTCGCCGCCCGCCGCGAGATCGCCACGCTTCATGTCGCCGAGGCGATCGAGACCTACGTCATCGACCTCGTCACCGCGACCCGCCATCCGGACAGGTATTCCAGGGACCTGGCCGCCCAGATCGACCTCGGCGCCAGCCCGCGCGCCGGCCTCGCCCTCGACCGCTGCGCCCGCGCCCACGCCTGGCTGAAGGGCGCCGACTTCGTCTCCCCCGGCGACGTTCAGGCCATCGCACCGGACGTGCTGCGCCACCGCGTCGCCCTCTCCTACGAGGCCAGCGGCCAGGGCCGCGACGCCGACGCCGTGCTCGCCGACCTCCTGAAGCTCGTCGCCCCGGCCTGAGCCATGCCCCCCGACCCGACCGTCCCCGACCCGCGCATCCACGCCACCCTCGCCCGGCTCGCCGGGCTCGAGGCGCGGGCCCGCGGCTTCGATTTCCTGCCGCGCCAGCCGGTCGGCAGCGCCCTCTCCGGCCGCCGGGCCAGCCGACTGCGCGGCCGCGGCCTCGAGTTCGAGGAGCTGCGCGCCTACCTGCCCGGCGACGATGTGCGCGCCATCGACTGGAAGGTCACCGCCCGCGCCGGCAGCCCCCATGTCCGCGTCACCCGCGTGGAGCGCGACCGCCCGGCGCTGATCCTCGTCGACCAGCGCCAGTCGATGTTCTTCGGCACCGTCCTCAACATGAAATCCGTCACCGCCGCCGAGATCGCCGCCCTCGCCGCCTGGCGGATCCTCGGCCAGGGCGACCGCGTCGGCGGCATGGTCCTCTCCGATACCGGCGCCGCCGCGATCCCCGCCCGGCGCGCGCGCTCCGCCGCGGCGCGCCTGCTCGACCTCGTCGCCGACCGCTCCCTCGCCCTCTCCGCCGAGGCGCCCGTCGTCCCGGACGCGGCCGCCCGCCTGAACGAAACCCTGCGCCGGGCCGCCGGGATCGTCACCCATGACTGGCTCCTCCTCGTCGTTTCCGACTTCGACGGCGCCGACGACGACACGCTGCGCATCTTGACCGGCATCGCGCGGGGCAACGACATCGTCCTCGCGCTGGTCCATGACCCCTCCGCGCACGAGACGCCGACGACGGGCCGCATGGTCGTCGGCGACGGGACGCTTCAAGTCGAGCTCGACTTCGCCGCGCCCCGCGTCCGCCAGAACCTCGCCGCCGTCGGGGGCGACCGCCTCAAGCGCCTTCTTGCCTGGCAGGAACATCTCGACGCCGCCATCCTGCCCATCAGCGCCGGTGAGCCCACGATACCGCAAATCCTCCACCTCTTTGGCGCGCCACCCCGGAGGCGATGATGGAACCCAGCACCCCCGCCGCGCCGGCCGACAGCCTCGTCTCCCTCCTCGACCAGCTGCGCGACATCACCGAGCCGCCGCCGGTCTCGATGCTGCCCGCGACCTGGGCCTGGGCGATCCTCGCCGCCCTCATCGCCGTCACCCTCGCCGCCGCCATCGTCGCCTTCGTCCGGCACCGCCGCGCCACCGCCTGGCGCCGCGCGGCCCTTGCCGAGCTCAAGCGCCTCGCCCCCGCGCTCGAAACCGGCGACCCCGGCGCCCTCGCCGCCCTGCAGACCCTGCTCCGCCGCGTCGCCCTCGTCACCGCCCCGCGGCCGACCGTCGCTTCGCTGACCGGCGATGACTGGGCGCGGTTCCTTGCCCGGACCGGCGGCGACTTCGGCCCGCTCGCCCAGCGGCTCGCAGCCGCGCCGTATCGCCCGGCCGCCGCCTGCGACGGCCGCGCCGCCCTCGCCGCCGCCCGCCGCTGGATCCGGCGCCAGCGTGCTTGAGCTCGCCTTCCCCTGGGTGCTCGTCGCCTTGCCCCTGCCGCTCCTCGTGCTCTGGCTTGCCCCACCGCGCCGCGAGGTGGTCGAGGCGATCCGCTTCCCGTTCTTCGAAGGCGCCAGCGCCGGCCTCGACAAGGGCGAAGGCGCGGTCGTGCCCGCGCGCTCCTCGCCGCGGATGGCCTTCGTCTGGGCTCTCTGGGCGCTGGTTCTCCTCACCCTCGCCCGCCCGCAATGGGTCGGCGAGCCGGTAGAGCGGACCGAGACCGCGCGCGACGTGATGCTCGCCGTCGATATCTCCGGTTCGATGCGGACCCGCGATTTCATCGGCGCGGACGGGATACGCGGCAGCCGCCTCGACGGCGTGAAAGCCGTGCTCGACGGCTTCATCGCCGATCGCCGCGACGACCGCGTCGGCCTCATCGTCTTCGGCGACGCGCCCTATACGCTCGTCCCCTTCACCCGCGACACCGCCGCCGCCCGCACCCTGCTCGCCACGCTGGAACCGGGGATGGCCGGGCAGAACACCATGCTCGGCGACGCCATCGGCCTCGCCATCCGCTCCTTCGAGGCGTCGAAGGTCGAGTCGCGCATCCTGATCCTGCTGTCCGACGGTTCCGACACCGGCAGCCGCATGGCACCGAAAAGCGCCGCCGAGATCGCCAGCCAGAACGGCGTCGTCATCCACACCATCGCCGTCGGCGACCCCGAAGCCTCGGGCGACGACGACAAGGTCGATATCGCCACGCTCCAGGCGATCGCCTCCGCCACCGGCGGCGACTTCAACCGCGCCGAGGACGCGGTCGGCCTCGCCGCCATCTATGCGCGGATCGACGCCGCCGGCGCGCGCCAGGGCGCGACGACCTCTTGGCGCCCCCGGACCCCGCTCTCCGCCTTCCCCGCCGCCGCCTTCGCCGCCCTCGTCATCCTCGCCCGTGCCGCCATGCTCCTCACCGCGCGCGCCCGGCGGCCCGGCGAGGGGACATCATGAACCGTCCCCCGTTTGCCCAACAACGGGGAACGGTTGCCCCGGCCCGGATCAGCGGGGCTTCGGTGGAGCCTCGTCCCGGCCGAGTTCCCGAGACCATGCCGAAGCACGCGGAGGGCGCCGCCGCCCGGACCCATGGCGCCAATCCTTCCGCGCCAGCCAAGGGGCGGACGCGCGCCGACGGATTGGTCGAAGGCCAAATCCGTCGGGACCCCGGCGCGGCCATCGCGATCGCCGGGGCGGTGATCGCGCCATGACCGCGCTCGCCGCCTTCACCTTTCTCCGGCCGCTGGTCCTGCTCGCGCTGATCCCGCTCGCCGCCCTCTGGTTTTTCCGCCGGCAGCGCGCCGCCGCCGGTTCCGCGCCGACACCGCACATCGCCCCGCACCTGCTCGCCGCCCTCACCATCGGCCGCGACGCCGGCTCGCGCGCCCGCGCCTCCGACCTCCTGCTCGGCGCCGCCGCGCTGATGACCCTCGCCGCCGCCGGCCCGGCCTGGCGCGCCGCGCCCTCGCCCTTCGTCACCGAGACCGCGCCGCTGGTCGTCGCCCTCGACCTCTCGCCCAGCATGGCCGGCACCGATGTGGCCCCCAGCCGCCTCGAACGCGCCAAACAGAAGATCCGCGACCTCGTCGCCCTTCGCGCCGGCGGCCGCGTCGGCCTCGTCGCCTACGCCGGCACCGCTCACCTCGTCATGCCGCTGACCGACGACCCGACCGTGCTCCTGCCCTTCCTCGAAGCGCTCGACCCCGGCATCATGCCCGACGCCGGCCGCGTCGCCTCCTCCGCCCTCACCCTCGCCGCCGGCCTGCTGGCGCGGGAGGATACCCGCGGGTCGATCCTCTTCGTCACCGATGGCATCGACCCGGGCGACATCGCCAGCTTCGCCAAGGGCAGTGGCGGTGGCGCCCGCGCCGCCCTGATCGTCGCCCCCGACATCCCGGCCGAGGTCTCCGACTGGTCGCGCCGCGCCGAAATCCGCGCCGTCTCCGTCACCATCGACGACGGCGACCTCCGGGCCGTCCAACGCGCGCTCGCCTCCAGCCTCGCCCAGACGGCGGCGGGGGAGGGCAAGCTCCAGGACGACGGCTGGCTCTTCGCCATCCCCGCCGCGCTGCTGGTGCTTCCCTGGTTCCGCCGCGGCACGACGCTCGGCTGGGGCGCGGCGCTGCTCGCCCTGGCACTGCCGCCGCCCGACCACGCCCACGCGGCGGGCGTCACCGACACGATCTCCGGCTGGTTCTGGACCGCCGACCAGCGAGGCCAGCGCCTCTACGACGCCCACCACTACAAGGACGCCGCCGCGACCTTCGCCAACCCGGAATGGCGCGCGGCGGCGATGATCCGGGCCGGCGAATACACCGACGCCGCCGGGATCCTCGCTCCGATCCGGACCGCCACCGCCCAGACCAACCGCGGCGTCGCCCTCGTCCGCGGCCGCGACTATCAGGGCGGCATCGACGCCTTCGAGGCGGCGCTCGAGCTTGACCCGAAGGATCAGATCGCCGCCCGGAACCTCGATGTGGCGCGGCGCATCCTCGCCTATCTGAGCAAGGCCCGCGACGCCGAGGACCCTGACCTCGACAACGACGACAACGCCGCGGACGCCACCACCACCGACCTGACCGGCGATCAGGGCAAGCCCGCCACCATCACCGCGGACTCGCAGCTCTCCGAGGCTTCCGCCGACGAATGGATGCGCTCGGTCGAGACAAAGCCCGCCGATTTCCTCAAGACCCGCTTCGCGATCGAAGCCGCGTCGGCCGCCAAGGCGCCATGACGATGGGTGCCCCGCTGCGCGGCGCCGCGCTCGCCCTGCTCCTCGCCCTCCCGGCGCTCGCCCAGCAATCGAAGCTGACCGTCACCCTCGCGCCCGACGGACCGGTCGCCGTCGGCACGCCGATCGACGTCACCGCCACCATCCTCGTCCCGACCTTCATGCCCCGGCCGCCCGTCTGGCCCGATCTCCGGATCGCCGACGCCATTACCCGCCTGCCCGAACGATCGACGCATCCCGTTACCCGACGCATCGGCTCCGACAGCTGGTCGGGCCTTTCCCGAACCTGGGAGATCATCCCGCAGCGCCCCGCGACCTACGATCTCGGCCCGCGGACCCTCGGCATCACCTACGCCGACCCTGACACCAGCCAGCCGCGCACGGCCACCCTCGACCTTCCCCCCGTCAGCTTCTCGGCCATCGTCCCCGCCGGGGCGGAAGATATCGACCCCTTCCTCGCCGCGACCCGCCTCGCCCTTGCCATCACGCTCGATGGCCTGCCGGCCAATCCGAAGCCCGGCGACGCCGTAACCCTCACCCTGACCACGACCGCCAGCGGGCCGCCCGCCATGCTGCTGCCGCCCCTCGCCGCCCGCCTCGCCACTCCCGCCGGCCTCCGCGCCTATCCTCGCCAGCCGGTCCTCGTCGACGGCGACCCCGCCACGCGCGCCGAATCCATCGCCTACGTGATCCAGCAGCCGGGCTCCTACGTCTTCCCGGGCATCACGCTCGACTGGTGGAACACCGCGACCGCCAGCCGCGAAACGGCGACCACAGACCCGCTGATCATCGACGTCCCGACGCCGCCGGGCTGGCACGCCTCCGGCGACCGGCGCTCCCTCGCGCCGATCGTCTGGATCGCCGTCGCCCTGGGCGCCTTCGGCGGCGCCGTCACGCTGCTCGCGCGTCGGCGGCGCAGCCCGTCCGCGCCGTCCGCGAGAGCCCTGCGCCACCGGCTCCTGCGGTCGGCGCGGCATGACCCGCCGGCGAGGATCCGCCGGAACCTTCTGGCGTGGCAGTCCAGCCTCGTCCCGCCGCTCTCCCCGCCGGAGGAGGCGGCGATCGACGCCGCCCTGCGTCCCCTCGAAAGCATCGCCTACGGCCGCCCCGGCGGCCAAGCCGACGAGACAGCCGCCCGCGACGCGCTCGTCCGCCAGTTGGCGGCGGCTCGGAAAGGATCGGCGCGGGGAACGATCCCGGCACTGCCGGCCCTCAATCCACCCCTTCCGGAACGGCCGAACCGCCCGACCGCCTGATGAAACCAACGAATGCCGGCGTTTGATCGCGCTGCCCGTCCGGAGCGGACGCCCGTCACGCGCCAACGCCCGGTGGCAGTCCGGTCGGATCAGGCGACCGCGCGGGCGCCGGAGGCGGCGCGTGGCTTGGGGAAGCGGATCAGCATGATCGCGGGATTGTGCACCGCCTGCTCGCGGACGGTCGCGTGGAGGGTATCGAGCGTGCAGTGCCAGCGCTCCGCCTCGGCTGTGCCGGCACGGGTCACGACATCGACCGGCGAGGCGGCGGGTGCGCCGGCCGCGAGCAATGCGCTCCGGATCTCGGCGGACGCGCCGATCCCCATGTAGAGCGCGACGGTGGTGCCCGGTCGCACGAGACTTCCCCAGTCCGGCGCGGGATCGCCCGGACAGCTTTGGCCGGTGGTCAGGATCAGGCTGTCGTAGCGGCCGCGCTCGGTCAGAAAGCCGCCGATCTCGGCGGCGGCGGCCGCGGCGGCGGTGACGCCGGGCACGATCTCCCAGGGGATGCCGGCGGCGTCGCAGGCCGCGGCTTCCTCGGCGCCACGGGCGAAGATGCCGGGATCGCCGCATTTCAGGCGCACCACGCGCTTGCCGGCGCGGGCGGCGGCGAGGATCACGCCATTGATTCGTTCCTGTGGCCAGACGGTCGCGCCGGGCGCCTTGCCGACATGGACGCGTTCGGCATCGCGGCGCGCGAGTTCCAGGAGGTCCGGGTCGACGAGCCGGTCGTAGAAGATCACATCGGCCTCCTGAAGCCGCTGGACGCCGCGCAACGTGATGAGGTCACGCGCGCCGGGACCGGCGCCGACCAGGCTGACGAAGCCGCCGTCCTCGCCGGCGCCGCCCGCCGCGATCGCATCCTTGAGGATCCGCGCCGCCGCGCGTTCGGCGCCGCGGGTATGCGCGCGGCGGGGGGCGCCGGCGAAGGCCCAGGCCCAGAAGGCACGCCGGCGATCCGGGGCGATCCGCGCGGCCACCTCGTCGCGCATACGGCCGGCGAGGGCGGCGAAGTCACCGAGGCGCGGTTCGAGCATGGTCTCGACGGCGGTCTTGATCTGTCGGGCAAGGACGGGCGCCGCGCCTTCGGTGCCGATGGCGACGACCAGCGGATCGCGATCGACGATCGACGGTGTGAAGGCGTCGCAGAGATCCGGGGCATCGACCACGTTCGTCAGCACGCCGGCGCGGCGCACGAGGCGAGCGAGGCGCGCATCCTCGGCACGGTCGCCGCTGGCGACGAAGGCGAGGGCCGCGTTCTCGAAGAGCGCCGGCGTGATCGCCGTTTCATGGCGGATCCGGCCGCGACCCGCGAGTGCCACGAGTTCGGGGGCGAGCTCGGGCGCCACGACGACGATCTCGGCCTCGGTCTTGAGGATCAGGCGGGTCTTCTGTACCGCCTGCTCACCGCCGCCGAGGATCACCACCCGGCGCCCGGCCATCTTGAGGAACATCGGGAATGTCTTCATCGGCGGCGCCCCTCGGGCTGATGACGGTTCGGCGGAGCGTTCAGTCCCGCAAGGCAGCGGGATCGAGGAGGATGCGACCCGCCTCGACGCGGGTGCCGTGGACGCGGACATGACCTTCGTCCGGCGCCCGCGCCTCGCCGGTTTCCATCGAGAACACCCGGGAATGCAGCGGACAGGTCACGCTGTGGCCATGCACGATGCCGTCCGAGAGCGGGCCACCCCTGTGCGGGCAGCGGTCGTCGAGGGCGAAGACGCGGTCGTCGGCCGCCCGGAAGACGGCGACGCAGCCGCGGGCGGTCCGCACCACCCGGCCGCCCCGGCGCGGGATGTCCTCGACGGCGCCGATGTCGAGCCAGTCCATCGTCATCATGTTCATCTCGGGCCCTCGGTGCGCGGTAGTGGATTTGCCATCGTCCAAGTCGGGTCGTGCATGTCGTCGGAGGCAGCCGGCGCGACCCGCGGTGCGAAATCATGCGCGGCGCGGGTCATTCCGCCGCCCTCAATGTCAGGTCGGCGAGGGGAACGAATTCATGTGACTCGCCGCCCCGCGCGCGCTCGGCCCAGGGGTCGGTCTGGTAGATGGTCTGGCTGTGGTCGAAGCGCGCGACAAGCGCCGCGCGGCCTTCGAGATCGTCGACGACCCTTTCCTTGACCCAGTCGAGACCGACCTTCTCGATCCAGCGATAGGGACGGTCGAGATACCTGGCGTTCTCGCGGAAGAGCTGGATGAAGGCGACGGTGATCTCCATCGCTTCGTCCTCGGTCTTCGCGGTGGTGAGCGGCTCGGTTGCCTTGAGGTCGAGACCGGCGGCGCCGCCGACACCGATGTTGTAGCCCGCGTCGGTGCAGACCACGCCGACATCCTTGCAGGTGGCCTCCGCGCAATTGCGCGGGCAGCCGGAAACCGCGAGCTTGACCTTGTGCGGGGTCCAGGAGCCCCAGAGCCGCTTCTCCAGCCGGATGCCGAAACCGGTGGAATCCTGCGTCCCGAAGCGGCAGAAATCGGTCCCGACGCAGGTCTTCACCGTGCGCAGACCCTTGGTATAGGCGTGACCCGAGACGAGGCCCGCCGCGTTCAGATCGGCCCACATCGCCGGCAGATCCTCCTTCTTCACCCCGAGCAGATCGAGGCGCTGGCCCCCGGTGACCTTCACCATCGGCACGTTGTATTTCTCGGCGGCGTCGGCGATGGCGCGGAGTTCCCCGGGCGTGGTGACGCCGCCCCACATTCGCGGGACCACGGAGAAGGTGCCGTCCTTCTGGATGTTGGCATGCACCCGCTCGTTGATGAACCGGCTCTGCGCATCGTCGACATAGTCGTCCGGCCAGTCCGCCAGCAGGTAGAAATTGAGCGCGGGTCGGCAGGAATGGCAGCCGCAGGAGGTCTTCCAGCCGAGCTCCTGCCAGACCGCCGGCATCGACTTCAGTTCCTTGGCCTTGATCAGCCTGCGCAGGTCCTCATGGGTCAGGTCGGTGCATTTGCACATCGGCTTGGCCGCCGGCATCACGAAACTGTCGCCGAGCGTCACCGCCAGCACCTGCTCCACGAGGCCGGTGCACTGGCCGCAGGACGTGCTGGCCCTAGTGCTGGCCCGGACCTCGTCGAGCGTGGTCAGCCCACCCCCGGTGATGGCGGATACGATCCTGCCCTTGCAGACGCCGTTGCAGCCGCAGATCTCGGCATCGTCCGGCAGGGCGGCGATGGCCGCCATCGGGTCCGGCGCCGCCCCTCCCGCGTAGGCCGGGCCGAAGATCAGCGTGTCGCGGCAGGCGGAGATGTCTTCCCTGGCCTTGATCTTGCCGAGGAACCAGGCGCCGTCGGCGGTGTCGCCGTACATCACCGCGCCGATGATGACGTCGTCCTTGAGAACCAGACGCTTGTAGACGCCGCGCGCGACGTCGCGGAAGACGATCTCCTCGCGGTCGGGGCCTTCGGCGAAATCACCCGCCGAGAACAGGTCGCAGCCGGTGACCTTGAGCTTGGTCGCGAGTTCGACGGGGACAAAGCACGCCTCCTCGCCGAGCAGTGTCCGGGCAACCACCTTGGCCTGGTCGTAGAGCGGCGCCACGAGACCGTAGACAATGCCCGCGTGCTCGACGCATTCGCCGATCGACAGGATGTGCGGATCCGAGGTGCGCATCGCGTCGTCCACGACGATGCCGCGGGCGATCTCGATGCCGGCATCCTTGGCGACGCGGGTCTCGGGGCGAATGCCGACGGCAATGACCACGATGTCGGCGGGGTATATCGTGCCGTCCTCCAGTGCCACCGCCTCGACCCGGTTGTTGCCGAGGATCACCTTGGTCTGGGCCTCGCAGTGGATCTTGATGCCGCGGCGCTCGAGATCCTTTCGCAGCAGGTAGCCGGCGGAAGGGTCGAGCTGGCGCTCCATCAGATGGCCCATGACATGCAGGACCACGACCTCCATGCCGCGCAGCCGCAGGCCCGCCGCCGCCTCCAGCCCGAGAAGGCCGCCACCGATGACCACCGCCCTGGCCCCCGGCAGGGTGGCCACGTCGAGCATCCGGTTCACGTCGTCGAGGTCGCGATAGGGCATGACCCCTTCGAGATCCTTGCCCGGCAGCGGCGGCATGAACGGCATTGATCCGGTGGCGATCAGCAGCTTGTCGTATTCCGTCTCGCCGGTCTTGGTGAGGACGGTGCGGCGCGCGCGGTCGATCCTGGTCACATGCTCGCCGAAGCGGGTCCGGACCTTGTTCCCCGCGTACCAGTCGTCATCGTGGGTGACGATCTCCTCGTAGGTCTTCTCACCGGACAGGACCGGCGAGAGCATCAGCCGGTTGTAGTTGCCGCGCGGCTCGCCATTGAAGAGCGTGACTTCGTAGGCTTCGGGATCGGCTTCGAACAGGTGCTCCAGCGCGCGACCCGACGCCATGCCCGCGCCTATGACGACAAGTTTCTGCGTCATCTTCCGTCTCCTCGAAATCTCAGAAGAACCAGGCGACGACGCGCGTCACCTCGCCATGACCGTGGATCGGCGGCGCGACCATCCCGGCGTGGCGCGGGACGTCGGGGACGGAGGCCGCGGCTTCGCGGGCATTCAACGCCATCACGCGACGTCCTTCTTGTGGGCGCCGCGCTCATATTCCTCGAGGAACTCGAGGACGGCCGCGCGGTAGCGGTAGTAGTCCGGATGTTCGACCAGGGCCTTGCGAGCGCGGGGGGCGGGGCAGTTCCACGTCGAGGACGCGGCCGATGGAGATCGGAAGAGCACACG
>NZ_CALAGI010000138.1 GCF_937891315.1 uncultured Amaricoccus sp. | reverse complement strand
CGCCGGCCAGCCCGTCCGCGCCGGCCGCGCCGATCAGGCTGACCGCCGCCGGCCAGACGCCGCCCGCCTTCGGGCCGCTGATCGTCCAGTTCGAGGTGCGGACGTAGAAATCGCCGTTCGCACCGCCGGAGGCCGCGCCGGCGCCGCTCAGCACGCTCGCGCCGCTGGCCCCGGCCGCCCCCGCCGCGCCGAGCAGCGACACGCCCGCCGGCCAGGCGCCGCCCGCCTTCGGCCCGTGGATCACCCAGGTCGCGGTGTTGATGTAGAAATCGCCGTTGGACCCGGTGCCGCCCGAGGGCGTGGCCGCGCCGCTGAGCACGGTCCTGCCGTCCGCCCCCGACCCGCCGCCGCCGCCGCCGCCGGTGCGCCAGGCGTCGCCTTCGAGGAACGCGTCGAGGCCCTCCGCCACCAGCGCGCCGGTCGCGGCGTCCTCCAGCCGGATCTTCTCGACCTCGAGGCCGAGGCCCTCGCCGCGCGCGACCAGCAGCGCGTCGCCGACCTCGGCGTCGATCGGCGTCTTGGGACCAAAGGGCAGGGGGGGCATGGCGCTCTCCGGGCGAAATTGACGGGTCAGAGGGTGAGGGTCGCGGGGACTATCCGAAAACCAGGGCGAAGGCGGCCTCGGCGGCGGCCTCGGCGGCGGCGATTCCGACGGGGCTGGCGGCCGCCTCGATCGCGGCGACGGCGCCGAGGCGGATGGTCTCGATCGCCGCGCCGATCTGGCGGAACAGGCTCGCGCCGCCGATCCAGATCAGCGCCAGCGCATGCGGATCGTCGGCGGTGATGCCGAGCTCGGCGCACAGGAACGGAAAGCCGGTGGCCGGATCGGCGTCGAGCGCGCCGGGGATGTCCTCCGGCGCGGGGTAGGCTGCGAGGTAGCGCCGCGCTTCCGACGCCTTTTCGAGATAGATCATCTCCTGGCCGGGGATCACGGTCACCACGCGCCCGCGCAGCGCCCCGGCCCGCGCATTGACGCGCGCGATGGCGGCGGCGCGCTCGCCCGCGATGTCCTTGCGAAGGGTCAGCTTCACGATGCGACGACCTCCGCGCGATAGGCGAGCCAGGGGAAGGCGTCCTCGTCCTCGACCACGACCACGTAGACCCCCGGCATGTCGGCGGCGAATTCGAGCGGGCCGGTGATGTCGTAGGCCGCGCCGTCGATATGGGCGGTCCAGACGCCGGGCCGCTCCAGCCGGGCGGTGTCTTCGCCGTCGGCCGTGATCTCCAGCCTGTCGAAGGTCAGCGACGGGCGCGGCGCGAGAACGCCGCCGGCCACGTACCAGTCCGCGCCGGAAACCCGGTCCAGCGTGGTGATCATCGCCGACTGCCCGGTCAGCGCCTGCGCGCCGACCAGCTCCTCGGGAACATTGGTCGCGACATGATCGATCCGCCCGCTGGCGGTGTCGTAGACGACGACGCGGTGGCGTAGGGCCATGCTCACCTCTTGAAGGCCTGGACGACGAGATGGGCATAGGCGACCCGCGCCGACTGGCGTCGCGTGGTCGGGACGGCGGTGACCACCTGGAAGGAGCCGGTGTCGTAGTTGAAATAATCGAGCGTCAGCCGCTCGGACCCGGGTTCGGAGGTGCGCATCTGCAGCGTGTAGGTCCGCGAGCCGGTGCCGGTCGCGGGGATGTCGACGAAGGTCTCGCGGGTGCCGGCATGCACGACGGTCGAGCCGCGCAGCAGCCGGTATTCATGCTCGGCGTCGATATAGAGCCCGCTCCAGCCGGTGTTCCATTTGCTGACCCGGTCGAGCTCGACCCGGGTGGAGAGCAGGACCGCGGTCCCGGGCACCAGCGCGACGGTGTAGGAGCAGACGGTGGTCCAGCTGTCGTCGGCCGCGATCACCAGGGCGCTGTCGCGCACCGACGCGCCGATGTCGGAGACGGCGTTCAGCCCGAGCGCGCCGGTGACCACCACCCCCGGCGCGAAATTGAGCGCGCTGGTGATGGTGCAGGTGCCGAGGGTGGCCACCAGCGCGCCGAGATCGCTGATATTGGCCTTCGCGGCGGTGATCGCGCCGTCCTTGATCTCCACCACGCTCGACTGGCGGCGGGCGACGGGGCGGAAGAACCGGGCGAAGGCGCTGGCGGTACTGGCGCGTGCGACGACGAAGCGCCAGCACGCGGTCACGGCCAGCGCCGGCACCTCGATCACCGCCTTGCGCCGGATGGTCGCGGTGGTGGTGACCGGCGCCGCCTGATAATCGATGCTCGCCAGGGCGATCTGCGCGCCGGCGCTGTCGAAGAAGGCGAGCTGGGCATAGCCGACATAGGCCGCGCCATTGCCGCGCATGCGATAGGAACAGGCGAGCGTCTCGGTCTCCGCGTCGTCCGGATCGGGGCTGGTGTTCACCGGGAAGGGAAGGCCGACGAGGATGGCATTGCCGGCCGCGCCCGGAGTGCCGATCCAGCGCAGCTCGCCGAGGCTGCCGGCGTTGCTCAGCGCGGCGTCGGGATAGCAGGCCCATTCGGTGGTGCCGGCGGTGATGCCCCAGCTCCGCGCGCTCTGCAGCTGGTCGTCGGGCACCTTGTTGGTGCTGTCATGGACGATGAAGTCCCGGGCCGAGACCTTGCTGTCCAGATCGATGTAGTCGTAGGTCAGCTTGAAGGTGCTGATCGCCGTGCCGTCGGGCTGCTCGAAGGCGACGGCCTCGGCCGTGCCGACCGCCGCCCCGGCCTTCTGGCGGAACACCCAGGTCGAGGCCAGCAGGTCGAGGCTCGCCACCGCGCTCCGCGTGTCGCTGATGAAGGCGGACTGCGACCCGAAGCTCGCGTTGATCGCGCCGGAGAGCGAGGCGATCGCGGCGTTCGCGCCGACCGCCACGGCGCCCACCTCGGCGATGCCCGCCGCCGCGCCGCTGTCCTCCCGGTAGCCGGCGATCTGGGTGACCAGCGCATCGCCCGATCCGCCCGCCAGGCGGCGCAGCTCGAACCGCGCGCTGGCGGTGCCGGCCGGCATCGGCCCGAGCCCGTGCGCCTCGGCCTTCTGCCAGCTCGTGCCGGCATAGCCGGTGATCTGGCCCATCGGAAAGGTGCCGAGGCTGCCGCCGTTCAGGTCGAGCGCCCGCACGTAGCCGAGCAGGGTGACGTTCCGACTGGCGCCGGCGGCCGCGTAGAAGAACGAGGCCGAGAACCGGTCGCCGGCCGCCGCCTCCACGGCCTGGTTGACGGCCTGGACCGCGCCGCCCCCGGTGGGCAGGCGGGCCATGAACGGGGCGGGCGCGGTCGATTGCGGCGCGGCGCCGCCACGCGCCACCACGGTCCAGGCGGCGGGCCAGACCGCGCCGGTCGCGGTCCAGGCGGCGTTGGTGCCGGAGGCGAAGCCGCCGTTGGTGACGATGCTCGCCGGGTCGCGGCGCAGCTCGATCTTCGCGATCCGCCCGCCGAGCAGATTGTCGCCGTCGATCCGCAGCGCCGCCTCGTCGGTCAGCGCCGCGCTCAGCCCCTCCACCGTGGTCAGGCTCAGCGTGATGGCGAAGGCCGCGATGGCGTCGGCGATCCCCTCGTCGACCTCGGCCTTGGTGTAGAACCGGAGCCCGGCCTCGGCCACCACGCCGTCCACCGTGGACAGGAGGTCCAGCTCGAACAGGGCCAGCGCGGCGTTGATCTCCGCCTCGGTCAGATAGGTCAGCCCGAGATGCGAATAGACCCCGGCGATGGAACTGGTCAGCGTGGTCGACAGCGTGGCGAGCGAGGCGGTCAGGCCGGCGATGCTGGCGCCCTGGGTGACGATGCTCGCCGCCGAGGCGGCGCCGACGATCTCCTGCTCGGTCGCCGCGCGGATGCCGAGCAGATGGATGTCGAGATCGACCGCCGTGGTGATGCCCGACACCTTGCCGAGCAGGACGGAAATCGCGTCGGCCGCGCCCATGCCGGCCGGGCGGCGAACCAGCACCTCGAACCCCTGGCGGATGCCCGGCTGGACGGTGATCCCGAGCTGGACGAAGGTGCCGTCCGGCGCGGTCAGGCCCTTCATGTCGCCCCTGGTCCAGCTGCCGGAACCGGCCGCCTTCCACTCGGCGCGCAGATGGAGCGAGGCCGGGTCGCCGGCGGTCAGCGTCACCATGCCGTAGATCACGACATGGGCCGCGGCCCGATCCGCCCCGGTCATCTGTTCCGCCACGTCCGAGGCGCTGCGCAGGCTGGCCGCGTAGGCCCCGGTCGGGATGTCGATCGCCAGCCCGCCGCCATAGCGCCCGACGAAGGGCGCGCCATAGGTGGCGAGGCCGGTGGCGGTCCAGTGGTCCGGCGCGCCGGCGGTGAACAGCTGGAAGGTCGGATCGGTGTTCCAGCCGCGCTCCAGCGCGGCGAGCGCCAGCTCCCGCGCGGCGAGGACGTCGCCGGCGTCGATCCCGCCCAGCGTGGCGATCAGCGCCTCGAGATCGGAGATCGTGTCGCCGGCCAGCGCCGCGACCGCTTCCTGGTTGGCCAGGCTGATCGCCAGCGCGGCGGCGCTGTCCTCGCGCGAGGCCTCGGCGCCATCGACGGCGGTGTCGATCCGGTTGTTGAGCGACGCGTCGAGATCGAGCTCGCTCAACAGGACCGAGGGCGCCGTGACCTCCATCCAGTCGCACCAGGGGCCGCGCCGGCGCCCGCGCACATAGCGCGCCCGCAGCTGATAGGCGACGAGCGGGATCACCCCGTCGCTGATCAGCCGATGCCCCTCGGCGATGTCGGCGGCGTAGCCGCGCAGCAGCGGCTCGTCGGCCCAGACCTCCAGCGCCTCGCCGTCATAGACCTCGAGCCCGAGCCCCGCCGCCGCCTCCTCCTCGCCGAGATCGACCCCGCCCTGGCTCGGCACATGCGTGTGATCGGCGGCGAGGCGCATCTGCCAGCGTACCCCCGTCGCGTCCTTCGCCGGGTTCCAGGAGAGATCGATCGCGGCGCGGCGCTGGTTGCTGGCCGCGTCGATCAGATAGCCTGGCGCCACGCTGAAATCGTCGGACCAGACCTGCGCCGGCGGCCGGCCGAGGAACCCGCCCCCGCCATCCAGCAGATCGCCGGCGCCGAAATCATAATCCGTCGGATCGACCTCGCGCAGCCGGACGGCCACGCAGCCGTCCGGCAGGTCCTCGAGCCCGTCGAGCTCCCAGTCCTTGTCGACGAACCCGTTGCGCGCCGAGGTCTGCGCCACCACGTCCAGCACCGACAGCGCCGCCAGCTCGGGCGGCAGGACCAGCGCCTGCTGGCGGAACCGCCGCCCGGCCTTCAGGCCGGCCAGCTGCGCCCGCTGTGCCTGGGCTTCGTAGGGCACGGCGGCCAGCGCCAGCTCGGCGTTCAGCGGCCGGCCGTCCTCGGCCAGATAGGTCGCACTCGCCCGGCGCGGCGCCTCGCGCGTCTGCCAGCCGTGCTCGGGCGAGGGATAGGTGGCGGTGACCGAATTATAGGCCTGGTCGATGCCCGGGAACGGGTCGAACTCCTCGGCCGCCGTCAGGATGATATCGTCGTCGGTGAAGGCATAGACCGGCGCGCCCGGCGCGCCCACGGTCATGATCCAGCCGCCGGCGTATTCCGCGAACTGCCCCATGCAGCCCAACCCGATCTCGAGCAGCGCGTCCGCCGGGGTGGTCGCCTCGTCGAACGGGATCTCGATCCCGGTGCGCCAGGCGGGCTCCACGCCGTCGCGGCCGTGCGCGGGCGCGTCGCACTTGTTCATGGCGGCGAACCAGGCCGCCTCCGGCAGGTCGCGCTGGCTGATCTCGCGCCCGCCCCAGATCCAGCCGCCGGTGACCGGGTCGAGGAGCCCGAGCAGGATGTTGTAGGCCTGGACGGCCGGGTTGAAGTCGCCGTCCCCGCCCCAGGTCGAGGGCGTGGCCCGCCGCTGCGGTCCCGACCCGCCCGGCCGCGTGCTGTCTCGCCGCGGATCGTAGAGCGCGGCGCCCTCGACCTCGAACAGGCAGGTGGGCGCGGCGCGATGCACCTCCGGATTCGACCGCGCGGTGACGATGACATAGGGAATGCCGCGGCCGATCCGGTCCGCGAGCCACGGCCAGTCCTCGTCGTCGCCGAAGGCCTCCCGCAGCCCCGGGTCGGCCGAGACCTGCCGGCCGTCATGGAACCGCACCCACAGGAAGTCGCGGCCGTTCTTCCGATACTCGATCACCGGATAGCCGCGCTTCCAGACGCTGGTGTCGGCGCTCGCCGACAGCGTCGCCCACTCCCCGTTGATCATCACCCGTTTCAGGGCGCGGACGGGGAAGTCGGCCAGCTCGAACACCTGGGTGTAAAAGGCGTTCGGCTCGTCCGGATTGCCGTAGCTGTTGCGATAGACGAGATCGCCGGCGGTGCCGCGCAGGCCGAGGATGATGCTGGCCGGCCGGTCCTCGCCCACCTCCGCGCGCAGCTTCGCGCCGCCGAACCGGACCCCGCCCGGCTTCGGCGCCAGCGCCCGGCTCAGCGCCGACAAGGCGACGCCGCCGGCCAGCCGCTGCAGCACGCCCATCACCGCGAAACTCGCGGCGTCGGCCAGCCCCATGGCGCCGCCGACCGCGAGGCCGGCGTAGGTCAGCGCGCCGCCGAAGGCGGCGAGCGCGGTTCCGATCGCGGCTCCGACGGGGGGCATCGATCAGACCCGGAAGGCCGAGGTGGCGTCGGTCAGCGGCAGATGCCCGAGGCCCCGCGCGGCGGGCAGGAACAGCCGCGCGTCATAGACGACGGCGAGCGCCGGTCCCTCCTCGACCGATACGGCGGCGAGATCGCCGGCCCGCGCCGCGCTGACCGCGATCTCGGGAAATTCGCGGCGCGCGAAATCGACCGGATCGGCGACGCCGAGGCGGCCGAGCGCCCGGCGCGCGCCGGCCTCTGTCCGCCAGACGACGCCGGCGAGCGGATCGACGCCGGTCACCGCCAGCACCGCGCCGGCCGCGAACCGCGCGCAATCATGAATGCCGAGCTCGAAGTCCAGCCGCCGCCCGGCCGCGAAATGCGCCAGCAGCCTCGGCCGCCAGTCCGGCAACCGCGCCCGATCCGCGCTCATTCCCGGCCATCCGGCTGGCCCCAGGGGATGTCGGCGGACCCCATGGTGGCCTTGTCGGTGCGAAAGGCGTCGGCCGGATCGCGCCGGCGCTGCGCCGCGTCGGACTTCCGCCTGGGCGCGGGCAGGGTCAGGAGCCGCGCGGCCGAGACCAGCCGCGCCTCGATCACCGCCTCGCCGCCCGGCGCGGGGCGCGGAATCGGCGCCTTGTCGACGAACCCCTTGAAGCGGGCCTCGGGATGTCCGACGGCCAGGCCGGTCTCGCCGGCATAGGTCCGGCGCCAGATCTGGGTGCGCGCATTGCGCGGATCATACAGGCGGACGGCGGCGATCACCGTCGGATCGATCACCGACAGGCGCAGGGTGACGGGCCGCACGGCGAATCCTGCCCGCTGCTCGATGCCCTCGACACCCAGCAGCCCTCCGGCGCCGCGGAACAGACGGGTGACGGTCGCGCCGGTCCAGCGGTCCTGGACGGTGATCTCCTCATCCTCCTCGCCGGTCCAGAGCCCGAGGCCCTCCACCGCGCCCGTCGCCCGGTTGCGCGCCTCGATCCAGACCAGCTGGCGCGTACCCATCGGCGCCCGGCTCACGCGCAGCGCCTGGACGGCGGCGTCGACCTCGCGCATCAACGGACCTCGATCGCCTGGAAGGCCATGCCGGACACTGTCACCGGCCCGGCCGTGCCGGGATCGAAGCTCCCCGGCACCAGCATCATCCGGACGCCGGGCTTCACCAGCGTGACGGCGGCCCCGGTGGCATAGCCCGGACGCAGGAACGGCCGGACCTCGAACAGCGGCGTCACCCCGGCGCCGGAGGCGGTGACCGTCTCCACCACCTGGTGCAGCGCGCGCCGCGCCGGGCTGCCGAATTCGAACCCCAGCATGTCGCCCCGGCTGATGACATAGCCGGCGGGCAATCCGGCGAGGCGGAGGCTCCTGTTGTCCCCGCCGAGCGTGTTCAGCACCGGCGCCGCGCCGCCGAGGCCGGCGCCGGTCGGATCGGCCCTTGGCCCCGGAACGGTCGCATCATGCAGGTAGAAGGTGCCGCCCGGACCGATCGCGGCGAAGAGCGCCCGCAGGTCGGCGGCGCCCGGCCGGGTCATCACCGCCAGCTCGACCTCCGCCGCCCAGCGCCGGGCGGCGATCTCGTTCACCAGCGGCTGGCCGCCGACGGTGCCGGAGGTCTCGACGAATTCGCGCAAGGACCAGCGAAAGCTCGCGATGCGCAACTGGTCGGCGAAGGCCGCGCGCGACAGCGGAAAGGTCAGCGCCATGGTTCAGCCTCGCCCCTTCATCAGCCGCGATACCAGGGATCGGCGCTGATCCCCGCCACCCGGTCCGCCATGCGCCCGTCATAGTCGCGCAACCCGGCGGCGACGCCGGCCCGCACCATGCTCTCGATCTCGCTGTTGCCGCGCGCCCCGGACACGCTCACCGCGATGCCTCGCGGCCCGCCCCAGCCGCCCGACGCTTCGCCGCTCGCCTCGGCCATCCGCCGCGAAATGTCATGCGGGATCACCTGCGCGCCGCGCGGCAGATTGACGATCTCGCCGCCGAGCTCGTTGATCCGCGCCAGCCCGCCCGGCGCGAAGCCGGTGCCGCGGGCAAATCCCGGAATGCCGAGCGCGCCGCCGATCATGCCGATCCCGGCGTCGAGCCCGGAATCGAACAATCGTCCGCCGAGCGAACCCAGCACATTCGACAGCCCCTCGCGCAGGCTCACGGCCCCGGTCAGCACCGACTTGAACTGCTGGGCGATGTCCTGGGCGAAGGAGCCGACGCCATCGCGGATCCCGTCCTTCTCCGCGTCGAGCCCCTGGGCGAGACCCTCCATGATATTGGTCCCGATGTCGGCGAAGACCGTCGAGGGCGAATGAATGCCCAGGGGATCGCGGATCCAGCCCGGGATGCTCTCGGCGAGGCTGCCGAACCAGGCCTTCACCGCCTCCCATTTCTCGCGCAACCCCGCGAGCAGCCCCTCGATCAGGTCGCGCCCGGCCGCCAGGAACGCGTCGCGCTGCGCGGCGAGAAACGCGTCGAGCTCGCCGAACTTCTCGATTCCCCAGGTCACCGCCTCGCCGAGGCCCGTGACGAGGTCGCCGGAGAAGGCCATGGCCGCCGCCGTGGTCTCGGGAAAGGCCGATGCCGCCAGGTCGATCAGGCTCTGCCCCAGCGCCGTCACCATCGTTCCGACGGTCTCGGCCGCGCCAACGAAATCGCCGCGCAACATCTGGTCGAACATCTGGACGCTCAGGCCCAGCTGCTCGCCGATCACGCCGGCGACGGCGCCGATCGCCGCGCCGACGCCCTCGACCGCGCCGGCGATGCCCGGGAACTTCTCGCGGATCACGTCCCAGTTCTGCCACAGCGCGACACCGGCGGCGGCGAGCGCGGCGACGCCGGCGATCGCCAGCGCCACCGGCGCGCCGATCACGCCGATCGCCGCCGCCACCGCGCCGGCGGCGACGAGCAGCGGCCCCAGCGCGGCGGCGGCGGCCGCCGCGCCGACACCGAACCGCAGCAGCGTGGGATTGGCCTCCGAGGCGGTGTCCACCAGCTCGCCGAACACCGTGACCAGCCGTGTCGCCATGTCGAGCAGCCCGGCGTCGGCGACGACGAGCCTCAGCTCGTCCATCGCGCCGTTCAGCTTTTCCAGCTCGCCCTTCCAGCCCTTCATCCGCGCGGCGGCCTGCTCGGCGGCCGAGGCCTCGCGGATCGCCTTGTCGAGGGCGCGCACACCCGCGCCGCCGGCTTCCATCAGCCCGATCGCGGTCCGCATGGCGTCGGTGCCGAAGATCTTGGTCAGAGCCTCGGATTTCGCCTCGTCGCTGAGATCGCCGAGCGCGACGCGCAGATCCTCGGCGATCACGGCCATCGGCTTCAGCGCGCCCGAGGCGTCGTAGAATTCGAGGCCGAGCTGGTCCATCGCCTTTCCGGCGGCCTTGGACTGCGGCACCAGGCGCTGCAGGAAGGTCTTGAAGCTGGTGCCGGCATCGGCGCCGCTGGCAAAGCGCGCGCTGGTCGCGGCCATCACCGCGTTGAAATCCTCCAGCGTCACCCCGAGGCCGCCGGCGGCGCCGCCGGCCTGGGCGAGCGCCAGGCGATAGTCGTCGAATTCGAAGTTGCTGGCCAGGAGGGCGCCGGCGATGCCATCGACCACGGGGCCGAGATCCCCGGCCTCCTTGCGGAAATTCAGCATCACGGCGGTGGTCAGGTCGGCGGAGGCGGCGAGATCGGCGCCCGTGGCGGCGGCGAGCGCCATCGAGGAGGAGAGCGCGCCGCCGAGGATATCGGCGGTCGAGGCGCCGTTCTTGGCCAGCATCTCGATCGCATCGGCCGCCTCGACCGCCGAATAGATCGTGCTCTTGCCGAGCGCGCGCGCCGCCTTCTCGAGCGCGGCCATCTCGCCATCGGCCGCCCCGGTGGCGGCCGCGACCCGGTTCATCCCGGCCTCGAAATCGCCGGCGGTGGCGAGGATGCCCGCGCCGATCAGCGTCAGCGGCGCGGTCACCCCCAGCGACAGCTTGCCGCCGAGCCGGCCGAGATCGCGGCCGGCGGTGCGCAGCCGCCCGGTCGCGGCGTCGAGCCCGGCCGAAAAGGCGGCGGTGTCGAGCCCGAGCGTGACGCGCAGCGCGCCGACCACCGCCGAGGACATGGGGCTACTCCTGTTGCTGATCCGGACCGCCGCTCAGGGCCAGTCCGATGAAGAACGCCCGCACCCGGGCATCGTCGGCGGCGGTGCCGCGCGGACCGGCCGGGGCCTGCGCCGCCGCGCGCTCCCGCCGCCCGGCGGGTTGGAACGCCGGCATCTTCCGCGGCGCGTGAAAGGCGAAGGCGACCAGCTGCGCGGTCTCGTGCGCCACCGCCCGCGCCAGCTCATGGGCGTCCCGCGCCCGCCCGAGCGCCGCCTCGAGCATCATCTCCGCCTCGCGCGGCGTGCGTCGCCAGAAGGCGTCGAATTCCAGTCCGGCGCGAAGCCAGCCCCGCAGCCAGCCGTCGAGTTCGGCGTCGGGCTCGGCGTCGGGGCTCAGCGCTCCCCCGGCGGGGCCTCCGCCGCCCCGGCCCCGGCCTCGGGCGGCTCCCCGGGCATCGCCGCCCGGACCGCCCGGCCGAGCAGCTCCATCGCCGGGACGAGGCCCAGCGCGTCGATCACGGCATCGACCTCCTCGGCGCCGGCGCGCGGCTCGAGCCCGGCCAGGAACAGCCGGTGCACCCGGTCGAAGCCGTCCGGATCCTCCTCGATGTCGCGCAGCGACCGGACGGCGCGCAGGAAGCCCTCGCCGCCGCCGTCCAGCCGGCCATAGGCCCGCATCGCCGCGAAGCCGAAGCGCAGCCGGTATTGCCGGCTCACCCCGTCGATCGCGGCGACGAAATCGACCCCGCTCGCCGGGTCGCCGCTCCCGCCCCCCATCACACCACCGCCGCGCCCTTGGTCCAGGTCACGTCGCCGGTGATCCGGATGCGCAGGGTCATGCCCAGCGGCTCGCCGAGGCCGTTATCGACCAGCTGCGGCGTCGGAAAGCCGCGGAAGGCGAAGATGTCGCCGCTCGACTGGTTCGGCGCGGGTTTCAGCGTGACGCGATAATAGATCGCGCCGGCGGCGGCGTTGTCGGCCACCTGCTGCTCGTAGCCGGCGGCGGTATAGCCGCATTCGAGCTCGATCTCGCCGGCGTCCTTCAGGCCCTTGATATATTCGCGGAACCCGTTCGGACTGTCGAGACTGGTGACCTCGGGATATTCCTGGGTGGTCGAGGGAACGGCCACGCCCTTCGCCTCCGGAATATCGGCCCAGCCCGAGGTGCCGTTGAGCGATCGCTCGAGCGACGCCCCGTAGGAAATGATCTGGTTGCTCACGGCTCCTCCTGATGCCTGATTGAGAAATCCATCGACGTGGCGAAGAGCTGCTCCACCACGTCGCCGCCGTCGACGATCCGCGCCTCGCTCATGTCGCGCGAGACGATCCTGAAGATCCCCTGGAACCGGGTGCCGCCGATCACGCCCGACCCGACCCGCCCGAACCCGTCGAGTGCGCGTTCGGCGGCGCGCGCGGCGAGCTTGGCGCCGGCATAGGTCCGCCCCCAGCAATCGACCTGGACGCGGCTCTCGACGAGACCCGAAGGCCCGTCGAGCAGATGCGCCCCCGGCCGGGCGACGAGATGCAGCAGGATCGCCGGCAGGTCCGATCCCTGCGGCCGCCCGCCCCAGCTCACGCGCGCCGCGACGGCGGCCGCGACGCCCGCGTCCGCGATGAGCAGCGCCCGCAGATCCTCTTCCATCAGCCGCCGCTTCGCGCCTTGCGGGCCGCGCGGGCCGCCGCGCGCGCCGCCGTCCGCGCGATCTCGGCGCCGAGATCGTCGCGCACCGCCTCGAGCGCGCCCATCTTGCCCGCCTCCCAGGCCGGCCGCATGTAGGGCCGCGGCCCGTGCCGCGAATTGCCGAATTCCTGCTGGACCGCCTTCGGATCGCGGTTCGGCCCCATGAAGACCTCGACCGTGCCGGCGCCCGCCGCCTTCGCGGCGGCGCGCGCCTCCGCGACGCTCCCGCCAGCGTAGCGCACGGCGCCATAGGCGCGGGCGGCGGCGCTCCTTTCGCGCGTGGGCCGCTTCGTGGTCACGATGATCGTCTCGGCGATGCTCTCGGGGGTCGCCGGATCGTCGGGCGCCATCGCCCGCGCCGCCTCGGCCATCGGCGTCAGCGCCCGGATGCCGACGCGGCGCAGCACCGCGCGCCCCAGCGACTTGCCGAGCGCGGCCAGCGCCGCCTCGGTCTCGCTCAGCCCCTCGACCCGGATCTTCACACCGCCTCCGCCCGGGCGGCCGCCGTGATCTCCTGCCCGGCGCGACGGCCGAGCTCGGTCACGGCGCTGATCGCATGGATCCGGCCCTCATGGACGATCCGGTCGGTCACCCGCACATCGAGGCCCCAGCCGATCCGGAAGCGCGTCGCGATATCGGCGCCGAGCTCGCCGGCGCGTAGGCGCTCGCCCTCGCCCACCGGGCTCACCCGCGCCCCGACGCCGTCGGCGAGCACCGACCAGCTGGTCACCTCGCCGCCGAAGGCGTCGATCGTCACGCTCGCCCGCTCGACCCGGATCACCCGGTCGAGCTTTCGCGTGTCGAAAGCCCGATCGAACCGCCCATCGGAACCCATGGCTCAGTAGAGCGCGACCAGAAGCGTCGCCGAACTGGTCGCCCGCACATGGCTGACCCTGAGCGGCAGCAGGGTGCCGGCCGGCACCGCCGCCAGCGTGATGTCGGCGGCCTCGCCGGCCAGGCGCAGCACCAGGTCGCCGGCGCCGCCGACATAGAGCGCGCGCGTCACGAAGGCGAGCGGGTTGCTCGCATGCGGCGTGATGGCGAAGCCGCGGTCCGCCGGACCGCTCAGGCCACGCTGATGCGCCTCGTATGCGTCAGGCATCGATCTCTCCCGCTGGAGCAATGTCCAACCGGACGGAATCGTCCGGTTGGACATTGCGCAAATTCAAGAATCCGGAGCGGACGGCCCGGCGCCGCCGGGTCGGTTTCCGCTCTAAAGGCTCAATCGCCGGAGCCGCGCCACCTGCTCCAGCACCCCGCCCGGGACGCCGACGCCGCCGTTGTACCAGTGCGCCACCAGCGCCAGGATCGCCCGCCGCGCCTCCGGCGGGCAGCCGGTCCCCGCGACCCAGCGCAGCGTCACGGCGTCCTGCCCGGGTCCGGGCGCCACCGCCTCGGGCCAGTCCGCCACCGGCCAGACCAGCGCCTCGACGGCGCGCGCATCCAGCCGGTAGGTCTCGGGGGCCAGCACCGCCACCGCCCCCGAGGCGTCGCGCCAGGTGATGGCGGTGACGCTCGCCACCGGGCCCGGCGCCAGGACGATCGGCGTCGCGAACCGGGCGAGGCCCATCTCCCAGGTCTGCGCTTCCAGCGCCCGGCCGAGCAGCCCCTGCCAGCCGTCGAACTCGGCCACGGCGGCGGCGAGCATCTCCTCGATGCGCGCATCCTCCGGCGATCCCTCCGGCCAGACGACGCGCAGCTCCTGCCGCGCCTCGGCCAGGCTGACCGGCGCCGTGGCCGGCGGCGTCACCCGCGCCGGCCAGGCCGAAGGCAGCACCGGGATCACGCGCCGCCTTCCTCCGCCCCGACCGGATCATCCCCGACCGGATCATCCTCCGGCTCGATGACCAGCTCCTCCCCGTCATCCTCCGGTTCGGGCTCGTCTTCCGGTTCGGGCTCCTCCGGTCCGGACCGCCCCTTCGGCGGCTTCACCACGCCCTCCGAGATCGCGGCCGCCTCGAGCTCGGGCGGGCACTCGTCGCCCTTGGCGTACTGGACGGGATAGATTTCCCCGTCCGGTACGCCGAGGAACGGCTTGCGGAACTTCATGACGGCTTCCTCCGGCTCAGGTGGCGATGTTCAGCGCGCGCATCGTCTCGGGATTGAGCAGCCCGCCGCCGACCCGCTTCGTGGTGTAGAACTGCACGAAGGGCTTGTTGGTGAAGGGATCGCGCAGCAGGCGCACACCCTTCCGGTCGACCACGAGATAGGTCCGCTTGAAGTCGCCGAACAGCGCGGCCTTGGCGCCGGCCGCGACATCGGGCATCGCCGCGACCTCGGTCACGCCATAGCCCGCCAGCGTCGAGGGCTGGCCGAGCTGGTAGCTCGGCTGCCACAGATAGTTGCCCTCGCCATCCTTCAAGAGCCGCGCCAGGCGCAGGGTGTTGCGGTTCATGGCGAAGCGCGCCGCCTCGGCGAAGGCGGCCGGCAGCGCATAGATCAGGTTCAGGATGCCGTCCGCCGTCAGCGCGGTCGGCGCGCCGCTGTTCACCACGGCGATGGCGCCGAACGGATGGACGGCGGCGTTGGCCCCGCCGGTGACATAGGTGAGGATCCCGGTCGGCTTGTTGACCCCGTCGCCGCTGACGAAGGCGATGCCCTCGCGCAGCGCGAATTCGGTCTCGACCTCGCCGGCCAGCCAGGCTTCGAGATCGATCTCCGCGTCGTCCAGCATTCCCTGCGTCGCGGCCGGATTGGCATAGAGCTCGCCGGTGGCATAGGTCATCTGGCCGAAGGTGCCGGTCGCGGTCGCGGCGCGCGCGGCCTGCTCGCCGACCCAGCCCGAGGCGGTGCCGCCGAGATTGAACAGCTTGGTGTAGCCGGCGCCCGAAATGCTGATCGAGGCCGCGAGCTGCCGCATCGGCGAGACGATGACCAGCTTGTCGGTGATCGTGCGGTCCCATTCGACCGGCGCGAGATAGCCGCCCTCGGAGGCCGCCCCCTTGTTCAGCGACGCCTGAACGTCGCCGCGGCGCATATGCGCCCGGAACGCGTCGGTATAGTCCGCGTCCCGGACCGCGCGGCCGCCGGGGGCCGGGATCTCCCGCGCGGCGACCCGCGCGTTCAGCGCGTCGAGCGCGGCCTGCAGCTCGCCGATCTCGACATTGATCCGGTCGACCTTCTCGGCGCGCACCACGTCGCCCTGGCCGCGCCGCAGCTCGGCGATCTGGGTCGCCTGCTCGGCGCGCATCTCCTCGACCGCGGTCTGCAGCTGCGCGAGGATCCGGTTGGCATCGCCGGCGTCGGCGCGGACGCCCCCGGCGGCCAGGCCCCGGAACGGGGTGGGGTCAAACTTGGACATCTGGTGTCAGCCTTTCGCTGTCAGGGTTACGAGCAGGCGCGCGGCGGCGCCGAGATCCAGCGCCGCGCCGGGTTCAGGGGCGGGGTCGGAGGGCGGGGCGATGCCGGTCGCCTCCTCCATCAGAAGCCGCCGATCGGCGGGCGACAGTCCGGTGGCGGCGAGCCGCGCCTCGACCCGACGCCGCGCTCCGAGCGCGCGCGCTCCGGGTTTCGTCTCCGGGTCCGGACCGTCGAAGCTCCCGTCGGCCAGGCCCTTTTCGACGGCCTCCGACGCCCGGATCCAGCTTTCGGCATCCATCAGCGCGCTGATCGCTCCGAGATCGAGGCCGCTGCGCGCCGCGTAGATATCGGCCATCGCGCCGTCGAACTGGTCGAAGGTGTCGGCCGTCGCGCGCATGTCGTTGCGGTTGCCGACCACCACGCCCCAGGCGTTGTGGATCATCAGGAAGCTGCCCAGCCCCATCTCGATCCGATCACCCGCCATGGCGATGATCGAGGCGGCGCTGGCCGCGACCCCCATCACCTTCACCCGGACCTCCGCCGGATGCTCGCGCAGGAGGTTGTAGATCGCGAGCCCCTCGAACATGTCGCCGCCGGGGCTGTTGATATTGACCGTGACCGGGGTCGCTCCGACCGAGCGCAGCGCGGCGGCGATCCGCTTCGCGGTCACGCCCTCGCCGGTCCACCAGTCCTCGCCGATCACCTCGTAGATCGAGATCGTCGCCGCCTCGTCGGCCTCGGCCGCCAGCGGCCGGTCCGCCCAGGCCGAGATCACGGTCGAGGGCGCGTCCCACGACAGGCGATCGGGCCGCTCAAGCGCGCGCGGCGGCGGCAGTCGTCTCAGGGACATCGTTGCTTGCTCCTCTGGCCGCGCCGGCGTTCGCGGGCTTCAATCCGTCGCCATCCTTGTCGCGCCCGAGCCCGCTCAGCTCGCGCACCTCGTTGACCGCCATCCAGGGCGAATGCCCGCCGGAGCCGAGCGCGCGGGCGAAGAACTCGGCCTGGTCCTTCAGCGTGCCGCGCAGCAGCTCGCGTTCGTCGAAATCGGGGATGATCACGCCCCAGTCCTTGCGGGGCAGCAGGCTGCGGGTGATCGCCTCCTCCCAGGCCTTGAACCAGGGCGCGAGGCCGAAGCGCACGAAGAGGATGGCCAGCTGCTCGATGCCCGAGCCCCAGCTGGTCTCCTCGACCCCCATCAGCGGTCGCGGCACCCCGAAGATGCGCGCGATCTCCTCGACCTGCGCGGCGCGGGTCTCGACCAGCTGGCTGTTCTCGGCGGTGGCCTGGAAGATCTGCGCTTCCATCCCCTCCTCGAGGATCATCCACTTTCCGGCATTGCCCGCGCCGGCATAGCGTTCTTCCATCGACCGGCGCAGATGCTCGACCGCCTCCGGTCCCAGCCGGTTCGGATGCCGCAGGGCGCCGGAGGCCATGATGCCCTCGCGAAACAGCCGATCGCCCGCTTCCTGGGCGCGCAGCGCCGTGGCGATCACCCGCGCCGCCTTCTTCACCCGGCTGATGCCGGTGACGCCATCGAGCGACGGCCCGCGCAGGTGGAACATCTCCCCGGCCGGCACCACCGTCCGGGCGCCGTCCGCCCCCTGGACGTGATAGACCACCGACCAGTCGCCGCGCAGTTCCGCCTCGACCAGGTCGGGCCGGATCGGGCGCAGCTCCGTGACCCGGCCGAGCAGGCGCACCGGCAGCGCATAGGCATTGCCATGCACCAGCGCCCAGGTCTGCATCAGCGCCTTGAACTCGAAAGGCGTCTGCCAGCCGTTCGGCGCGTGGCGCAGCACCTGGTGCAGCGCATGTTCCTCCGCCGGCACCAGCGCGCCCCCGGCGTCGCGTCGCGCCAGCCCCAGCGGCAGCATGCCGATCGAGCCCGAAATCAGGTCGACGCAGCGCCAGACGGCGGAATTCTCCAGCGCGCTCTCGACGCTGACCGCCGCCCCCTCGCCGCCGCGGATGAATTCGAGCAGGGCGGGATCGTTCATGCCGGCCGCCGCCTGGACGCGGTCCCGGATCCGCGCCATCTCGCGCGCCGCGCGCGCGCGCCTCTTCCTGCCCATCAGACCGTCAACAGCCCCCGTTCCGAATAGACGCTTGCCCCGAAGGCCTCTGGCGCCCGCCCCATCAGCGCGAAGGCGTTGAAGAGCGCGATCAGGGGATCGATCTTCGCCTTGCCCGCCACCGCCTTCTCGATCAGCACCGCGTTGCCGCGCTGGACCGCCCTGGCATTGCCGACGCACCAGGCCATCAGCGCCTGGCCGGCATGGCGCAGCGTCCCGTCCGCCAGCTTGCGCTCCGCGCCCCAGATCGCGCCCGACAGCCGGAACCCCTGCGACACCGCCGCGATGCGCTCGCCGCCCAGATCCCGCGCCTCGAGCTCGTCGGTCAGCGCCGCGATCCCCACCGGGTCGATGCCGATCCCGGCCTTTTCCGGCAGCAGCCCGGCCGCCTCGATCCGCTCGACCAGCTCGGCGATCTCCATCACGTCCTGCGTCACCGCCTCGCAGATCGTCAGATCGCCGGCGGCTTCCAGGTCGCGCAGCTGCTCGGCGATCTCCTTGCGCAGCTCCAGGACGCCGGGCTGGATCCAGGCATGGCCCCAGACCAGCCAGGCTCGGGTCACGGCGCAGCGCCCGATCACCACCAGGCCGAGCATGTCGTCCATGCCGCCGCCGTCGATGCCGATCGTCACCACCTCCGACCGCTCGAGCAGCGCCTCGAGCGTCAGCCCGGCCTCGGCCGCGCCCAGCCAGTAGTCCGCGCCGCGCCAGCGCTCGGAATGCAGGGCGAGGCCGATCTCGACATTCAGATGCTGCGACGCCCAGCGGCGTTCCTCTTCCGCGCCCTTGTCCCGGGCGTCCCGGTAATCGGCGATCAGCGTCTCGAGATCGATCGACAGCCCGAGGTTCGGGTTGACCATCGACCAGTTCTTCGGATCGCGCCACGGCGCGTCCGGCGCCGTCTGCATCGCCTCCGGAAACTCGTAGAGGATCGGCAGCAGGCGCGAGTCCTTGATGCGCCCGTCGCGCACCGCCCGCGCATATTGCAGCTCGGCCTTGAACACACCCGCCGGCGGCTGGTCGCTCTGGGTGGTGATGACGATCAGGAAGCCCTCGGGATTGGCGAGGAGACCGCCGCGCATCTGGCCCATGACCCGGCTGGCATAGGACAGGAGCGACATCACATGCAGCTCGTCGATCAGGATCCCGACCGGCTTCGACCCGGTCATCACCTTCATGTCGAAGGTCTTGATCCTGAGGAACGCGCCGTTCAGCAGGTCGCGGATCGTCTTCAGATGCTCCTGCACCTTGAACCGCTTGCCGAGGTAGCCGTCCGGATCGGCCTCGATCATGCCGCTGACCTGCTGGAAGGCGAGGTCGGCGATGTCCTGCGTCGGTCCGACCAGCAGGAACTCGGCGCGCGGCCGCTCGTTCATCAGGAGCGCGGTCAGCATGACGGCGGCGCCGCCCGTGGTCTTGTTGTTCTTCTTCGGCACCAGGCCGTAGGTCTCGCGCACCCGCCGCCGTCCGCGCGCGTCGATCGAGCCGAAGACCGATCCGACGATGTCGCGGAACCAGTCGCCGGCGGCCTCGGCCATCGCCGGCTGGCCCGGCACGTCGGGCAGGCGCAGGCGGTTGAAGATCGCGATCGCCCGCGCCGCCTCGACCTCATCGAGCGGCAGGTCCGGCACCAGGGACCGCCCGTCCCGCAGCCGCGCCTCCCAGTCGGGGCAGGCGAAATCCCAGCCGTCGCCGTCCAGCATCAGTGCCTGACCAGCTCGCCCCAGGCCGATCCCTGATCGGCCGCCTTCGCGTCGCGCAGCGCCTTCTCCTTCTTGCCGAGTTCGAGCTCGGGATCGACGTCCCGCGGCACCGGCGGCGCGCCCTGGCCATCGGCCAGCACCCTGATCCAGGCCTTCTGCGCCGAGACGTTGCCACCCTCGGCGCTGGCCCGCAGCCAGAGGAGTGCCCGCGCGCGCTCCTGCGCGACCCCCTCGTTCAGCTCGGCGAAATAATACTTCGCCAGCGTCGGCTTCGACACCCCGAGCACCAGGGCGATATCGTCCCGCGACAGACCAGCCGCGCGCAAGGCACTGACATTCTTACGCTTTTCGCGCGTGACCCGATGTTTCGGCCGCCCGCGCGGATCGGCGAGCTCGCGATACGGCTCCCCCAGCAGATCAACCTCCGGAATCTCGTCCCCCAAGAAAAAATTCTCCGCGTGAGGAGGGCGCCGGTCAGGAGGCGGCGCGGGTTGAGAACTTTTCGCCCCCCCCGTTAACCATGGCGGGGCGCGTTAACCATTCGGGCACCGCGCGTTAACCTTAACGGCGGCGCATCGATGTCCGCGTGGGTCAGGCGCCGGCGCCGAGGCTGAGAGCGCCTAGGCCGTCCCGCCGAGGCCCGACCGTCGCGCCCGCGCCGTGGCGGTCTTCGCGTTGTGGCAGGCCTGGCACAGCAGCTCGAGGTTGCTCGCGTCGAGCGGCGCGCCGCCGTCCCGGAGCTCGATCACGTGGTCGGCGATCACCCGATGGCCCGAGCCGCAGCGCTGGCAGCGCGCGCCGCGTTCCCGCTTCACCGCGGCGGCGAGCCCCCGCCACTCCGGAGAGCGGTAGAACCCGTCCGCCAGCTTCGGCGCGGGCAGCGCGCGCGGCGGCGGCGCGGCGTAGCGGGGCGGCAGCGTGCGATAGCGGGGCGGCATACCCTTGAATGCAAAGGGCGCGGTCACCCGCGCCCCGATCAGTCTCGTGAAACCGAAATCCCATGGCTTCGCCGTCATGCCCGCTGAGATCATCGCGGGCCGGTCAGTGCGCTTCTCGGCAATCGCGGGACGCTGAGCCCCGGGCTGAAGACGGATCCACTGTCGCCACCTTCGCGATTACACCACCGCGCCCAGCCGATCAAGCCCGATCGTCACATCGAACACCCCGCCGAAGAATTCGCAGAACACCCGCGCCCGGTCGCCCTCGATGCCGATCACCTCGACGCGCCGCCCCTCCATCGGCCCGTCGATGAGCTCGACCACCTCGCCGACCTCGAAGGCCCGCCCGGTCGGCATCAGCCGGTGGTGCGCCCGCGCCTGGGCGACCGCCTCGATCTCGCGCAGCCGGGCGATCCCGGCCTCGGGCAGCCGCGCCGGCACGCCGCCGAAGCCCATCACGCCGCGCACCATCGGGCAGGCCAGCGCCACGTCCCACTGCGCCGGGCGGTCCAGCACCACGAAGACGTAGCCGGCGAGCACCGGCCGGACGGCCAGCACCTTGGCCGTCCGCTGGTAGCGGTTGGCGCGGTTGAACCGGCTCTCGACCGGCACCCAGGCCTCGATCCCGCGCCGGCCGAGCACCGCCTCGACCACGAACTCGGCGCGCGGCGGCTCGCGCGTCTCGACCGCGCTCCGCCCGTCGACCGGCACCGGCGTCGGCAGGCGCGGCACCCGCCGGCGCGCGACGCCGCCGCCGACCGACGGGTGCCGCGGATCGACCCGCAGGGCGTACCAGGCGCTCACTGGCGGCCCTCGTCGCCTCCGGGCTCTCCGGTGCCGGATTTCGCGAAGACGAGCGCGCGGGCCCGCTCGACGTCGCGGTCGTGCTCGGCGAGCCAGGCCGCGTCCTCGGCGCCGAGCTCCCAGCCCGCTTCCGCGCGCTCGCGCAGCGCGGCGGCCCGATGGCGCGAGGCGCGCGCCTCGCGCCGGAACCGCTCCTTGTGGTACGGCGCGGGCGGCGCGATCGGAGGACCGTCTTCCAGGTACCTGAGGAGCTCCACCGCCACCTCGGGGGCTTCGTCCCATGCCTCCCGGCCGGCCGCGCTCCGCATCCAGCTGGGCAAGAGACGGCCCTCGGCGGCCGGCTTCGGCGCGAGGGCCGCGGCGAGATGGGAGATCACCACCGGGCTCGGCCACTCGTCGCGGGCCGGGCCCTGGCCGGCGCGCTCGACCATCTCGCAGAGCACGCCGAGCTGCTCGTCGCCGAGATAGCCGACCCGTTCCTCCAAGCTGCGCAGGAAGTTCTGGTGCGCCGCGACGGTCATCTGGCGCGCGCGGCGCAGCCCGTCGCGCTCCAGCGGCTCGATGAGCAGCCTGCGCACCCGCGCCGAACGGCTCTCGGCGCCCGGCTGATCGGTGTTCCCGGTCATTTCGTCTCCAGCTCTTCCCGCATCCCGCCTCCGTTCCGTCTTCCTCGCCCCTCAGCCTCGCCAGCTTCGTCGCCTGGCCTTCCTCGCTGCTTTTCTTTTAACCTTAACATCAGGATCGGGCTCAATTTTTTGTTTTTTTGAACCCTCCCCGCCCTTACCCAGATCGGGGCCATTTTTCGTGAAGGCCCACCGCCCGCCCCGGCGCAGCCACGCCCGCCAGGCGTCGCAGGCGATCCAGACGAGGTTGGTCGCGCTCCGCCGCCCGGGCCGCCGCCGCTCCTGAACGCGCAGGTGCCCGAGCCGCCGCGCGGCGCGCAGCGCGTTCTGCACCGTGGTGCGACAGACGCCGGCCACGGCGGCGATCGCGTCGATGCAGAGGTCGCAGGCCGCGCTCACCGCGCCGGGGTCGCGCCGGCTGATCGTGTTGGCGATCGCGGCCAGCGCGGCGCGCTCGCCCTCGCTGTAGAGCGCGCGCTGGCGCGGCGGCATCGTCGAGGAGCCGCCCCAGCACCGCCGCCGGAACCGCCTCGCCTCCCGCGCCTCGCGCCGCGCCCGCGCCGCCCGCCGCTCCTCCGGGCCCGGCCGGCGCGGCTGGGCCTCCGCGTGCTTCACGAGACCGCCCACCGCCCGCGTCTTCTTGCAGCGGTTCTCGACCGGCCGGCGCGGCTGGGCCTCCGCGTGCTTCCCGGGAGCGTCCGGCGCCCGCGTCTTCGCCCAGCGGTTCTCGACCGGCCGGCGCGGCTCGAGGAAGGCCTGGATCCGCCCGACCTCGTCGAAGCTGAGCCCCCCGTCGCCCGCCGTCCGCCACATGTCCCGGGTCAGCGCACCCCACCGGTCCGAGTCCCGCACGCCCTCGAAGAGCCCGATCCAGGTGAGGGCGAGGTCCGACCAGTCCTCGCCCTCGCCGGCGCCTCCGGTTTCGATTTCGGCCAGGCTCATCGTCACGTCTCCCTGGCTGCGCGGTCGGCTTCCCGGGCCCGCGCGAAGAGCTCCGCGAGCGCGGTGGGCGACGGGTCCTCCCCGCCGGAAAGTCGGTCCGTCATGTTCCGCCGCCGGTCTCCGGCGCCTCCCAGGTCAGGTCGACGAGGTAGCGCCAGGGCACCGGGTCCGGGGTCCAGCCCGGCCCGCCGTGCTCGGCGCAGGGCTTGCCGTCCTCGGCCAGCCAGGCGCCGATCTCGCGCGCCAGCGGCCCGATCACGCGCCGGCAGCGCGCGCCGTCGGCGTCCCGCGCGCCGCAGCGCGGCTGCCCGGCGGCGTCGCGCCAGGCGCGCCAGGCCTCGACCGTCCCGCCGAGCCGCCCGGCCGCGAAGCCCTCGGGGTCGGCGAGAAAGGCGGGCACGTCCCCGGGCGCGAGCGTCAGCGGCGCCACGCCCCAGGGCACGGGCACGCGCGCGGCGAGACCGATCCCGGCCGCCTCGAGCCGCGCCAGCGCCTGCGCGAGGGCCGCGTCGCTCATCGCCGCCGGCCCTCCGGCGCGGCCGCGCGGTGGCGGTAGCGGACGGCCTCGACCGGGCTCAGCATGCCCGACACCGCGCGCCGCGCCTCGCGCGGGCTGGCGATGATCTCGCGCAGGCGGGCGTGCGTCGGCCCGACCTCGATCCCGGCCAGCGCGCAGACCAGGCGGAAGTCGCGCCCCGGCGTGGCGCCCACCCAGGCCTCGGCCGCCGCGGCGTCGCGCCGCCCCGCGCCGAGGTCGCGGATCTGCTGGCAGAGCACGTCCGCCCAGAGCGCCCGCTCGGCGCTCACGCCGGCACCAGCCGAAGCGCGGCGTCGAGCATCCGTTCCGCGAGTGCCACGGCCTCCGGCCCGTCGCGCTCGGCCAGCTCGCGCAGCGCGGGAAAGCCCGCCACGAGCGCGCCGAGCACCTCGGCCCGCGTCGCGTGGCGGCCTTCGGTGAACCAGAGGACCTCGAGCGGATCGCCCTCGAGACGGAACAGCCGTTCCGGCAGCACCCGGTAGCCGCGCGCATGCGTCACCCAGA
>NZ_CALAGI010000137.1 GCF_937891315.1 uncultured Amaricoccus sp. | reverse complement strand
CGACTCAACGGGTGATGACCAGTTTGGTGGTCAGTTCGCCCCATTTCAGGAAGTATATGCCTTGCGGCAATTCAGCAACCTCTATTTGTAAGACCGGCTGGGCCGACATTTCCTTTAGCATCCTCCCCGAAATATCGGTCAGTTGCAGGCGTCCGTCCGTCTGTTCTGCTGTCAGCGTCACGGTGAAATGATCGTTTGCCGGATTGGGGGAAACACGGATCGCCGGTACCGTCAATGCCGCAGGTTCGGCGGTTGGTGTCATCGAGTTGTTGGCGGCAAAAGTCCTGTTTTGAATCACAAAAGGGCCGGTACCATTGGGTACGCGGGCATATCCCATGTCTGTGACCTGTTGCGGAAAACTGAGGGTGTCCACAAAGTTGAGACCGGTGTCCAGCAATGCCAGGAATTCACCGGCGATGGAAAGTTTGAAGTTGGTGTGAAGTGGCCCCTGGCTGCTGTCTTCATCGGCCCAAAGGATCAGGTAACCCGACGGCGGAATGACGGTGCCGGCCGGGAATCTCCACTTGTCGAGGTTGGCCGAATTGTCGGTGATGTAGTAACCGCTGAGGTCGAAACTGAGGTTGCTGGTATTGTACAGTTCGATCCAGTCTTCGTACTGGTCGTTCTCATCCATCGCGGTGGCTCCGTTGCTGGCCATCACCTCGTTGATCACGATGGGCCCGACTTTCACCGCGGCGTTGGCGGCGCCGGTCTCCGACAAGCCTCGCCAGGACGACGGCAAGGCGCTGACGGCGCTGCGCGCCGAACGCGATCGGCTGGAGCGCGAGCGCGACCAGGCGCTCGCTGAGCTCGAGGCGTGTCGGGCCGCCATCCGCGCGGCGGCTGGCGCCCTCGCGCCCCTCGCCGGCGAGATCGTCACTTCGCCCACCCACCCGCCAGCGGAGGAGGCCCCCGCGCCCGTGGCCGTGGCCCCTGCCCCGCGCCCGAAGGCTCGGTCGATCGCCCGCCGCGGCCGCGGCGAGGGCGCTGAGCTGCGCATCCTCCGCGTGCTGGTGGCGCACGGTCGGCCGGCGACGATGCGCCAGTGGGCGACCCTCGCCGGGCTCTCCGCCAAGGGCGGCACCTGGTCGACCTACGTCTCGCGCCTGCGCACCAGCGGCTATCTCGGCGCCGGCGTCGGTGGCACCTGGTTCGTGAACGAGGCCGGTCGAGCCGCCGCCGGCGAAGTAGGCCCCCCGCCGAGCAGTGAGGAGCTCGTCGGCCGATGGTGCGAGGCCGTCGGCGCCGGCGGGGCCGGGCGCATGCTGGCGGTGCTGGCCGGACGATACCCGGCCACGGTCGACCGCGAGGTCCTCGCCAAGGAGCTCGGCCTCGCTGCCTCGGGTGGCACCTTCAGCACCTACCTCTCGCGGCTGGTCTCGAACGGCCTGGCGACCCGGTTGCCGGAGGGCGTCCGCGCGGCGGGCGAGCTCTTCCCGGCCGGGAGCGTGGCGCCGTGACGCGAGCGGTGGAATGGTCCCGGGACGCGCTCGATGACCTGAAGGCCCAGATCGCCTACATCGCTGCCGAGAACCCCGCCGCGGCGCAGCGCGTCGCCGATCGCCTGCGCACCACCGGCGACGCCCTCGGCGAAATGCCGACCGGCCGGCCGGGCCGGGTCGCCGGAACCTACGAGAAGTCGGTAACGGGGTTACGGTACATCATCGCCTATGCGCTGACGCGGCGCGGGGACCGGGAGATCGTCTCGATCCTTCGGGTGATCCACACCGCCCGTGACTGGCCCGACGAGGAATGGCCGCGGTAGCGCGGGCGCGGTGCCCCGAAACGAAGACAGCCTGCCCTCCTTGCGGAGGAACAGGCTGTCTCATTTCCGTCGGCGGTCATCGCCGTCCCCGGCTGTACCGCACCGGAATCGTAGAACAGGAATCCGCGGGATTCCAGCGCTGTATGGAAGATTTCCCGTGGTTTCTCCGATCCGAGTGAGAATGTGGAGATAGCAGTTTATGCGCCATTTGTGTTATAGGTTGCTCCGAGCAGGAGGCTGACGATGAACGTGTCGATCGGGAAGCGCTGGGAAGAGTTCGTCGAGGGCGTCGTGCAGGACGGCCGCTACGGCTCGGCGAGCGAGGTGGTGCGCGAAGGCCTCCGCCTGGTCGAGGAGCGCGAGGCGAAGCTGGCGGCCCTGCGCCAGACGATCGAGGCCTCGATCGCCGAGGGCGGGGCGCGGAGCCAGGACGAGGTGAGCGGCGCCCTGTCGGCGAAGGCGCGGGCGTTGGCGACCGAAGGGCTGTAGTGCGCCGCCTCGTCTACCTCACGGCCGCCGAGCGCGATCTCCTGTCGATCCTCGAGTACATCGCCCGCGAGAGCGGCAGCGCCGCGATCGGCCTCGCCTTCACCGAACGGCTTCAGGGCCAATGCGCCAGGCTGGCCTCGCTCCCCGGCACGCTCGGTCGCGCCCGCCCCGAGCTCAGGCCCGACCTCCGCAGCTTCCCCTTCGGAAACTACGTGATCTTCTTCCGCTACCGCGACGACGTGCTGGAGGTGGTCAACGTCCTGGAGAGCCACCGCGACATCGATGCCTTCTTCAGCGAGAGCGCGCCGCCGGAGGAATAGGCCGCCTCACAGGGTCGCCGGCGCCACGGTGTCTTCCTTCTCGCCGCGCAGCACGATCCGCAGGGCGCCGTCCCGCAGCGGCCGCTGCAGCGCCTTCGCCTCGCTCCACGGCGCCGAGAGCCAGGTATCCCATTCCGCCGGTTCGGTCAGGATCACCGGCATCGCCTTCGGGTGAACGGCGCGGACCTCGGCGTTCGGCGTCGTGGTCAGGAAGCCGAAGAGGTCCGCCGTCACCGGCCCCTCCTTCACCTTCCGCGTGCTGGTCCAGGTCGCCCACAGCCCGGCGAAGAAGGCAAGCGGGCGGGACTCGTCGAAGGCGAACCACACCGGCGGCCGCGAACCGTCCGCCAGCGTCTCGTTCTCGGCGAAGCTGGTGAAGGGCACCAAGCAGCGGTGCTCGGGGCCGAGCCAGGGCCGCCAGTGCGACGAGCTCGTCTGCCGGATGTTCGTCACCCCGCGGTCGACCTTCTTGCCGGCGAGGTACTGCGGCGGCGTCGGCATGCCCCAGCGTGCCATGACGAGCTCCCTGCCCTCGCCGGCGTTGCGGACGATCGGCGCCGGATAGTCCGGGTAGATGCCCGGCAGCGGCGGCATGTTGCCGGCGCGGTCCTCGAGGCCGGCGAAGAGCCGGCGCATCGCCTCCTGCGAGCGGGTCATCGAGTAGAGGTTGCACATGGGCGACTTCTCGTCCTGGGGCCGGCCGAAGGGCAGATAGGGGGAGGTGTAGACCACGGAGTCGGTGCCGTCCGCCAGCAGGAGGTCCGGGAAGCGCGCGACGAACCGGTGCGCGGTCTCCGGCGCCCGGAAGTAGACCGCGACCGCGTCCCGCGAGAGTCCGAGCGCGCTCGCTGCATGGAAGGCGTACTCCCCGCGCCCGACCTCCTGATCGAGCCATCGGTAGAGGTTGTCGAACTGCCGCTCGAAACCACCCTCGGGCACCAACAGCTTGACCCGCACCGGGAAAGCCTCGTCGTCGATCCGTCTCTGGGGCGTGCTTCGGCGAGTCATGAGTCCTCTGGTGCGCGGGAATGTTCTCTAAATGTTCCTGATCAACCCGCGGTGCAAGCGCGCTGTCGCGTGAGGGATCGCCGTCGGCGATCGCGATGATCTGCGGACAGGGCCGGGGGATCGACGGGCCGAGGCCCGCTCACCCCCGCCCTGACGACTTTGCCATCCGTCACGTCCGCCCAGCATCCGGGCGACCGCGCGTCAACCGGCAGGCGGCGGCCATGGCCGCCGGCTCCACCGCCCCCCGTGTCCTCGCCTGCGGCTGCGGGCCGCGCCAGGGGCGTCTCCACCCGGTTGACCCGCGCTCCCCCGGCCGCGGGTCGGGCAGTCGCCCTCCCCGCTCTGCCCACCCGGGAAATGCGGGGTGCATTTCCGGTCGGCAGACCGGGACGGCTCCGCCCAAGAGCGGACCGAAGGGCAGAAGACCCCCGACGCGCCACCACGAAGGAGACCGGCCGATGGCCATCGACGACGACGACTTCGAGGACGACGACGAGATCGAGCTCTTCGAGGACTACGAGGACGGGGAGATCGGCTACGCCCGGTTTCTGCAGGCGCACGGTGTCGAGCGCACCTGCACGCGCTGTGGCGTTCTCTTCCGCGGCATGCCGGACCACGGCCACTGCAACACCTGCGCCGACGCGATCGAGGCGGGCCACCCGGTCGACTGACCGGACCTTCGGGCGGGGGGCGAGCGCCTCCCGTCATTCCCAATCCGACAGATGGAGATCGCGATGCAACGCGCGGAATGGAAAGCCTTTCATCATTCGATTCGGTACGACGCCCGGGCGTTCCGGGAGAGCCACGGCGGCTTCCCGTGCTTCACCCGCCGCCTCGTCCACAACGGCGAGGAGTGGAGCCTCACCCGTGCCCGCAACGACGGCCGGGGTTGGACCAGCCACCTGCGGAAAAGCCTGATTCGTCAGATGGGTTGGCGGCAGAAGCACGCCGACGAGATGAGCGACCTGCCCTACTGGCACCAGAAGCACCGCCGCGAGCCCTGGGCCCGGGCCACCTTCCGGCGGGCGATCCGGACGGCGGTGCGCTGCGCGCGCGAGTGGCGCCTCGCCGGCCAGGCGGAGGGCTGAGCGATGTTCGGCACCTACTGCCGCCTCGGCGTGCCGGTGTGGTCGACCGACCGGGAAGTGATCCGGGCGGCCCGCCGGCTGCTCTCGGCGACGGCGCGGGGCGGACGCGCGCTCCGCGCCGAGCGCCACGCCTTCTTCCGGCAGATGCTGGAGTTCCACCACTGCGAGCAGGAGCTGGTGCGCGAGTACCGGCTCTGACCCCGCGGGCTCCCGCTGACGCGGGAGCCTCGTTTCCTGATTTCCCGAATTCCTCACTCGCGCGCAGGCGGCTTCCGTTCCGGGCAGCGGGGATCGCCGACGGCGATCGCGATGTTCTGCGGACAGGTCGGGGGATCGACGGGCCGAGGCCCGCTCACCCCCGCCCTGACGATTTCGCCATCCGTCACGTCCGCCCAGCATCCGGGCGACCGCGCGTCAACCGGCAAGCGGCGGCCAAAGCCGCCGGCTCCGCCGCCCCCCGTGTCCTCGCCTGCGGCTGCGGGCCGCGCCACGGGGCGTCTCCGCCCAGGTCTGACCCGCGCCCGCCCGGCCGCGGGTCGGGCAGTCGCCCTCCCCGCTCTGCCTTCCCCGGAAATGCGGGGCGCATTTCCGGGGAAGGCAGACCGGGACGGCTCCGCCCGAACGGCGGATCGAGGGCGAAGACCCCGGCCGCTCCACCACGAAGGAGACCGGTTCCCATGCGGACACATTTCACCTTTCTCGCCAGCTCCTACCACGGCTGGTTGATCGTCACCCCGGACGAGCTCGCGGCGGTCGGGCTCAGCGAGGCCGACATCACCCCCTACAGCTACCGACGCGGCGACCAGCTCGGGCTCGAGGAGGACGAGGACGCCCAGACCTTCCTCGAAGCCTACAAGGCCCGCTTCGGCCGGGAGGCCGAGATCATCGACGACCTCGGCTCCTGCGACCAGTGGGAGCATTTCGGCAAGCGGCCGTGTCACTGAGGGAGGGCGGAC
Source organism: uncultured Amaricoccus sp. (assembly GCF_937891315.1). Classification (GTDB taxonomy): domain Bacteria; phylum Pseudomonadota; class Alphaproteobacteria; order Rhodobacterales; family Rhodobacteraceae; genus Amaricoccus. The sequence goes on along the minus strand of NZ_CALAGI010000137.1, from coordinate 7,344 downwards.
CGATGAACATGCACGCCCCTGCCCTGCGCCGCCGCCTCTCCGACATCGTCGAGGAATACGACGCAAAGCGCGCCGGCATCGCCGAGGCGCTGGCCGCCTACGGCCGATCGGTCGCGGAGCTCGCCGCGGCCGCCAGCATCGGGACGGCCTACGGCGGCCCCCTGCTCCGCGACAGCTCCGGCCCCGCGCCGTGGGCGATGGAGGCCGCCCTCCTGAAATCGGCGTGGCGCCACGTCTACGAGGGCCTCGCCGTCGCGGAGATTGCTTCGGCGGCCGACAAGCGCCGCTTCGAGCAGATGCTGGAGAAGCCGCCAGCGTTCACGCTCGTGGAGATCCGCGAGCGGTTCGGCGACTACCTGCTGAACCCGCGCCACCACATTCTCCGCGGCCTCGCCGAAGTGTTCTGCGGGCTCGACCCCGCCTATCGCTCGCACTCCAAGGTCAAGGTCGGCGTCGCCGGCCTGCCGAAGCGGGTGATCCTGCGCTCGGTCGGCGACTATGGCGCTTGGGGGACCGACCGGCTCCGCGACGTGCTGAACGCGCTCGCCGCCTACCAGCGCCTGCCGCTCGTGACCTGGCCGGAGCTCCGCGCCCTTCTCGACGACGGCGAGGCCTGTCTCGCCGGCAAGGAGGTCCGGGCCGGCTACGGCGAGCCGTTCCGCACCGAAGCGCGGGGCTTGCGCCTGCGGCGCTTCGCCAACCGCAACGGCCATCTCTTCTTCGAGGAGCCGACGCTCCGCGACATCAACCGGGCGCTGGCCGAGTGGTATGGCGAGGTCCTGCCCGACGTAGAGGACGACACGCCGGCGCGACCGCGCGCCGGGACGGCGGTGGCGCGCGACCTGCAGTATTACCCGACCCCTGCCCCGCTGGCGCGGCGGATCGTCGAGGGCCTGGGCCGCATCGCCGGCGAGCGCGTCCTCGAGCCCTCCTGCGGCTGCGGCCGGCTGCTCGACGCGCTGCGCGACGCCGGCGCCAAGCCGTTCGGCATCGAAGTCGACGGCGCTCGCGCCGCGGAAGCCCGCGAGAAGGGTCACGCCGTCCAGCGCGCCAACTTCCTCGAGACCGTGCCGACCGGCGACTATGACCGGGTGGTGATGAACCCGCCCTTCTACGGCACCCACTATGTCCGCCACGTCGAGCACGCACTCCGCTACCTGCACCTGAACGGCGTCCTGACCGCGATCCTGCCGGCGACGGCGCGCTACGACCACGGCCTCCTGAGTGGCTCCTGGGAAGACCTGCCAGTCGGCGCGTTCAGCGAGAGCGGCACCAACGTCAACACCTGCATCCTCACCCTGCGCCGCCCCGCCGATCCCGGCTGATCCCGCCCTCGGGGCGGGGCCCCTCCCCTGCTCCATTTTCGTCGTCTAAATATCCTCGGGGGGTGCCGGGGGGCAGACGCCCCCCCGGCTTCGACATCGGCCATCCGCGATGCCGCCGGAAACCGGGCGCGCGGGCAGCGGAGATCGCCGATGGCGATCGAGGGGTTTGCCGGCGGGCGGCGGCTCGACGGGCCTTCGGCCCGCTCGCAGCCGCCCGGGTCTTGCTCAGGCCGCGCGCACCGCTTGTTAGGGGATCGCCGGCGAGGATTGTCGGATGCAGAGAAGCGAGGAAGCGGCAGTGCGCATCATCGAGGTCGCCGCGCAGGCGTTGATGGCGGTCGGCGTCATGATGACGATCGGCCTGCCGGCGACAGCGACCGAGGCGGTGCGCCGCGACGCCGAGATCATCGGAGTCGCCAGCGTGATCGACGGGGACACACTCGAGATCCACGATCGGCGGATCCGGCTCGACGGCATCGATGCGCCGGAGTCGGCGCAGCTCTGTCTTCGCGAAGGCCGGAAGGAGCGCTGCGGGCAGAGGTCGGCGTTCTTCCTCGCCGATCTGATCGGGCACGGAACGGTGCGGTGCCTTCCGCATGACGTCGATCGCTACGGGCGAGACATCGCGACCTGCTGGCTCGGCGACGTGAACCTAAACGAGCGGATGGTCGCGGCCGGCCAGGCGGTGGCCTACCGGAAGTATTCGAAGCAGTACGTCGAGGCCGAGGGTGAGGCGGAGGCGGCAGGGCTGGGGCTCTGGTCGACCCGGTTCGAGATGCCGTGGGACTATCGCCGGGCGCATTAGCGAAGGTGCGAGGCCGGCGTTGAGCGGTCGTACGGCGATGCCCTAGGGTCTGGTCCGGGGAGCTGCGGGGGGCGGCCGTGCGGTTCATTCTGGTTGTTGCGGCGATGCTGACGGCGCCGGGGGGTTGTGTCAGCAAGGGACTACGATTGCGGGGATTTCTCGACGCAGGCCGAGGCGCAGCGGATCTACGAGGATGCCGGTCCGGGAGATCCCTATCGGCTCGATCGCGATCATGACGGGGTCGCCTGCGAAACCCTGCCCTGACAGCTACACCGAGGCGCGTCCCCGGCCATGGCCGGGACCGGGCTCTACTCGGCCGTGCCGGCCTCCCCGAGCCGGCAAGCCGTCTCGGCCCATTCGGGTGACGATCCCTCGCGCGAGCCCCCTGCCCTGCCCTGGCGCGGATAGTCGAAGCGTCGGCCGATCCAGTCGTCCGGTCCGGTGATCGACGTCACCTTGGGGTTCTGGTCGGACAGTGCGAAGAGCCTCGAGTTGGTCCGGCGCCAGGTCGGTCGATCGGGCCGTGATGGTTTCTGCCCGTGTCTCCATGTGGCGTGCTCGACGGTGCCTTTGATGACGGGTTCTCGGCGATGCCGCTGCGCCGTTCAGCGGGGAGATGCAGGCCGTCGACCGAGCCACGGTCAGCCTCCTGTTTCGCAGCGATGACACCCTCGCGGATCGCGGCCAGGGCGTGCCCGGCGCAGGTACGCCGGCAACCACGAATACGGCTTCCCCTTCGCGGACCCTCCGCATTCGCGGTTGCCCCCTACCCTCTTTCGATCCGCCCGCCGGTCGTCACCGAAACAACGGAGGCTGACATGACCCGCTACGTCCTTACCGTCCCCTACACCTTCGAGCGCAACGGCCAGACCGAGACCCGCTTCCGCCGCGTCGGCGCGATCTTCGAGAACGCCCGCCGCGAGACCGGCGAGGTCTTCCTCTCGGTGAAGCTCGACTTCCCCGTCGCCGTCACCGAGCTCGTCGGCTTCCCGCCCCGACCGGAAGACGACCCGGCCTCGGACGAGGTGACACAGTCCTGACGGACCTCGGAGGGCGGCCGGTCGGCCGCCCTCCTCTCGCGCCCCCCGCCGAAACGAGGGACTACGGAAGTCAGGCAGTGAGGAAATGAAGCGGTGATCGCCGTCGGCGATCGCGTTGATCGACGGCCAGGTCGAGGGATCGACGGGCCGGAGGCCCGCTCACCCCCACCCTGACGACTTCGCCATGCATGACGTCCGCCCAGCATCCGGGCGCCCGCGCGTCAACCGGCAAGCGGCGACTAAACATCGCCGGCTCCGACGCCCCCCGTGTCCTCGCCTCCGGCTGCGGGCCGCGCCAGGGGCGCCTCCGCCCGGTTGACCCGCACTCGTCCGGCCGCGGGTCGGGCAGCGCCCTCCCCGCTCTGCCCACCCGGGAAATGCGGAGAGCATTTCCGGTCGGTCGACCGGGAGGCGCCGCCCAGACGGCGGGCCGAGGGCAGAAGACCCCGACCGCTCCACCACGAAGGAGACGGACATGACCGGCAAGTTCGATGCGCAGCAGGAAGTGACGGACCGCATCATCGCGGCGATCGAGGCGGGCACGCCGCCGTGGCGGAAGCCGTGGACCGGAGACCGGGGCGGCGCGGCCTTTCCGCTGCGGGCCTGCGGCGAGCCCTACCGCGGGATCAACGTCATTCTGCTCTGGCTCGAGGCTGACGCGAAGGGCTACGCCTCGCCGCATTGGTTCACCTATCGGCAGGCGCAGGAGCTGGGGGCCCAGGTCAGGAAGGGCGAGAAGTCGGTGCCAGTGATCAAGTTCGGCACCTTCGACACCGAAAAGGCCGAGCTAGCGGGCGAGGATGCCGCGACACGCAAGGTGATGTTCACCAAGCTCTACCATGTCTTCAACGCCGGCCAGATCGACGGACTGGCGGAAAGCTACTATCGACGGCCGGAGCCGGCCCGCGACCTCGGGACCGAGCCGGACGCCGAGCTGGAGACCTTCTTTGCGGCAACCGGCGCGGTCATCGAGACCAGCGACGACCCGCGCGCCTACTACAACCCGGTGGTCGACCGCATCCACATGCCGCCGGTCGGGACCTTCGAGTCCGCGGGCGCCTACTACGCGACCCTGGCCCACGAGGCGACGCACTGGACCGGGCACGGCAGCCGGCTTGACCGCACCAAGAAGTTCGCCGACCGGAAGGCCTATGCCTTCGAGGAGCTCGTCGCCGAGCTCGGCAACGTCATCCTCTGCACCCACCTCGGCCTCACGCCGGATTTCGAGCAGAGCGCCGCGTACGTCGAAAGCTGGCTGAAGGCGCTGAAGGAAGACAAACGGGCGATCTTCCGCGCCGCGGCCGAGGGGCAGAAGGCGGCGGACCTGCTGCTGGCACTTGCCGGTGACGACGAGAAGGAGACGGCCGCATAGCGGCCCCCTGCCCTACCCGAAAATTCGGGGCGCCTTCGGCGCCTGAGATTAGGGTTCGAAGATCAGCCGGCTTCGGGATTGGCGTGAGTAGAAGGATAGCTATCGGATACTAAAGAGGTAACTAATAGGAAGCAGGAAGCTATGAGATAGCAATCCGAAAGCGAACTGGTAGCTATTTAGTAGCGATCAATTAGCTAGCGGATACCAGTAAGCTAGTGGGTAGCTACCAGCTATCCACACCTTGAGATGGTAGCTATCAAATACCATTGGATAACAGCTAGCTATCGCGTATCCTTGAGGAAAACGGACCAACGAGCAGCAACGGAGTACCCATGCCGATCATCTCATTCGCCAACCCGAAGGGCGGGGCTGGCAAGACCACATCCGCGCTCCTCCTGGCCGGAGAGCTGGCCCAGAAGGGCGCTCAGATCGCGATCATTGACGCCGACCCCGAGCGGTGGATTTCGCAATGGGGAAAGCTGCCAGGGAAACCGGGCACGATCGAAATCCTTGGTGACGTCACCGAAGACACGATCGTCGACCAGATCGAGAAGGCGGCCGAGTCCGCCCAGTTCGTCATCGTCGACTTAGAAGGGACCGCGAGCCTGATGGTCGCCAACGCCATTGGCATGTCGGACCTCGTGGTGATCCCGGCGCAGGGTGCGTCGATGGACGCGAAGGGTGCAGCCAAGACGATCAAGCTGATCCGGAACCAGGAGCGGCTGGCGCGCCGGACGATTCCGCATAGCGTCCTTCTGACGCGCACCGGCGCGGCTGTTGCGACGCGGTCGCTCAAGAACGTGCGCGAGCAGCTTAACAAGGCAGGCATCGACGTCTTCGAGACGCCGATCGTCGAGCGCGCCGCGTATCGTGACATATTCGACTACGGCGGGGTTCTGGCCGATCTCGGTGCCGAGGTAAGTAACCTCGGCAAGGCTCAGGACAACGCTCGTGCCTTTGCAGGAGAGGTCCTAGCGAAGCTCCGCGAAACTACGAAGACCGCGAGGGTCGCATGAGCGCAAAGGAGCGTGCCGACCTCGGCTTTGCGGACGCGCTGGAAGACTTTAATCCGGCGGAATGGATGCCAAGAGCTGTGCCGAGCCCGAAACCGCGGATCGAGAAATCCGAAACCCGCAAGGCCGCCGCTGCCGTGGGCTTTCGGAGCCGTGAGCCTCAGCCTGAGCCAGAAGGCGATAGGGCAGGGGAGGCGCCAGTCAGACGACGTCGCACGGGGCGCAACACCCAGCTCAATCTTAAGGCCCGCCCCGAGACGATCGCATCCTTCTGTGCGATCGCGGATCTCAAGGGATGGGGCCTCGGCGAGACTCTGGAGCACGCTGTCGAGTTGCTGGAGCGAGAGTACAAGCCGCAATAGCGCCCATGGGAGTCATCAAGCCGCTCGTCTGAGTAGCCGCGCCAGCGCGGACATGGCGAGCTCCCGCCCGAAAGTGCCGGGCGGGAGCAGCTCCATCGGATCGAGCGCGCCCTTGCCGCTCGCGAAGAGCGCCGCCGAGACATGCCGCGAGGTACTCGCGCTCCGGGAGGGATCGATCGGATAGCTTCCTCGCGCCACGGCCTCGCCGGCCGCGACGGCGGCCTCGAGCTCGTCGAAGGCCTTGGCGAGGACCAGGCGCAGCGCCTTCTCGTCCCCCATGGTCGCCACCGCCCGATCGAACCAAGCGGAGGTCCCGGGTATCGGCGCATGGACAGCAAATTTCAGGCGAAGCTTCTCCTCCTGCGGGAGCCCCGCCCGCCGCGGCTTCGGGGCCGCCTCGGGCGGGGCAGGGGGCGCCGGTGCCGCCACGCTCGCTTCCCCTTGAGCCTCCGCGGGGGACCCGGCTCCCGCACCCTCCACGTCCCCCTGATTGGTTTCCAGGCCTCGGGCCGCCGCGAACTCCCTGCGATGCGCCTCGTAGGGCTTCTTGGGCCGGCGGATCTCGACCATCCTCAGCCCTCCACCACCTCTAGGACCTCGTCGACGAGCTTCTCGGCCTCGCGCATGGCGCTCTGGAAATGGGTGGCGCCGATCGAGGACTCGGTCCGCCGCTTCTCCAGCGTGAGATGGAGCAACCCGGAGCGCAGCATGCCGGTCAGGGCATCGCGGTCACGCAACATCGTCTGGAACAGCGGGAAGTCCTGGATCGAGGCGAGATCGGCCTCACGGGACTTGTTCAGCGTATGCGGCAGCTTCGTCACCAGCAGGGCGACGATCACAGACTGCCCGAGCTCCTCGCGCTCGATCAGGTCGACGATGAACTCGACGGTCGTGACACTGGCATTGACGTCGTAGGAGGTGATCGCCGTCGGGATGATGGCGAGGGCTGAGCTCGCGACCACCGTGCTGTTGAGCTCCGAACCGCCGCCATGGGTATCGACCAGCCCGAACTCGAAGCCCGCCTTCTCGGCGGCGCCGGCCGACCGCTCAAACAACTCCAGGTCGCCGGCCGGAAAGATCGCGCAGGCCTCGTCCCAGGTTCCGGACCTCCGGGCATGATTGCGCCAGGTGCCGAGCGGCGCGTTCTCGTCGCTCTCGAACAGCGCGACCGTGCGGCCGCGGGCGAGCAGGGCGGAGGCGACGACACTCAGGGCCGTGGTCTTGCCAGCACCGCCCTTAAAGTTGATGAAGCTGATGATCTTCACGCCCGCCCTCCGATCCCGTCAGTCCGCACTTCAGTCATCTCGTAATTCAGTTATTCCGTCATAGCGTGACAGCGTCAATCAGTCACCCGGCTATCACGCCATACGGTGATTTCGGGGTTCCGTACCGCTGCCATCGCGTCACTCGGCACTCCCGCAATCAGG
>NZ_CALAGI010000136.1 GCF_937891315.1 uncultured Amaricoccus sp. | reverse complement strand
TTCTCAGCCCGCGATTCCAGTCGTCCGCGGATGAGGGATCGGGGTCACGTCAGAGCAGGTCAACGTCGCATCGACAAGTGTCTCATTCGAAAAACGGATCGTATCCGTTCAGCTGTCAGTCCATTCTGACTCTCACAGGTGTTCCCTCGGGAAGCCCCTTTGTCTTTCGGATGAGCTGGCCAACGATGTGCCAATAAACGTCCAGATTGGACACCTCCAAGTTTTCGACCTCATCGCTACCGCCAAGGAAGAGGGGCTTTTTGTAGCCGATGCACTGGTCGTAGTTTGGCACCAAGCCTCCGCTCGTACGCCACTTTTTATAGAAGCTGATCGCCAGCGCCGCTTCCCCAAATTCCAGGAGACCGGAGTCATGGAAGGAGACTAGATTCGCCGGTATCTCAAGCGCCTCGCCGGTGCCGGGCTCGAACATCACGACACCGTTTCGCCCATCCTCCAACCTCCCGGAGTCGATTGCGAAAGTAGTTCCAAGCCAGTCAAAACCGAAGCAGGTGAGCGTGCCCTCGAACTCGGGAAAAGCCAAGCCGACGCGCTCCTGCCACTCATCCAACTCCGCCGGATGAATGACCCGGTACAGGCCATCTTGAAAGGAAGCGCCGCCAAACTTAGTGAAAAACTCGCGCAGCTCGGGGATATCCGGCCTGAGGATTTCGACGCCCTGCGCGCGCTCACTTTGCGGATCGCGGCGGAAGTTTCGCTGAAAGCTTTCGAACATTAGCGGTGCTTTATCGTCACTTGGTTGATCCTTGTACCCGCTGGTAAATTTTTGATCTGCTGCTGAATTTGGGCCCCAAGACTCCGGTTTACGCTAGAGTCGAGCGTCCACATATTCCTCACGGTATCCGATCCGCCAAGCTGCAAATCAACCATGTGATCGACGTCGCTTCCCGCGAGGACATCGCCATCAGCTCTCTTGAACATGGATCTAGCGGAAGTGCTGCCGCGCGTTGTTTGAAACACGACGGTATCCGCATCGTTCAGAATCTGAGCCTTGGCGGCAGCCTCGGCCTGCTGAGCAGGCGACCAACCAGCCTTATATTTCAGCGCCAGATCAACGCTTCCGCTCTCTACAGCTCCTGGCACAACGGTCGCAGGCCGCGCGAGAGGCCCTGCGACATTACCTACGGCTTTGACGATTTGATCGGAGGCGCCTGATATCGCGCCATTGACAGCGGTGGACTGCGTAGCAACATCTAGGGCAGCGCGCTCGGCACGAATTGCGACTCCCGCGCCGCCCGGCACGCCTGGGATCGCAGCGGCGAGAACGTCGACGCCAATGCCAACCGCGTCGACCGCCGCCTGCCCCCAATTTCCCTCTCTGATATTATTGGCGAAGGATTCGATTCCCACAGCGGCGCTGAATGCATCCCAAGCCGTTTCGATATACTGCCCGCCCGGATCGCTCAGATTGACTGGGCTGTTCCCCGCATATGCGTATCGGTTGGTTCCGACGCCCGGGTCGGTGACCTCGAGCCAGTCGGGGGAGACGAAGAGGCTGAGCTCGGGGTCGTAGTAGCGCGCGTTGAGATATTGCAGCTCCGGGGCGGCGTCGTAGCGCTCGCCGACGAAGCCCCTGGTCTCGGCGGGGATGGTGCCGGCGACGACGGTGCGCGCCTCGCCGAACGGCTGGTACGTCGCATGCTCGCCGTCGGCGCCGGCGGCGTCGGTGACGAGCTGGATCGAGCCGACCTGGTCGCGCCGCGGATAGGCCGCCTGGCCGCCGCTGAGCCGGACCTCGGGCTGGGGATAGGTGAGCAGCGTCTCGCTCCCCGAGCCATAGTTCCGCACCTCGATCGGCCCGACCGTCACCGTCGTGGAGCCCCCGACCGTCCGTTTCAGCCGCGCCCCGTCGGCGCCGTAGACGTAAGTCGTCGTGACCCCGCCGAGCCGCGCGGTCTTCGCCCGGTTCTCGGCGTCCCAGGTCATCACCTTGGCGTGCGACCGGTCGGCGCGGCGCTGCCCGGCGGCGGGCTTGCGCTTGGGGCGCTGCACAAGGTGGGCGGTGGGGGAAACGGCGCGATCGACGGTGCCGCGGCGGCGCTATTCACCGCCGGCACGGCCGCGCGCACCAGGGACAAGGTGCTGCGGTGCGTCGTCCGACAGACCTGTTCGCGCCGGCGCTCGCCCAGGCGGGGCTTGCTCCCGCCCGGGTGGTTTACGTCGAGGCCGCCACGAAAAATCGGTGCTCGCCTGTCTGGCGCTGACCCTGGGCCGCCGGCCCAATGACCAGATGCGGCTGCACGAGCTATCCAATCTCGCGGCCCAGGCCCCGGGGGGCCACCGTGGTAAACAACGACGTGCTGTTCCATGTCCGGAGTGGCACATCCCGCAGGACGTGGTGACCCGCATCCGCCATGGCATCTCGATCTAGCCGGGGCAGGCCGTGGTCGCACATCTGATTGGCCTCGGGTGTGTAGACGTTGCCGTCCGCCGCGCGACGGATGGACGGCGGCTGTCTAAAGGATGAAGTCGGACGCGTCGAAGTCGGCGAGTCGGGCGTCCCGGATCGTCACCTCGGTGCCCGAGCCGAGGTCGAACACGACAACGTCTCCGTCCTGGCGCCCGCGCGCGAGGACCTGGGCGATGGAAGAGAAGCCAAGGTCGTCGTCGAGGGAGATTCGATCCGAGCCATCGACGAAGTCCGCGACAATGTCCGAGCCGTCGCGCTCGTCGAACTCGAAGACGTCCGCTCCCGTTCCACCGAAGAGCAGGTCGTCGCCGGACCCGCCGTCGAGCGTGTCGCGCCCTCGCCCGCCGGAAAGCCGGTCGTTTCCGGAGCCACCGTCGAGCTCGTCATTGCCCGCCCCGCCGAACAGGCTGTCGCGTCCCGACCCGCCGTCGATCTCGTCATCGCCGTTGCCGCCGGCGAGCCGGTCGTTCCCGCCGTCGCCATCGATCTCGTCGTCGCCGTCGCCGCCGCTCACGCGGTCGTTGCCCAAGCCACCCCCGATCTCATCGTCGCCGGCGTGACCATAGAGCCGATCGTCGCCGGCGCGGCCCGAGATCTCGTCATGCCCGCCGAACCCGAGGATGAGGTCCGCTTCGAGGGTTCCCGTGAGTTCGTCGCCGCGCGAGGTTCCCCTGATCGTTGCCATTGTCCGTGTCTCCCGTTTGATCGATGTCCGAGCCTCGCCAGATTGGCGCGCTACCGTCCCTTCATGACCGATACAGGCTGACGTCGGTCTGACGCGCTCCGTCAGGGAAATGTCAGCGAGGCGCCGCCGGCAGCGTCAGACGGGCTTCGAGACCCTCGGCGCCGGGGTTGAGTCGCAGGTCGCCGCCCGCGGCGACGGCGATCTCGGTTGCGATCGCGAGGCCGAGGCCGTTGCCCGGACCGGCGGAATCGAGTCGTCCGCCCCGAGCAACAAGCTCGTCGAGATGATTTAACGGAATGCCCGGCCCGTCGTCGCGAATGCTCAGCGTCAAGTGACCCGCGTCCGCGGTGAGCATCACCGTCACCGTCTCCGCGGCATGGCGCGCCGCGTTCTCGAGCAGCGCTCCCAGTGCCTCGGCCAAGTCGTCCGGGTCGACCCGCGCGCGCAGGTCGCGCGGCGCGTCGATCCGCCACGCCACGCGGGCCCCGTCCGGCGTGCGGCGCAGAACCGAGACCAGCCGGTCGAGAACCGCCGCCGGACCGGTCGACACATGCCGGCCCGCCGGGGCCATCCGGGCGCGGGCCAATTCGCGGTCCACGTGGCGGCTCATGGCGCGGGCGACCTCGTCGAGGCCTTCGGCGGCCTCGATCTCCCCCCGGTCACGCAACCGGTCCGCCTCGCCCATGAGGGCCTGCAGCGGAGTCTTCAGCCCATGAGCGAGATCGCCCGCGCGGACCCGGGCGCGGGCGATCTCCGTTTCGCGCGCATCGATCAGCGCGTCCACCTCGGCTGCGAGGGGCAGCAGCTCCTCGGGAAAGTCGGCGCCCAACCTCGCGGCGGACCCGGAGCGCACGGCGGAGACCCGCGCCCCCACGGCGGCGAGGGGGCGCAGGCCGATGACAAGCTGTGCCCAACCGGCGGCGATCAGCACGGCGCCGAGCAGCCCCAAATAGGGGACGAGGTCGCGGACAAAGGCGCGCGCGGCGCCGCGCAGCTCGGCGCGGTCCATGGCGACGGCGGTGCGCGCGACCTGTCCGCCGAGGCGCGCCGGAAGGGCGACGCGGCGCTCCAGCACCAGCAGATCCTCGCCCTGGGGTCCACTGGCGAAGGTTTCACGCGCGACGCCGTCGAGCGGCGGCTGCCCCGCGGGATCAAGCCGACCATCCCAGAGGGACCGGGAGCGGAGCAGATCCCCTTCCACCTCCGCCTGCCAGTAGAGCCCCGACAAGGGCTCGGTGAACCGCGGGTCCGTTGGGGAAGCCGCGAGGGTCAGGCGGCCATCCGGCCCGCGCTCAAGTCCGGCGGCCAGCTGGTCGAGGTCCGTCGAGAGCTCGGCCACGGCGCGGCGCTGCACGTGACGCTCGAAAAGGACATCAAGGCCGGCGGCGGCGATGACCAGCGCGGCCAGCACGGCGGCGCCGCCGGCGGCGACCAGGCGCAGGCGAATGGAGTGCCGCCTCACGGTTCAGTTTTTTCAAGGAAATAGCCGAAACCGCGCCGCGTTCCGATCACGCCGCAGCCGAGCTTGCGCCGCAGCCGGGTGATCAGCGCCTCGAGGGCATTGGCCTCGCGGGCATCGTCGTCGCCATGCAGGTGCTCGAGGAGCTCGGTGGTGGGCACCACACGCTCACCATGCAGCGCAAGATACGCGAGCAGCCGGTATTCGAGCGGCGAGAGGGTCAGGGGAAGGCCGCGGAGGGTGGCGGACATGCGGTTCACGTCGATCGACAGAGCGCCCGCCAGAAGGGTAGAACTGCCGTGTCCCGCCGCGCGCCGCACGAGGCTCCGGGCCCGCGCGACCAGTTCCTCCATGTGGAATGGCTTCGGCAGATAGTCGTCCGCGCCGGCGTCGATGCCTTCGACCCGCTCCGCCCAGGCGCCGCGCGCCGTCAGGACCAGCACCGGCATGCGGCGACCGTTCGCCCGCCACCGCTTGAGGACCGCGAGGCCGTCCATGCGCGGCAGACCGAGGTCGAGCACGATGAGGTCGAAGTCCTCGGTGTCGCCGATGAACCAGGCTTCCTCGCCGTCGCCCGCGGTCTGGACGAGAAAGCCCGCCGCGCCGAGCGCCGCGACGAGATCCCGCTGGATTCGCGCGTCGTCCTCAACCGCCAAAGCCCGCATTTCAGTCGTCCTCTTCCTCGCCCACGGACAGGAGAGTGCCGGTGGCCGCGTCTACGATGGCCTCGATCATGCGGCCGTCGCCGGTCAACATATCGAACTCGTAGAGGTAACGGCCATCCTCCAGCTCAAAGTCGACTTCGATGACACGCGCGCCGGTGTCGCGCTCGACCTTCTCGAGGATCGCGGCGAGCGGTAACACATCGCCCCGTTCGAGGGCGGCGCGCGCGCTTTCGTAGTCACCGACGTCGGCGCGGATCGGTATCGGGGCCGTCAGGCAGAGCAGCGCAAAAACGAACGGCTTGTTGACCATGGCCCGTTTTCGCACCTTCGCGCTGACATTTCGCTGACGTCGTAGCCCAGATGCCCGCGACCCCGTCAGCGGCCGGGCGAATGGCCCGAATGTCCGTTGCCGTTTTGCCCGGCCGGCTCGGTTACGCTTCAACGTTGGGGCGGCCAACCGCGATCCCCTCATCTCAGGGGGCATTTTCAGGGTGCGGGTCACCCACGCCGGCGTCGAGGTGGCCCTCCATCGGCGTAGCGCGGGC
>NZ_CALAGI010000135.1 GCF_937891315.1 uncultured Amaricoccus sp. | reverse complement strand
TACCTATCTTGCCGGCATTTTGCTGGCTCGTTACCCAGCCGCGCTGACCGCGCGCTATGGCATTGATGCAGACAGCGTTGACGCACCCGGCGTGATCGAAGCCATCGCCAAACGGCGAGGGTTTCGCATCAAGGGTGGCAGTGCGGATTTCGAAAAGGCGGCGGTGACGCTGCTCAACGACTATCGCAGCGGCATTCTCGGGCGCATGACGCTGGAGACGCCGGAGTCGCGGGCTGTGCAGATGGCAGCACTTGCCGTGGACGATGCTCGCCCGACGGGCGAATCGCCTTAGACGCTAGTGCCCGTGCGGCACCGGGCCGTCAAGCACGTATTTGGTGCCGCAGTACGGACACGTCGCTTCACCAGTCTTCGCCACGTCGAGATAAACCCTCGGGTGCGTGGACCACTGTTCCATCGTCGGGTTCGGGCAAAACACTACGCCGTGGCCCTGTAGCTCCGATGAGCGCACGTGTATCGGGTCTTTGGCGGTGACGTGAACGGCGTCGGCGGTTGTGGTCATGGCAGGCAACTCATCAAATGGCGCGGTCTGAAAGGCATATTGTAGGAGTGGCTCCGCCGCGACCACCACTGGTACTGTGGCGTCGGCAGGTCGCGGCATAGCCGCTCCTACAGCGGGCTGGCAAAGGCTCAGACCTTGGTCAGCCAGTGTGCGTACTTCGGATTGCGGCCGTTGACGATGTCGAAGAAGGCGCTCTGGATCTTCTCCGTGATCGGCCCGCGCGAGCCGGCACCCAGTTCGATGCGGTCGAGCTCGCGCCTGATCTGCCCGCAGCCTGGGCAGGCCTGGCAGGCCGCTACTTCGAAGCCGACCCCGCTGGCGTCGGCCGCTACTTCTCGGCCCTCAAAGAAGCGACGGTGCGACGCTACTATTACGAGACGCACGACGGGCCGCGGGCGCATCTCGGCACGTTCCTCGAGGCCTACAACTTCGCCAGACGCCTGAAGACGCTGAAAGGACTCACGCCCTTCGAGTTCATCTCCCAGCAATGGAGATCAGAGCCGCACCGCTTCAGACTTCATCCAGACCATCTCATCCTGGGACCGCACATCTAGCAGGCTGCTGAAGAAGTGTCGCGGATGGCTTTGAGGATGGCGTCGTCGCCGTTGTGATAGTCGAACTCGATCTCCAACGAGCCGTCTTCGAGCAATTCGGCTGATCCCGACCCGCGAACCTCGTGCATGTCGTCGTCTCCCTCCCAGTCGAAGGAGACGTCGACGTGGCCGTAGGCGAGATCGAGGCTCGCCCGCGGCGCGCCGAAGGCGATCTCGCCATGGGCGCGCAGGTCGCCGGTCCGGGTGTCGACCGCCAGGCGCGGCTGGCGCCAGACCCGGCGCTTGTCCGGCCCATGCACGCGGACCTTCCACTCGCCCTCGCCGTGGACCTTGAGCCCGGTGGCATCGACGGCGAGATGCACCGGGCCGTCGCAGGGCCGCCTGACCGCCGGCACGGCGAGCGTGGCCGCGAGAGGGTGGAATAGTGCGGCGCGGCGACCTCCAGCCCGAGCCGCCGCGTCGGATCCCGCAGGAACCCTTGGGTCTGGCGCAGCGTCAGCCCGAACATCGCCCGCGGGCCGAGCCCGCGGAGGATCGCCACGTCGCCGTGGCGCCAGCCCTTGCCGCCAGCCGCTCCCCGGCCGCCGACCACCGCATCGTCGATCCACAGCGTGACCGCGCCTCGTGCGACCAGCGCGCGGTTGTACTCGCGCCAGTTCGTGACCCGGTAGCGGGGCTTCGGCTTCGGGGCGGGGAGCTTGGGGACGCGCTTTGCCATTCCAAGCGTGAATCACTTTCCCCGCGACAGGGGAATCCCCTCATTTCAACCGCTTCCGTGCAACAACGCCCGAACGGAGGCGTGATTTCGGATACGCCCGGAGGGGCCTGAATCACTCCCACTCGATCGTGCCGGGGGGCTTCGAGGTGATGTCGTAGGTGACGCGGTTGATGCCCTTTACCTCGTTGATGATACGCGTCGCGGTCTCGCCGAGGAACTCGTGCGTGAAGGGATAATAGTCGGCGGTCATGCCGTCGACCGATGTCACCGCGCGCAACGCGCAGGCGTAGTCGTAGGTGCGGCCGTCGCCCATCACTCCGACGGTACGGACCGGGAGGAGGACGGCGAAGGCCTGCCAGATGGCGTCGTAGAGGCCGTGGCGGCGGATCTGGTCGAGATAGACGGCGTCGGCCTTGCGCAGGATCGCCAGCTTCTCGCGGGTGATCTCGCCCGGGCAGCGGATGGCAAGGCCGGGGCCGGGAAAGGGGTGGCGCCCGACGAAGCTCTCGGGCAGGCCGAGCTCGCGGCCGAGGGCGCGGACCTCGTCCTTGAAGAGCTCGCGCAGCGGCTCGACGAGCTTCAGATGCATCCGCTCGGGCAGGCCGCCGACATTGTGATGGCTCTTGATCGTCACCGACGGCCCGCCGGTGAAGCTGACGCTCTCGATCACGTCCGGATAGAGCGTTCCCTGGGCGAGGAACCGTGCGTCCCCGACCTCGGCAGCGCGGGCCTCGAAGACCTCGATGAACAGGCGGCCGATGGTCTTGCGCTTGATCTCCGGGTCGCTGACCCCTTCCAGCGCGTCGATGAAGCGATCGGCCTCGTCGGCGTGGATCAGCGGGATGTTGTAATGGTCGCGGAAGAGGGTCACGACCTCCTCGGCCTCGCCCATCCGCATCATGCCGGTATCGACGAAGACGCAGGTGAGCTGCTCGCCGATCGCCTCGTGGATCAGGACGGCGGCGACCGAGGAATCAACGCCGCCGGAGAGGCCGCAGATGACCTTCGCGCCGCCGACCTGGGCGCGGATCGCCTCGATCGCCTGCTCCTTGTAAGTGGCCATCGTCCAGTCGCCGGTAAAGCCCGCGATGTCGGTGAAGTTTCGGAGGATCCGCGCGCCATTGACGGTGTGGTGCACCTCGGGGTGGAACTGCACGGCGTAGAAGTGGCGGCTCGGGTCGGTGGTGATGGCGAAGGGGGCGTTGGGACTTTCGCCGATCACCGAGAAGCCGGGGGCGAGCGCGGTGACGCGGTCGCCGTGGCTCATCCAGACCTCTTCGCGGCCGGTGGCGAACAGGCCGGCGAACAGCGGGTCGCCCATATTATTGGGGGTTTCGGTGGGGGTGACGAAGGCGCGGCCGAATTCGGCATGGTGGCCGGCTTCGACCTTGCCGCCGAGTTGCTGCGTCATCGTCTGCTGGCCGTAGCAGATGCCAAGCACCGGCACGCCGAGGGTGAAGATCTCCGGCGCGGCGCGCGGACTGCCGGTCTCGGTGACGGAGGCGGGGCCACCGGAGAGGATGACCGCGCGCGGCGCGAACGCGGCGAGGAAGGCGGCGTCCACCTTCTGGAACGGGTGGATCTCGCAATAGATGCGGGATTCGCGCAGGCGGCGGGCGATGAGCTGGGTCACCTGGCTGCCGAAATCGACGATCAGGAGGCGCTGGTGGTCGGGCTGGTGCGTCATGGGCAGGGAATAGGGGGCGGCGCGGCGGGGTGCAAGGGGGCGGCCTTTGCCGCCACGCGGAGCGCGCGGTGCGCGCGAGTCCTTTTTTCTGGTCAGGCGCCTGTTGGCGGCCGACAACTGCTCTCAAGGTAAGCTTGACAGTATGAAATCCAAAGGGCGAGGACGGATGTCGCGGACGATCTACCACGCGGCGCAATCCACACGGCGGGGGCGGCGGCGCGCAAGCAAGATGACAACGGCGTCCGGCCGACAAAGCGACGCCGCTGGTTTTGGGAGTGGCAGATGAGCGAGACCGCCGAGGCAGTCGCGGGAGGGCGGCGGGGACGCGGCGGCGGCGGGGCGGCCCGGCGCGCCGAGCGGACGGCGGTGCATATCGAGGCGGCGCCCTTCATCCGGCGGCGGATCCCGAACTACGAGATCCTCGACGAGGAGGGGCTGGCGCTGATCGAGGCCAATGCCGACCGGGTGCTGGAGGAGATCGGCGTGCGTTTCGCCGACAATCCCGAGGCGCTCCGGCTCTGGCGCGAGGCCGGAGCGGACGTTCAGGGCGAGCGGGTGCGCCTGCCGAAGGGGCTGGCGCGCAAGCTCTGCGCCACGGCGCCCGCGAGCTATGTCCAGCATGCGCGCAATCCCGACCGGAACGTGACGATTGGCGGCAAGGGGCTGGTCCTCGCGCCGGTCTATGGCCCGCCGTTCGTGCGCGACGTGGAGAACGGCCGGCGCTATGCGACGATCGAGGATTTCCGCAATTTCGTGAAGCTCGGCTATATGTCGAAATGGCTGCACCATTCCGGCGGAACGGTGTGCGAGCCGACCGATATCGCGGTCAACAAGCGCCATCTCGACATGCTGCTCGCCCATATGACGTTGAGCGACAAGCCCTTCATGGGCTCGGTGACCGAGCCGATCCGGGCCGCCGACTCGGTCGAGATGTGCAAGCTCCTGTTCGGGGCCGGGAATGTCGGGCCGAATTGCTACATGACCTCGCTCATCAACATCAATTCGCCGCTGACCTTCGATTCGACGATGATGGGCGCGCTCGAGGTCTATGCCCGCGCCGGGCAGGCGGTGATCGTCTCGCCGTTCATCGTCGGCGGGGCGATGGCGCCGGTCAGCGTCGCGGGGACGCTGACCCAGGTGCTGGCCGAGGCAATGGTCGGCATCGCCTATGCGCAGCTGATCAATCCGGGCGCGCCGGTGATCTTTGGCGCCTTCGTGACCTCGATCGACATGAATTCCGGGGCACCCACCTTCGGCACGCCGGAAGCGTCGAAGATCCTCTGGGGGGCAGGACAGCTGGCGCGGCGGATGGGCTTGCCGTTCCGGTCGGGCGGCGCGCTCTGCGGCTCGAAGCTGCCGGACGCGCAGGCCGCGTATGAGAGCGCCAATACGCTGCAGGCGGCGCTGCTCGGCGGTGTCAACTTCATGCTTCACGCCTGCGGCTGGCTGGAGGGCGGGCTGGTCAGTTCCTACGAGAAATTCGTGCTCGACGCGGATCAGCTCGGGGTGCTGCATTCGCTGGCCGAGGGGATCGACCTTTCCGAGAACGGTCAGGCGATGGGTGCGATCGCCGAGGTGGGGCCGGGCGGGCACTTTCTCGGGTGCCAGCACACGCAGGACAATTTCAAGACGGCCTTCTGGCGTTCGGATGTGCTCGACTATCGGCCGTTCGAGACTTGGGCCGAGGCTGGCGGGCTCGGATCGGCGGAGATCGCCAATGCGCGGGTGCGCAAGCTGCTTCGCGACTATGAGGCGCCGGCGAGTGATCCGGCGGTCACCGAGGCGCTGAACGACTATGTCGCGCGGCGCAAGGCCTCGGAGCCGGACGCGTTCGGGTAGGCCCGATTCGCCTGATGGTCAGGAAATCACAGGAATTCACACATCCGGGGTGGACGGGCCGGCCGTCCCGGGTCTGACTCCGCGCGCGCTCGCCGCTTCGGCCAGCCAGGCGCGGACGGCGGCGGGGGACGGGAGGCGGTAGCGGGCGGTGCTCGCACCTTCGCCGACCTTGACGCCGATGCCGCCGAGCGTCCGGGCGGCGGCGATCGCATCTTCGTCGGTCGTGTCGTCGCCGAACATCACCGGGCGGCGACCGGCGAAGGGCGCAAGCGTCATCAGGTGACGAAGCGCGCGTCCCTTGTGGGCGTCGGCTGGCTTCACCTCGACCACCATCTTGCCAACCTGCGAAACGAGGCCGGGGGCGCGCGCGGCGAGGTTCGCCGCCGCGAGGCAGGCCGCTTCGGCCTCCGGCGCGGCGCGAAAATGGAGGGCGATCACCGGTCCCTTGATCTCCAGCCGCACGCCGGGCAGCGCCGCGACCTCGCGCAGGGGGGCGAGCAACGCATCCGGCGGGGGCGGTGGCGGCTCCGGGACCGGCGCGCCGGGGGCGATGATCTCGAGCCCATGGCCGCCCGCGCGCCAGACGCCCATCGGTGCACGGGTGGCGAGATCGCGGATGTCGCGCCCGCTGAGCAGCGCCAACGCACCGCCGAGACGGGCCGCGAGGCGGATGATGTCGCGCGCGGTCGCTTCGGGCAGGTGGGCGGCGTCCGGGTCCGCGACGATCTCGGTCAGCGTACCATCGAAATCGAGAAACAGCGCGTCGCCGGAACCGAGCGTCGGTGTCGTCGCCTTCCTCATGCGTCGGGACGCGTGGTGTCGAGCGCCTCGAGGAAGGCGTGGCGCCACCAGGCGATCGTCGTCTCGCGGATCGAGGCGTCCATCGCCTGCCACCGCTCGCGGCGCTCCTCGAGCGGCATGAGGAGCGCGCGGTGGATCGCCTCGGCGAGGCCGGCGATATCATGCGGATTGACCAGAAGCGAGGTTGGCATCTGCTCCGCCGCGCCGGCGAATTCGGAGAGGACCAGCACGCCCGGATCCTCCGGATCCTGCGCGGCGACGAATTCCTTGGCGACGAGGTTCATGCCGTCGTGCAGCGGCGTCACCAGCGCCACGCGGGCGAGCCGGTAGAGCCCGGCCAGCGTTTCCCGCGGATAGCCGCGCGCGAGATAGCGGATCGGCACCCAGTCGAGATCGGCGTAGTCGGCGTTGATGCGCCCGGTGAGTCGGTCGAGTTCGACTCGCAGCGCCTGATAGGCATCCACCGCCTCGCGCGAGGGCGGTGCGATCTGCAGGAAGCTGGAGCGGCCGCGCAGGTCGGGATTGTCGTCGAGTACGCGGCCGAAGGCCTCCATGCGCTGCGGCAGACCCTTGGAATAGTCCATCCGGTCGACGCCGAGCACCAGCGCGCGGTTGTCGATGATCCCTCCGACGCGCTCGGCGGCCGCGCGGGCCTCGTCGCCGAGGGCGAGGGCGGCGAAATCGTCCGGATCGATGCCGATCGAGAAGGTCTTGGCCGTCAGCACCCGGTCAAAGACGGCGATCCGGCCATCCTCGAGCAATTCGCCGCCATGGGTGTCGATGAGATAGCGGCGGAAATTCGCGGTGTCCCGGTCGGTCTGGAAGCCGAGGAGGTCGAAGGCGGCCATGGCCCGCGCCAGCCGCTGATGCTGCGGAAGTGAACTGAAGACTTCGGGCGCGGGAAAGGGGATATGGAGGAAGAAGCCGATCGGGCCGCTCCAGCCGCTGGCCCGCATTTCCTGGCCGAGCAGCAGGAAATGGTAGTCGTGGATCCAGACGACGTCCTCGGGTCTGGTGAATTGCGCGAGCAGGCGGCCGAAACGGCGGTTGACCGCCTCGTAAGCCGCGAAGTCGGCTTCCTCGAACTGCGCGAGATCGATGCGATAGTGAAAGACCGGCCAGAGCGCGCGGTTGGCATAGCCGAGATAGTAGCCGTCGTATTCGGCCTGGGTGAGATCGGCGAGGGCGAATTCGACGCCGTCCTCGGTAAAGACATGGGCGCCGCGCGGCTCGCGCTCGACGATGTCGCCCGACCATCCGAACCAGACGCCGCCCCCGCGCTCGGACAGCGCGTCGGCGAGGGCTACCGCGAGCCCGCCGGCCCGGGCTTCACCCGGCGCGGCGGTTCGGTTCGATGCGATGATGAGGCGTCCCGTCACCGCACATAAGAAAGCACGGTTTCCGGGGAGGGCAAGGGGGCAGGCGCGATCGGCGAGGTCTCGCGGACCGCCGGCCGGTCACGCGATGGCGACGGGCGCGAGCCGGGCCTCGGCGATCAGCGCGGTCAGGACCGCGACGTGGCGGCGCAGGTCGTAGGTCGCCTCACCGGCGGCGCGGGTGGTCTCGAGCCGGTCCTCCTCGGCGAGCAGGGTGCCGATCGCCGCGTCCGGCGCGGTCTTCGCTCCGCGCAGCAGCCGCTTCAGGTCGCGGTCGCGGCGGTACTCGACGACGCCGGCGCGGGCGGCGCGGATCAGGATCTTCGGGCGGCGGAGCGTGTTCAGCACGGAGGCGAGGTCGGTCATTCCCGGTTCCTTCTTTCGGTAGGGCCATGGCGCATCCTGAGCATGAAAAAACAGGTGTTGCACAACTTACGCGTGTAGCGTTCGCTGATCGAAAATCAGGCAACATGCTGTAAAACATAGTGTTTTCGCATAGTTAATCAATGATTCACGAATCAACTTTAAGACGAGTTTTGCGAAAAATGTATCGGATAGCGATCCAACGCGCCTGGGTCCGTCCCCCTCTTCCGGCCCGTCCGCGGGACCGAAATCCAGGGAAAAAGAACATGCTCCCGGACTGGCTGCCCGACCACGCTCAGACCTATCTCGAACATATATCGGCTGGCCTCACGCTCCGGGCGCTCGCCCGGGCGAAGGGGTGCCATGCCTCGACCGTGATGCGGCAGATCCGCCGGGTCGAAGCTCTCCGCGACGATCCATTGATCGACGAGGCGCTCGAACACTTGGCCCGAGTCTACGCGGACCATGCCAGAAATTTGGTTTCCAAGGAGTTGACACCCATGCAGAATTTCGCCGCGCGCCCCGCCGACGAGGCTCTCGACGATCGCATCGGTCGCGAGGCGCGGCGCATCCTGCGCCGGTTGTGCGAGAAGGGCGCCTTTCTCGCGGTCGCGCCGAACATGGAAAAGGCGGTGGTGCTGCGCGAGGTCGTGCCGGGCAAGCAGAACCGCATCGCGGTGGTCGATCGCGACGTCGCCCATGCCTTCGCGCTGCAGGAATGGATCTCCTGCGAGAAGGCCGGCAAGATCGCCTGCTATGCCATCACCGCCGTGGGTCGCGCGGCGCTGAAGCGCCTGCTGACCGAGGAGCGGGGGGCGCGCGAACCGAAGGCCGGTTTCGCCGAGGCGCAGGCGCCGTTCCAGGAGCAGCATCGCTTCTTCGCCGAGCGCACGGTGTTGGCGGATGACGGTTCGGGCGAGCGCCGGCTGCGGTTCAACCTCGCCGAGAGCCCGCTGTCGGTTCTGGGGCGCAAGCGGGACAAGGACGGCGTCGCCTATCTCACGGCGGAGCTGATCGAGGCCGGCGAGCGGCTGCGCGAGGATTTCGAACTGGCGCAGATGGGGCCGCGGGTCGCGCAGAACTGGGAGCGCTTCCTGACCGCCGGCGGCGCGCGCGGCGCCATGACCGCCGGACGCGGTCCCGGCGAAGGCCCGCAGGATGCGCGGAGCCGGGTCGCCGAGGCGCTCGAGGCGCTGGGGCCGGGTTTGTCGGATATCGTGTTTCGCGTCTGCTGCTTCATCGAGGGGCTGGAGACGGCGGAGAAGCGCCTCGGCTGGTCGGCGCGCTCGGGCAAGGTCGTGCTGAAGATCGCGCTGGAGCGACTGGCCGCGCACTACCGCCTGAGCCGCGGCGGCGAGCGCAAAACCGGCTGATCAGGCCCGAGCCCCGGGGCGGCGCCCTGAGGGTTTGATTTTTCGTGGTATCCTGACCACCGGACGATTCCGTCCGGCTGGATATTGCCTTTCAGTGAATGCCGACCCGGTTGCACCGGGTCGGCCGCTCTAGAGTCTTGATTTGACGCAATATCTTAACTACCAGACGAGTCCGTCCGGCTGGATATTGCTCTAACCGGCGGCGGCGATGATGGCGCCGAAGTCCTCGGCCTTCAGCGAGGCGCCGCCGACGAGCGCGCCATCGACGTTCGGGACAGCGAAGATCTCGGCCGCGTTGCTGGGCTTCACCGAGCCGCCATAGAGCAGGCGGATGCCGTGGCTGGTGGCGCAGCCGAAGCGGGTCTCCAGGCTTTCGCGGATGAAATCATGTACTTCGGCGATTTCTTTCAGGGAAGGCGTGCGCCCCGTGCCAATCGCCCAAACCGGTTCGTAGGCGATCACCAGATTGTCCGCCGTCGCGGTCTCGGGCACCGAGTTGGCGAGTTGCCCCGCGATGCTGGCGAGAGTCTGGCCGGAGTCGCGTTCGGCTTCGGTCTCGCCGACGCAGATCACCGCGAGCAGGCCGGCGCGCCAGGCGGCGGTGGCCTTCAGGGCGACGGTGGCGTCGGTTTCCCCGTGATCCGCGCGCCGCTCCGAGTGACCGACGATCACCGCGACCGCGCCAGCCTCCGCCAGCATCTCGGCGGCGATGTCGCCGGTATGGGCGCCGAGCGGCTCCCAATGGCAATCCTGGCCGCCGATGGCGAAGCCCCGGCCGACAAGGCGGGTGATGAGCGTCGCGGGCGGACAGATCAGCACGTCGCAGGCGGGGCTCGGATGGCTGGCCGCGAGCGCCTCGACCACGGCGAGCGAGGAGCCGCGACCGTGCATCTTCCAGTTGCCGGCGACGAGTTTGCGCAGAGTCATGGGGACCTTTCCTGATCGCGGCTCGGGTGTTCGGGGCCCCTGCTATCAGAGCGCGCCGATCAGGAAAAGGCTCGGAAGCCAGGCGGTGGTCAGGCCGCGCCGTAGGTGGCGACCAGCGCCCGGCGCGCCCAGGCCACCGCCGCTTCGGGATCGTCGAGCGCGTCCTGGGGCAGGGACCAGTAGCCGACGGCGACGACGCGGCCGTCCTTTCGCGCATAGCTGAATGGTGTCGAGCCTTCCGCCGCCAAGGCCTCCGCGAGGGCGTCGCGGGCCTTCAGGAACAGCCCGCCGTCGGACATCATCAGGGCGAAGACGCGCCCGTCCGAATAGATGGCGAGGCCGCCGAATAGCCGCCGCGTCGAAATCGCGCCAACGCCTTCGAACAGCTCCTCGATCAGCGCCCGAGCATCACTCGGCAAGGCCACGAGACGGTCAGGCGCCGGCGAACTTGATCGATTCCCCGCAGCCGCAGGCATCGACCACGTTGGGATTGTTGAACTTGAAGCCGGATTCGAGCAGGCCGTTCTCGTAGTCGATCTCGGTGCCGAACAGGAACATCTGGGCCATGGGCGCGATCATCACCCGGGCGCCGTTCTGCTCCACGACCTCGTCGTGTGGCGCGATCTCATCGACGTATTCCATGGTGTATTCCATGCCGGCGCAACCGCCCTTGCGGACGCCGATGCGCAGGCCCTTGGTGTCGCCCTTGGCCATCAGCCGGGTGATCTGCGCCTCGGCGCGCGGGGTCATGCTGATGGGGGATTTGCCGGGGATGCCGAACATGGACACGGGACCTTCTTGAAGAACTGGTTCCAAAGTAGTGCGGACGGGCCTCCGCCTCAAGGGCCGCGCAGCGCGGCGAGCAGCGCGTTGGTGCCATAGGCGGTGGAAATCGCCCAGGCGAAGCTGCCGAGCGTGCCGATGATGACATATTCGCTGGCGCGGCGGTCGTCGGCCTTGCCGATCTCGTTGAAGCGCAGGATGGATTTCGCGGCGATCAGCAGGCCGATGCCGTCCGGCTGGTTCGCGAGCAGCAGCATCAGGATCATCAGCCGCTCGAGCCGGCCGATCAGCTGGCCGCCCCGGGGCAGGCTGGTGTCGGTCTCGGGATCGGCGGGCAATTTCAGGCCGGACATCAGTTCCCGCACGGCGTAGCCGCCGGCCCAGACCGTGGCGACGAGGCCGCTCGCGATCGCCATCGCCTCGGGCAGGCGCGCGAGGCTCGGCAATTGCGCGAGCAGCGCGGGTTGCGCCCAGAGGCCGCTCGCCCAGGCGCCGGGCCAGAGATTCGCCGCGAGCCAGATCACTGCGAGATGGGCGGCCTGGTCGGTGGCGAAGGCGGCGAAGCCGGGCGCCGCCCCACGCGCGAACCGGCGCGCCGCGTAGCGCTGTTTCGCAAGATCGGTCGCGAAGTGACTGACCCCGATGAGGAGCAGGAGCCAGGGCGCCGGCGCGAGGCCGAGCGCGAGCCAGCTGGCGAGCAGGACGATCCAGACATGGATGAAGAGGACTTTCGCCCGTGCCTTGTCCGCCACCATCGCGCTGGTCTGCAGGGTGAAGTCGCCGAGCATATGGCCGAGGAGGAGGGCGGTGGCGGTCTCAAGCATGGGGCGCGTGTCCGGCCTTCCGAAGGCGAAACAGCCTCTCGAGGTTGTATCCCGAAAAACAACCGCGAGAGGCTGTTTCGCCGAAGGTCGTGACGGGCGGTTTCGTTCCCTGAACGCACCATTTGGCGCCGGCTTTCGAAGAAACAGCCTCATGGGGCTGTATTGGAGAAAACAGCCCCATGAGGCTGTATTCGTTCCACCCGCCTGAAGGGACTGTCACGCCGCGCCCTCGACCGCCTCCAGCGCCAAGCGCAGCGCCCAGTCCCCTCCCGCGCGAAGATGCTTGGCGACCGTCTGTTGGGTAACGCCACGCCGCTCGGCGAGAGCCTCCTGCGGGGAAGCTCCCGGGGACAGGGTTTCCACGAGAAGCTGTGCCTGACGGGGCGTCCACAGGCGCGAGATCTCGTCCGTCAGGGCAAAGATGCCGTCGATCAGCGCGGCGTTCCCTGGTCGCTGCCTCCAGCTTATGATCAGCAGCCGGGATCGGGCCATTTCATCGAGCTTGCGCCCCGAGAGTTCGAAAGCCGCCCCGCTCGCCGCGTCGAGCGCGTTCCAGTGCTCGGGCGCCTCGCTCTCGCTTGACAGGCTGCCCGGGCCGATACCCACGGAGATCCTGGTTTCGAATTCGCGGCCAAGCTGACGAAGGCAGGCGCGAAGATAGAGACTGGCCCGAAGCGCCAGCGCGGGACTGGGTGCCACGCACTGCCAGCCATCGCCACGGAACCGCGAAAAATGTCCCGGCGCGCCCCTCTGCCAATCGGCGAAGGTTTTCGCGCCGACCTGAAGCGCCTCCATCGCCTCGTCCAGGGCGGGCGGCGACAAACGGCTCGACTTGACGATATCGCCCGTCAAGACGGCCAAGGATCGGGGGTCCTGTAAGGAGCCTTGAGTCTGCGACGGGATCATGCGCCGGATCCGTGCCGCGCGGGCAGGGCGCCGCTCACATGAAGCCGAGCTCCAGCCGCGCCTCGTCGGACATCATGTCCATGCCCCACTGCGGCTCCCAAACCAGATCCACGTCGACATGGCGCACGCCGGGGATCGGGGTCACGGCCTCGGCCACCCATCCTGGCATCTCTCCGGCCACCGGACAGCCGGGCGCGGTCAGGCTCATCGAGATCCGCACGTCGCTTTCGTCGCTGATCTCGATCGTGTAGACGAGGCCGAGGTCATAGATATTCACCGGAATCTCGGGATCAAACACCGTCCTGCAGGCTTCGACTACCTGATCATACAGCGGATGATCGATGGTCGAAGGCCGGATCAGCGGTGTTCCCTCGATCGGGGTATCCGTCTCGGCGTTCATGATCGGTCCCCCCCCCGCGCGAATATCTGACTGGTTATATAGGAAATAGGCCGCGAAGGTAAAGCCGCGGGATCGGTGAGGGCACGGCGCGACTGACCGGACCGGACGAGACGGAGCCGGCCGGGCTCGTCGGACCGCCGTCGCTGGCCGGGCGGTCGGGATCGGGCCGACGTCGCCGTCCCGGCGGCGCGGGGTTTGTCGAAGCCGCGCGGAGCCGGTAAGGGGGGCGGATGAGCGGAATCAGCTTTCATCTCGCCGCGCGCGACGGCCTGGCCCGCACCGGCGCGCTGAAGACGCCGCGCGGCGAGATCCGCACGCCGGCCTTCATGCCGGTCGGCACCGCGGCGACGGTGAAGGCGATGCTGCCCGAGAGCGTGGCCGCGACCGGGGCCGACATCCTGCTCGGCAATACCTATCATCTGATGCTGCGGCCGGGCGCGGAGCGGGTTGCGCGGCTCGGCGGGCTGCACCGGTTCATGAACTGGGACCGGCCGATCCTGACCGATTCCGGTGGCTTCCAGGTGATGAGCCTCGCGGAGCTGCGCAAGCTCAGCGAGGAGGGGGTGAGCTTTCGCAGCCATGTCGACGGCTCGGTCCATCATCTCAGCCCCGAAAGCAGCATGGAGATCCAGCGCCTGCTCGGCTCGGATATCGTCATGGCCTTCGACGAATGCCCGGCGCTGCCCGCGACGGAGGCGGCGGTCGCGGCCTCGACGCGGCTTTCCATGCGCTGGGCCCGGCGCTCGCGCGAGGCGTTCGGCGACCGGCCCGGGCATGCGCTCTTCGGCATCATGCAAGGCGGGGTGACACGCGAATTGCGCGAGGAATCGGCCGAGGCGCTGAAGGCGATCGGCTTCGACGGCTATGCTATCGGCGGGCTGGCGGTCGGCGAGGGGCAGGCGGCGATGTTCGGGGTGCTCGACTATGCGCCGGGCTTCCTGCCGGAGAACCGGCCGCGCTATCTGATGGGGGTGGGCAAGCCCGACGACATCCTCGGCGCGGTGACGCGGGGGGTCGATATGTTCGACTGCGTCCTGCCGAGCCGCTCGGGACGCACCGGCCAGGCGCTGACGCGCCGGGGCCAGGTCAACATCAAGAACGCCCGCCATGCCGAGGATCCGCGCCCGCTCGATCCGGACTGCGCCTGCCCCTGCTGCCGGAGCTACAGCCGGGCCTATCTGCACCATGTCTTCAAGGCGGGCGAGATCATCGCCTCGATGCTGCTGACCTGGCACAATCTGCATTACTATCAGGAGCTGATGGCCGGGATCCGCGCGGCCATCGCCGAAGGGAGGCTGGCGGAGTTCGCGACCCGGTTCGAGGCGACGCGGGCGGAGGGCGACCTGGAGCCGGTGTGAAGGGGCGCGCCTTCACGCGTGAAGATGAGTTCAAGTAATTGAAATAACTGGATAGTTTGAATATTCTTCACCGGATCCAACGACAGGTTGACGCGTCATGACCCGGCGTCCCGGGGGGCAGGGCTTGTCGGAAGCCGACACCGGGGCCGAGGGGGTCGCTTCCGGCCCGACGCCGCCATTGGGTCGTGGCGATCTGGGCCCCGGGTCGCGTGAGCGCGAGGGCCTTTGCGCGAGAGGGCGCCGAGGTCGCCTTGCAGTCCCGTGAAGGCGCGCGCAGAATGACGCCGCCTTGAAACGATCCGTTCGGCGCGCCATTTCCTGTGGCAAGGAAAGCGCGTCGCCGCTGGGTTGGCCGGGGCGGGACGCTTTGCCGGAGATAAGGAAAAAAACCATGACAGAATTGAGCGGATCGAGCTTCCCCGTCCTGCCTCTGCGCGACATCGTGGTGTTTCCGCACATGATCGTGCCTTTGTTCGTCGGACGTGAGAAATCGGTGCGCGCGCTCGAAGCGGTGATGAAGGATGACAAGCAGATCCTCCTCGCCAGCCAGAAGGACGCGTCCGAGGACGAGCCGGACGTCGACGGCATCTATCGGGTCGGCGTGCTGGCCAATGTGCTGCAACTGCTGAAATTGCCCGATGGCACGGTCAAGGTGCTGGTCGAGGGCAAGGCGCGCGTGCGGATCGGCGAATTCATGAGCAACGACGCCTATTTCGAGGCGGCGGCCGAGGAGATCGCCGAGACCGAGAACGACGCGGCCGCGATCAAGGCGCTGACCCACGCGGTCGCCGAGGAATTCGAGCGCTATGCCAAGCTGAACCGGAACGTCTCGGAGGAGGCGGTTTCGGCCGTGTCCGAGACCATGCCGGCGGCGAAGCTCGCCGATACCGTCGCCGGTCATCTCGGCGCCAAGCTCGAGGAAAAGCAGAAGCTGCTGGAGGAGCCGGACGTCGGCGAGCGGCTGGAGCAGATCTACGGCCTGATGCAGGGCGAGATGTCGGTGCTGAAGGTCGAGAAGAAGATCAAGAGCCGCGTCAAGACGCAGATGGAGCGTACGCAGCGCGAATACTATCTGAACGAGCAGATGAAGGCGATCCAGCGCGAGCTGGGCGGCGAGGGCGAGGGTCAGGACGACGCGGCCGAATTCGAGGCGCGCATCGCCAAGACCCGCCTGTCGAAGGAGGCCAAGGAGAAGGCGACGGCGGAGCTGAAGAAGCTGCGCTCGATGTCGCCGATGTCGGCCGAGGCGACGGTGGTGCGCAACTATCTCGACTGGATGCTGTCGATCCCGTGGGGCAAGAAGTCGAAGATCAAGAAGGATCTGGGGCTCGCGCAGCAGGTGCTCGACGCCGATCATTTCGGGCTGGAGAAGGTCAAGGATCGCATCGTCGAGTTCCTGGCCGTGCAGTCGCGCTCGGAGAAGCTGAAGGGGCCGATCCTCTGCCTCGTCGGGCCCCCCGGCGTCGGCAAGACCTCGCTCGGCAAGTCGGTGGCCAAGGCCACGGGCCGCGAATTCATCCGCATCTCGCTCGGCGGCGTCCGGGACGAGGCGGAGATCCGCGGGCACCGGCGGACCTATATCGGCTCGATGCCCGGCAAGATCATCCAGTCGATGAAGAAGGCGAAGACCAACAACCCGCTGATCCTGCTCGACGAGATCGACAAGATGGGCCAGGACTTCCGCGGCGACCCCGCCTCGGCCATGCTGGAGGTGCTCGATCCCGAGCAGAACGCGACCTTCTCGGACCACTATCTCGAGGTCGAGTACGACCTTTCCAACGTGATGTTCATCACCACGGCGAACTCCTACAACATGCCGCGGCCGCTGCTCGACCGGATGGAGATCATCTCGCTCTCGGGCTATACCGAGGATGAGAAGGCCGGCATCGCCCGGATGCATCTCGTCGCAAAGCAGGAGAAGGGCCACGGCCTGAAGGCCGGCGAGTTCGAACTGACCGACGAGGGGCTGCGCGACATCATCCGCTACTACACGCGCGAGGCCGGCGTCCGGAACCTCGAGCGCGAGATCGCCAAGCTCTGCCGCAAGGCGGTGACGGAGATCGTCAAGGGCAAGGCGACGAAGGTGGTCGTCACCGAGGAGAATCTCGAGGAGTTCCTCGGGGTGCGGCGGTTCAAGTACGGGCTGGCCGAGCTGACCGATCAGGTCGGCGTGGTCACTGGCCTCGCCTGGACCGAGGTTGGCGGCGATCTGTTGCAGATCGAGGCGCTGAAACTGCCCGGCAAGGGGCGGATGAAGACCACCGGCAAGCTCGGCGACGTGATGAAGGAGAGCATCGACGCCGCTTCTTCCTTCGTGCGGTCGAAGGCACCCGAGCTCGGCCTGAAGCCGACGCTGTTCGAGGCGGTGGACATCCACGTCCACGTCCCCGAAGGCGCGACGCCGAAGGATGGGCCGTCGGCGGGCATCGCGATGGTGACCTCCATCGTCTCGGTTCTCACCGGCATTCCGGTGCGCCGCGACGTGGCGATGACCGGCGAGGTGACGCTGCGCGGCAATGTGCTGCCGATCGGTGGTCTGAAGGAAAAGCTGCTCGCGGCGCTGCGCGGGGGCATCACCACGGTGATGATCCCGGCCGACAACGTGAAGGATCTCCGCGAGATCCCGGACAATGTGAAGAACGGGATCGAACTGATCCCGGTCGGCAATGTGATGGACGTGCTGCGGGTGGCGCTCACCCGCATGCCCGAGCCGATCGAGTGGGACGAGGAGGCGGAAGCCGCCAAGGCGCTCGCCGCGTCGTCGACGGGCGCCGCGATACCGCCCGCCGCCTCGGCGCACTGACGCCTGCGCGAAAAGGAAAGCCCCGGCGACGAGCCGGGGCTTTTTTCGTGCCAGGGGATCGAATCCAAGGCCCGAGCGGTCGCCGTCAGGCGGTGATCTTGTCCCGCGGCGTGTTCGCCGCGACGAGGGTCGCGGGCTCATTGGTCTCGTCAACGGCGTTCGCCGCGTGGTTCGCTTCGGATTGCGAAATGATGACGAAGCCGCCGCGCGCGTCCGGCGCCTCGGCCTGATCCGCTCCGCCCAGCCGGGCCGGCTGCCAGGTGACGTTGATGATCCGCGTGCCGGCGCGGGCGATCTGGTCCAGCCGTTCGGCGAGCAGGGTCAGGTCATCCGGGCAGGTTTCGACGTGATGAAAGCTCATGGAGATCTCCGTATCGTTACCCGAAGCCAATTCGCGAGACGGCGATCGGTTGCATCCGTCCCCGCGGGAAGCTGTCGCGAGGATCGATGCGAGGGGTGGGCGCGGCCGGGCAAAGTTTGGCTTGCGCCGCCCGCGCCCAGAGGGTATCCGACGCGTCGCCGGGCGATTAGCTCAGTGGTAGAGCGCTTCGTTCACATCGAAGATGTCGGCGGTTCGAACCCGTCATCGCCCACCATGCACCCGGTCCTCCGACGTCGGAGGGGTGATTAGCTCAGTTGGTAGAGCGCTTCGTTTACACCGAAGATGTCGGCGGTTCGAGCCCGTCATCACCCACCACGGTCGGGGGCGCCGATCGGCAACCCCGCTCCCGGTCAGAATTTGTACGTGACGCCGACCACCGGTCCCTGCACGGCGAGGTCGAGCTTCGCGCGGTCCGAGGCCTCGTACAGGATCGACATGTAGCGGTAGCCGAGAACGCCGGCCCAGCGATCGGCGAAAGCGTAGTTCGCGGCGCCGAAAAGCTCCCAGCTCATATCCGTGTCGGCGTCGAAGCCGCCGACATCCGCGAAACCTGACAGCGACCACTTTTCGCTGAGCGGCAGGGTGCCCCGGATGCCGACGATCGGATCGGCCCAGGAAAGGTCCGCGTCGCGCGACACGCCGCGATTGTCGGTGGCGATGCCGAAGCTGAGGCTGGTGTCGAAGAAGCGGCTACCGGCGTAGACATCGACCGCGCGCCGGTCGAGCTCATAGACACGATAGGCCGCGGCGACCGTATAGACGCCGAGCTGTGTGCCCGCGCTGGTCTTGACGCGATCCTGCACCCAGTTTCCATCGGCGCTCAGGTCGGCATAGACCGCGTCGAGCAGAAGGGTGAACTTGTCCTTGCGGAACTCGGCCGCGCCCATGAAGGCGCCGTCGAGCGCGCTGAGAATGCTCTGGGAGTCCAGATCGATCAGCGGCTCGCCGTCCCGTCCTTGCTGCGACCCGCTGATCGAGGGGATCCAGCCATAGAGCGTGAACTGACCCGACCAGCCGTTGCCAAGGCCTTGGGCCTGGGCCGGAAGCGCCAGGACGGCGGCGGTGAGGCCGGTGATCATCGCCAAGCCCGTCAATATCGAACGCCGCATTCCATCGCTCCCCTGGTCTCCTGCGCCAGTGAGCGGGCGGCGGCGAGGTCGTGTCAATGCCGGGTCGTCCGGTCGTGGGACTTTCCACGCCAGAGTGGCGGGGCGGGGACAGTCGCTCCCACGAGACTTGCGTCCGCGAGACCGACTAGAGCGGAGTCCGATCCGGCAGAGCCGGCTCGTCCGCTCTAGAGTCTTGATTTAGCGCAATATCTTAGCCACCAGACGATTCCGTCTGGTTGGATATTGCTCTAGAAATCCGTCGGAGCGCCACCCTCGCGTTTGCGGCGCGCGACGAAATCGGCCAGTTCGTCGCGGATGGCGTCATCCATCGGCGGCGGCTCGAACTCGGCGAGGATCGCCTTCCAGATCCGGTTCGCGCGCTGGTCGGCCTGAAGCGCGCCGTCCTCGGCCCAGGCTTCGTAGTTGCGCCAGTCGCTGAGAAATGGCGCGTAAAACGCCGTGGTATAACGGCTTTGCGTATGGGAGCTGCCGAAGAAATGGCCGCGCGGCCCGACCTCCGCCATCGCCTCCACCGCCAGCGCCTCGGGCGAGGTGTCGGTGAGCGCCGGGTCGAAATAGCGCTGGAATTGCTGCAATACCTCGCAATCCATGACGAATTTCTCGTAGGAGGCGATGAGGCCGCCTTCGAGCCACCCGGCCGCGTGATAGACGAGGTTCACCCCCGCCTGCGTCGCGGACCAGAGCGAATTCATGCTCTCCCACATCGCCTGCGCATCCGGCGCGTTCGAGGCGCAGGCGTTCGAGGCGCGCAGCGGCAGGCCGTAGAAGCGTGCCATCTGCCCCGTCATCTGCGTCGCGCGGACATATTCCGGTGTTCCGAAGGCCGGCGCGCCTGAACGCATGTCGACATTCGACGTAAAGGTGCCGATCATCACCGGCGTGCCGGGGCGCACGATCTGCAGGAGCACGATCGCGGCCAGGGCCTCGGCCACCGACTGGACCACCGCGCCCGCCATGGTGACCGGCGCCATCGCCCCGGCCAGCGTGAAGGGCGTGACGATCACCGGCTGGCCGCGGCGGGCGAAGCGCATGGCGCCGTCGAGCATCGGCCAGTCGTGCTTCAGCGGGCTGGAGGAATTGATGTTGGTGAAGAGCCGGGGCGCGCTCTCGAATTCGGCCTGACCGAGACCGCTGGCGATACGCGCCATCTCGATCACGTCCTCGACCCGCTCCGGCCCCAGGCTGTAGGCATGCACCACCTTGTCGGTCAGTGTCAGCTTGGCGAAGAGGCAGTCGAGATGACGCACGCTCGCATGGATATCGACCGGCTCCACCGGATAGCCGCCGACGACATGGAGGCAGTTGAAATACTGGGTGAGCTTGACCAGATCCTGGAAGCTCGCGAAGTCCCCGACCCGCCGGCCGCGATCGAGATCCATCGCATTG
This sequence comes from uncultured Amaricoccus sp., assembly GCF_937891315.1. Lineage (GTDB taxonomy): Bacteria > Pseudomonadota > Alphaproteobacteria > Rhodobacterales > Rhodobacteraceae > Amaricoccus. The sequence goes on along the minus strand of NZ_CALAGI010000135.1, from coordinate 575 downwards.
GGCGGCGAGGAGACATTGACGAAAGCCATGTGGCCGCCGCCCATCGTCACCCGACGCGCGGGGTTGCGCGGAATGATGTCGAACTGGCGCGGCGCCAGCGCGACCTTCTCCATCACCAGCGCGCGGTCCATGCGGACGGTTTCGCCCGTGACCTCGCAGCCACCGGCGCGGAGATAATCCCGCGCCTCGGCGTTCAGGAACTCGATGCCGATCTCCTCGAGCACGCGCATCGCGGCGTCGTGGATCGCGGCGACGCCCTCGGGCCGCAGCGGCTCGGTCGGGTGGTCGGTATTCAGCGGCACGCGCCAGGGCATCTGCTGGATCGCATGCGCGGACTGGTCGCGCATATTGCCGCTTCGGCCGCCGGAGCGGCGTGATCTACGCTCGTTCATGGCGGCAGTTCACCCGTACCGCGCTCGGCGCGCGCGCCTGTTCCCGACGCTCCGGCCGTCGCTTGCGCGCCGCGCGCCGCTCATACAGTCGCCGGCTGATCGGCTTGGTGCCTTCTCGCGAAAGTCAGCTCGGACCGGATCAGGCGACAGTCCAGTGGACTGTCGACCCGGGACGTTGGCCTT
>NZ_CALAGI010000134.1 GCF_937891315.1 uncultured Amaricoccus sp. | reverse complement strand
CGCCATGCGCGCCGCCGCCGCGCCGCGCGCCTCGGCCCGGCGGGCCAGCGGCGTGGCGCCGCGCAGCTCGATCGAGCCGCGCCAGACCTCGCTCTCGGGCAGGACGACGGTCAGCCGCGCCCCGGCCCGCGCCACCGTCCCGCCGAGGGCGTGGAGGCGCGTGGCAAGAGCCGGACCGGCGAGATCGACCTCGGCGACCGGCTCGGACCGGCCCTGCTCGACCAGCGTAATGGATGGATAGCCGAAGAGCAGCCGGAATTCCGGCTTGCGTGAAGATGTACTGCTCATGCCTGCCCCGATCTTTGTCGAGTGTTACCTGTGGGGCGAGCATAACGAAAAAGTCAGAGCCAAGCTAGCGTTACGACGCGTTTCGATGAAATTTCCGGTTGCCGGCGCGCGGCGCTGGGCGCAGATCTGGCGCAAACCACCGGAGGAAGACCAGAGATGCGCTTGCATTCGACCGCCGCCGTCCTTCTGCTCATCGGCGCCGCGACCCTCGCGACGCCACCCGCCAACGCCGAGGAAGCCCCGCGCCAGATCACCGTCACCGGCGCGGCGGAAGTGCTGGCGCCGCCCGATCTCGCCACCATCACGGCCGGTGCGCAGACCCAGGCGACGACGGCGGCGCAGGCGCTGGAGGGGAATTCCACGCTGATGACCGAGATCTTCGCCGAGCTCGAAGGTCTCGGCGTCGCCCGCGCGGACCTTCAGACCAGCCAGCTCAGCCTCGATCCGGTCTGGGAGCAGCCGGCGGACGGCCAGTCGACGCCGCCGAAGATCGTCGGCTATCAGGCGAGCAACATGGTGACGATCAAGCTGCGTGAGATCTCGACGCTTGGTTCGGTGATCGACGCGCTGGGCGGCGCGGGGGCGAACCGGATTTTCGGCGTTTCCTTCGAGGTCGAGGATCCTCGCCCGCTGCTCGATCAGGCGCGGACCCAGGCCATGGCCGACGCGCGGGCCAAGGCCGAACTGCTGACCAAGGCGGCGGGCGTGACGCTCGGCCCGGTGCTCACCATCCACGATACGCCGGCGATGGGCTCCCTCGGTCCGCTGCGCGCCAAGGCCGATATGGCGATGGCAACGCCGGTCGCCGAAGGCACGGTAACGCTCGGCGCCGATGTCGAGGTGGTGTTCGGCCTCGAATGAGACCAGCGCGCGCCGGCGGCCCCGGTGGGCGCCGGCGCGGCGGGCTCAGGCCGTGGCCTTCGCCAGCGCCTGATCGAGGTCGCGGATCAGGTCGGCGGGGTCTTCGATGCCGATGGACAGGCGCACGACGTTGGATCCGGCGCCCGCCGCCTCGCGCTGGGCGTCGGAGAGCTGGCGGTGGGTGGTCGAGGCGGAGTGGATGATCAGCGAGCGGGTGTCGCCGAGATTTGCCACATGGCTGAACAGCTCGACGGAATCGACGAGCTTCACGCAGGCCGCGTAGCCGCCCTTGACCGCGAAGGTGAAGATCGCCCCGGCGCCGCGCGGATAGAGCCGCTTCGCCCGCGCGTTCCAGGGCGAGGAGGCGAGGCCGGCGTAGGTGACGTATTCGACGCGCGGATCGGCCTCCAGCCAGGCGGCGACGGCCTCGGCGTTCTCCACATGCTTCTTCATGCGCAGGCTCAGGGTCTCGATGCCGAGCAGGGTGTAGAACGCGCTCTGCGGCGCCATGGTCATGCCGAGGTCGCGCAGGCCGATGGCGATGCCGAAGAAGGTGTAGGCCATGGGGCCGAAGGTCTCGTGGAACCGGAGGCCATGATAGGCGGGCTCCGGCTCGGTCAGGCTCGGGAACTTGCCGGCCGCGGTCCAGTCGAAGCGGCCGGAATCGACCACGGCGCCACCGGTGACGGTGCCGTTGCCGGTCAGGTACTTGGTGGTGGAATGCACCACGAGGTCGGCGCCCATCTCGATCGGCCGGCAGAGCCAGGGCGTCGCCGAGGTATTGTCGACGATCAGCGGCACGGCGAGCGCCTTCGCCACCTCGGCCACCGCCGGGATATCGGTGACATGACCGCCCGGGTTCGAGATGCTTTCGCAGAAGATCGCGCGGGTATGCTCGTCGGCCGCGGCGGCGATGGCGGCGGGATCGTCGAAATCGACGAAGGTCGCCGACCAGCCGAAGCGGCGGATGGCCTGGCTGAACTGGGTGACGGTGCCGCCATAGAGCCGGGTCGAGGCGATGAGATTGTCGCCGGGACGCATCAGCGGGAACAGCGCCATCAGCTGCGCCGCGTGCCCGGAGGAGCAGCAGACGGCGCCGACCCCGCCCTCCAGCGTCGCGATTCGTTCCTGCAGCACCGAGACGGTGGGGTTGGTCAGGCGGGAGTAGATGTAGCCCACCTCCTGAAGGTTGAAGAGGGCCGCCGCGTGATCGGCGTCGCGGAAGACATAGGCCGTGGTCTGGTAGATCGGCGTCTGGCGCGCGCCGGTCGCGGGATCAGGCCGGGCGCCGGCGTGGATCTGAAGGGTGTCGAAGCCGAAGGGGGTGTCGGACATGGTTTCCTCGCTGGCCGATATCTGGGGCCGGCCTCTGGGCCGGTTCGTGGCGAGGCTATGTCAGGCGGCGGGCGGCTGGCAACCGGGGGAGCGGGTCAGCCGGCGAGGCCGGTCGGGCCGGGCCAGTCGTCCATCAGCGCCACGGCCTCGGCGGCGGTCTCGACGAAGCGGAAGAGGTGGGTGTCGGGCGGCGAGATGGTGCCGGCCTCGACCAGCGCGTCCCAATTGATGATCCGCCGCCAGAACGCCTCGCCGAACAGCAGGATCGGCATGCCGGCCATGCGCCTGGTCTGGATGAGGGTCAGGGTCTCGAACAGCTCGTCGAGCGTGCCGAAGCCGCCGGGAAACACCGCTACCGCCTTGGCCCGCAACAGAAAATGCATCTTGCGGATGCCGAAATAGTGGAAGTTGAAGCTGAGCTCGGGGGTGCCGTAGAGGTTCGGCACCTGCTCGTGCGGCAGGACGATATTGAGGCTGATCGAGCAGCCGCCGGCCTCTCTGGCGCCGCGGCTGCCGGCCTCCATCACGCCGGGGCCGCCGCCGGTGCAGATGACGTTCTCGCGGCAATCGCTCCCCAGTGACTTCAGGGTGACGAGGCGGGCGAATTCGCGGGCCTCGTCGTAATAGTGGGCGAGGGGGACGAGGCCGGGGGCGCGGGCGCGCTCGATATGTTCGGGATCGGGGACGCGGGCGCCGCCGAAGATGACCACGGTGGAGACGATGCCGCGTTCGATCATCGCGAGCTCCGGCTTCAGCAATTCGAGCTGCAGGCGGACGGCCCGCAGTTCCTCGCGCTTGAGGAAGTCGGGGTCGGCGAAGGCGAGGCGGTAGCTCGGCGACAGCGTCTGCGGCGTGTCGCGCTGGCGTTCCCATTTCGCCTGATCCTCGGCCGCGTCGGGGAACCGGCGCAGCGGCTCGATCGGTCTGGTCTCCGTCGGCTTGTTCATCAGGCGCCTCGTGCCTCGGCCTCTCCGGCTCGCCAGCATGTCAGCGAAACCTTAGCGAACCCTATCCTCCGGGTGGCCGCGGGGTGCAAGCGGCCTGCGCGGGGCGGTTCGCGTCGAAACGGGATCATGCCCCGGAAAAGGCGGGGAAAATCGCGTGTGCGAAACATGCGGAAAACGTATGGAAACCATGTGTATACTGGTTGACGGCGGGTTAAGAGGCGAGGTCCGGGCGCGATTGCGCGGCGCCGTTCGACGACCTATAGACTGCGCCCGTCCGCCAGAGCGAAAGGCCCGGCCCATGACCAGAGCCACCGAGCTTGCAACCAAGCTTGCCACCGAGCTTGAACCCGCCGTCGAAGAAGCCTGGGAGATGCGCGAGAGCATCTCGCCCGCGACCGGCGGCGCCGCGCGGGCGGCGATCGAATCGACGCTCGAGGCGCTCGACAAGGGCGCGCTGCGCGTCGCGGCGCGCGGGGCGGACGGCCGCTGGCAGGTGAACCAGTGGGCCAAGAAGGCGGTATTGCTCGGGTTCCGTCTGCGCGACATGGCGCCACAGTCGGGCGGACCGCAGGGTGGCGGCTGGTGGGACAAGGTCGATTCCAAGTTCGAGGGCTGGACCGAGCATGATTGGCGCGCCGGCGGCTTTCGCGCCGTGCCGAGCGCGGTGGTGCGGCGCTCGGCCTATATCGCGCCGGGCGTGGTGCTGATGCCGAGTTTCGTCAATGTCGGTGCCTATGTCGGCGAGGGCACCATGGTCGATACCTGGGCGACCGTCGGCTCCTGCGCGCAGATCGGCAAGCATGTGCATCTGTCCGGCGGCGTCGGCATCGGCGGCGTGCTGGAGCCCTTGCAGGCCGGGCCGACGATCATCGAGGACAATTGTTTCATCGGCGCGCGGTCGGAGGTGGTCGAGGGCTGCGTGGTGCGCGAGGGTTCGGTGCTCGGCATGGGGGTGTTCATCGGCCAGTCGACCAGGATCGTCGATCGGGCGACCGGAGAGGTCGTCTATGGCGAGGTGCCGCCCTATTCGGTGGTCGTGGCGGGCAGCCTGCCCGGCAAGCCGTTCCCCGACGGGACGCCGGGTCCGAGCCTCTATTGCGCGGTGATCGTCAAGCGGGTGGACGAGCGTACGCGGTCGAAGACCGGGATCAACGAGCTGCTGCGCGACTGATGACCCAGGAGGTCTATACGCTGCTGGTCGAGGTCGGGCGGAAGCCGGGCGACGGGCTGCCGAAGGGAGCGACGGGCGCGGGTCTGCTCTGCTATGCGAGCGGCGTCGATGAGGAGGAGGCGGTGCGGGAGACGGTCGCGGTGCTGAAGGCCGCCGATCTCGCGCCGCTCGACGTGACGGGCTATGGCACGTTGGCCGAGCGGCTGGCCGAGGGGCACGAGGTTCCCGAGGAAGAGCGCGCGCTGATGGAGCGGGCGCGGGCGGAGAACGCGGTGATCGTCGCGGAGATGACGCCGCATTTCGAGGCGGAAGAGGGCAAGCCGCCGGCCGGGCGGGCCTGAGGGGCGCCGGGCGGGCGCCGTGCTGATTTTTGGCCGTTTCGCCGCCGTATTTCCCGGCGGCCGCCTCTTGCCGACCTGCCGGGGGCAGGTCGCGGCGGGCGCGCGCCCGGAGGAAACCTCCGGAGGGCGCGAGGGGTGCGGATTTCTCCAGAGCTTGCAGATCGTGACGGGCATGCCCGGCTTGACCGTTGAAAACGGTCATGCCCCCGGCAGGGCATGACCGTCACGATCTCGCCGACGGTCGAGATCGTGAAGGGAGAACTTCACGACCATCCGTCTCAACGGCGACGACGGACGATCCCCACCGCCGCGGCGAGGCCGGCGGCGAGGGCGAACCAGGTCAGGGCATAGCTCAGGTGGCTGTCGCGGAAATGGATCACGGTCAGGCCGCCGACCGGAAGGCCGCCCGGATTGGGCGTGGCGTCGGCGTCGATGAAATAGGGCGCGGTGGCGCCGAGCCCACCCGCCTCGGCGATGGCCGCGACATCGCGGGAATACCAGCGGCCGGCGGCGGGATCGTTGGCGCGGAGAAAGCCGCCACCGGGTTCGGTGAGGCGGAGGAGGCCGGTGACGACAACCTCGCCGGCCACCTGCCCCGCCGGCCGCGTGGCGGGGTCGCGGCGGTCCTGGGGAACGAAGCCGCGATTGACGAGCAGGGTGAAGCCCGGCGTTTCGAGCGGGGTCAGGATCCAGTAGCCGGGGCCGCGCGCCGTTACCGCCTGGACGGGGATCTCGCGGTCGTGGAGAAGGCGCCCGGTCGCCTCGACGCGGCGATATTCGTCGCGCTCGCGGCTGACCGCTGGCCAGTCGGCCGGGCCCGGGGCGGCGACCGGGGCGGCGGCGAGGCGGGCATCGACCCGCGCGATCAGATCATGCTTCCAGGCGCGGCGCTCGAGCTGCCAGACGCCGAGCGCGAGGAGGCCGGCGATGACCACCACGACGCCGAAACCGACAAGCGACCGAACCCGATCGCGCCCGCCAGGGCCACCTGGCGACGCGACCATGCGGCGGTCTTCTATGGTCCGCCCCGCCTCACTCCGAGGCGGGGGCCTCCATGCCGGGCATGTCTTCCATCCTCGGCATCATGTTCTGGTTCAGATGGAAGACGATCCACAGCGACCCGGCGAGGGTGATCACCACCAGGATGATGGTGAAGGAGGTGGAGAGCAGGATCCAGCCGCCTTCGGCCTTCGGCGTCATGTGCAGGAAGAAGATCATATGCACGAGAATCTGCGCCAGCGCGCAGATCAGGACGATGGCGGCGGTATAGGCCGCGCTGTCGATCGGCCGAGCCATCACCAGAATGAAGGGGATCGCGGTCAGGATCACCGACAGCACGAAGCCGGTCACATAGGATTCGAAGGTCCCGTGCGGCGCATCATGCGAATCCGGCCCGTGCCCATGCCCGTGCCCATGGTCGTCGCTCGGTCCGACCGCGGCGGTCTCGACGCTCATCGCAGCACTCCCATCAGATAGACGAAGGTGAAGACCCCGATCCAGACCACGTCGAGAAAATGCCAGAACAGCGACAGGCAGGTCAGGCGCCGCTGGTTGGCGGCGGCGAGGCCGCGCTTGTTCACCTGGACCATCAGGACGCACAGCCAGACGAGCCCGAAGCTGACATGCAGCCCGTGCGTGCCGACCAGGGCGAAAAAGGCCGAAAGAAACCCCGAGCGCTGCGGTCCCGCGCCCTCGTGGATCAGATGGGCGAATTCATAGAGCTCGATGGCGATGAAGGCCAAGCCGAAGCCGCCGGTGATGGCCAGCCATTTCAGCGTCTCCTTCTGGTCCCCCCGATGCATCGCCAGCATGGCGAAGCCATAGGTGATCGAGGAGAGCAGCAGCATGGTGGTATTGAGCGCCACCAGCGGCAGATCGAACAGGTCGCGCGGCCCGGGCCCGCCCGCGAGGCTGGCCCCGAGCACGCCATAGGTTGCGAAGAGCACTGCGAAAATCAGGCAGTCGCTCATCAGATAGATCCAGAAGCCGAGGTTGGTCGACCCGCCTTCCGGATGATGGACCTCCTCGAAGACGTGGAAGTCGGTCGGGGAGAAGTCGGTCGGCGAGAGGCCCTGCGCGTTCGCGGTCATCGGCTCAAACCCTCCCGTCCAGCAGCCGGGTCCGCGCGTTCTCGACCGCCGTGACGTCGGCCGCGGGCACATTGAAGTCGCGGTTGTAGTTGAAGGTATGCCAGATCGCGCTGCCGATCGTGCCAATGAAGGCGAGCGCGGCCAGCCACCAGATGTACCAGATGAGCGCCATGGCGCACACCGTGGCGCAGCCCGCGATCAGTATGCCGGAGCCGGTGTTCTTCGGCATGTGGATCGGCTGATAGCCCTCCAGCGGGCGCCGGTAGCCGTGCGCCTTCATGTCCCACCAGGCGTCGTGATCGTGCACGACCGGGGTAAAGGCGAAGTTGTAGGACGGCGGCGGCGAGGATGTGGCCCATTCCAGAGTGCGCGCGTCCCAGGGATCGCCGGTCGTGTCGCGCAGCTGGTCGCGCCGCCAGATCGAAACGCCGATCTGGATCAGGAAGGCCGCGATGCCGCAGGCGATGAGCCCGGCGCCGAGAGCCGCGATCAGGAACCAGATCTGCAGGCCCGGGTCGTCGAACACCCGCATCCGCCGGGTCACGCCCATCAGGCCGAGGATGTAGAGCGGCATGAAGGCGATCCAGAAGCCGACGATCCAGCACCAGAAGGAGACCTTGCCCCAGAAGGGATCAAGGCTGAAGCCGAAGGCCTTTGGCCACCAGTAGATCATCCCGGCGAAGAGGCCGAAGAGCACGCCGCCGATGATGACATTGTGGAAATGCGCGACGAGGAACAGCGAGTTGTGCAGCACGAAGTCGGCCGGCGGCACCGCGAGCAGCACGCCGGTCATGCCGCCGATGGTGAAGGTCAGCATGAAGGCGACGGTCCACATCATCGGCGCCTCGAAGCGGATTCGTCCGCGATACATGGTGAAGAGCCAGTTGAACAGCTTCGCCCCCGTCGGGATCGAGATGATCATCGTCGCGATGCCGAAGAAGGAATTCACCGATGCGCCGGAGCCCATGGTGAAGAAATGGTGCAACCAGACGATGTAGGACAGGATGGTGATGCAGACCGTGGCATAGACCATCGACGAATAACCGAAGAGCCGCTTGCCGGAAAAGGTCGACGTGACCTCCGAATAGACGCCGAAGGCCGGGAGGACCAGGATATAGACCTCCGGATGACCCCAGATCCAGATGAGGTTCACATACATCATCGCGTTGCCGCCATTGTCGGCGGTGAAGAAGTTGGTACCGACGTAGCGGTCGAGCGACAGCAGCACCAGCGTCGCGGTCAGCACCGGAAAGGCGGCGACGATCAGGATGTTCGAGCAGAGCGCCGTCCAGGTGAAGATCGGCATCCGCATCATGGTCATGCCGGGGCAGCGCATCTTGATGATCGTCACGATCAGGTTGATGCCCGAAAGCGTCGTCCCTACCCCCGCGACCTGTAGCCCCCAGATATAGTAATCGACCCCGACATAGGGCGACCCGTCGAGCCCGGAGAGCGGCGGGAAGGCGAGCCAGCCGGTCTGGGCGAACTCGCCGACGAAGAGCGAGGTCATCACGATGACCGCGCCGCCGACCGTCATCCAGAAGCTGAAATTGTTGAGGAACGGAAAGGCGACGTCGCGCGCGCCGATCTGCAGCGGCATGACGAAGTTCATGAGGCCCGTGACCATCGGCATCGCCACGAAGAAGATCATGATGACGCCGTGCGCGGTGAACACCTGATCGTAGTGATGCGCCGTGAGGTAGCCCTCTGAGCCGTTGAACGCCCAGGCCTGTTGCAGCCGCATCATCACCGCGTCGGCGAAGCCGCGCAGCAGCATGATCAGGCCGAGCACCATGTACATGATGCCGATGCGCTTGTGGTCAACGCTGGTGAACCATTCGTGCCAGAGATAGCCCCAGAGCTTGAAATAGGTCAGCGCCGCGAGGAGCGCGACGCCGCCAACCGCGACGGCGGCGAAGGTCACGACCAGGATCGGCTCGTGGAACGGCAGCGCGCCCCAGGTCAGCCGGCCAAAGAGGAAGGTGGTCTCGATATGTTGTTCCGTAGCCATTCGCGCCGCGCCCCGGTCAGAGTTGCTTGCCCGACCCGCTCAGCGCGGGGGGCGGGGTGAGCAGGACGATGTCGTCCGGCCCGAATTGCTGGATCGAGTCCGCGACGGTGCAGATCTGGGCGACATGGAACGGCATCGAGCCGATCGCGCTCGCCTGACGACCCTCGGCGGGGATGATATTCATGGCCCCCGCGTGGCCCGTGCCGCCGTGGCCGTCAAGGGACATCATCTCGTCGATGCACATCCGGCCCTCCTCGACGCAGCGATTGAGCGCTCGCCGGAACAGATCCGGGTCGACCGCGCCGAAGTGTCGCGGCGGCGTGTTCTCGCTCCGCTCGGCGAGGGCGAGGTAGCCCGGCCGGTCGAGCGTTTCGCCACTGGCGCGAACCTCCGCCACCCAGGCGTCGAAGCCCGGCGAATCCAGCCCGTGGAACCGGAACCGCATCCCCGAGAAGCCGGCCCCGCTGTAGTTCGAGGAGAAGCCCTCGTAGTCGCCGCGCAGGTTCATGACCGCGTGCAACTGCGACTCCATCCCCGGCATGGCGTAGATCATGCCGGCGAGCGCGGGAACGTAGAACGCGTTCATCACGCTCTGCGACGTCAGGTGGAAATTGATCGGCCGGTCGATGGGCGCCGCCGCCTCGTTGACCGTGGCGATGCCGTATTCGGGATAGATGAACAGCCATTTCCAGTCGAGCGCCACCACCTCGACCTCGAGCGGCGGCACCCCTTCGGGAACCGGGCGCCGCTCGCCGATGTGGGTGAGCGGCCGGAAGGGATCGAGAAGATGGGTGCCGACCCAGGTCATGCCGCCGAGGCAGATGATGATCAGCAGCGGCGCGGCCCAGATGGCGAGTTCGAGGCTGGTGGAATGATGCCAGTCTGGATCGTAGTCCGACTTGCGCTTCGCGCTGTAGCGCCAGGCGAAGAAGGCGGTGAGGCCCATCACCGGCACGATGATGAGCAGCATGAGCAGCGTCGCGCTCACCAGCATGTCCCGCTGCTGCGCCGCCACATATCCGGACGGGGACAGGACGACCATGTCGCAGCCGCCGAGCAAGGCGAGAGCCGGCAGGGTTAGAAGCAACCGTCGTCGCATGGTGAAGTCCCCCGTTCGATCCCGCGGCGCCGGGCCACTGCCGCGAGGGCGGATATGGCGCCGGACTGATTCCCTGCTATCTTAACCGGAAGCGACGGCTATAAGGAAACTCGGGCCGTGGCAAACGCCCAGATTGTTGCGAGGAGGCACCTCACGAATGACCCAGGTGAGCGACACAGCGCTCGACGCTGATGGCGGGCGGGCACAGTCCCATACCAGCGTCGCCGACATGGCCGTCGGCGTCGTCATCGGACGAAGCTCCGAATTCTTCGACTTCTTCGTCTATGCGATCGCCTCGGTGCTGGTGTTCCCGCGGGTGATGTTTCCGTTCCTCGATCCGCTCGACGGCGTGCTCTGGTCCTTCGTTCTGTTCGCGCTCGCCTTCGTGGCCCGGCCGTTCGGCACAATGATCTTCATGGCGGTGGACAGGCGATTCGGCCGCGGCATCAAGCTGACCGCGGCGCTGTTCCTGCTCGGCTGCTCGACCGCGGGCATCGCGTTCATGCCCAACTACGCCGTGGCCGGGGGCTACGCGATCCTGATTCTCGCGGTCATGCGCATCGCCCAGGGCATCGCGCTCGGCGGCACCTGGGACGGGCTCCCCTCCCTGCTGGCGATGAACGCGCCGGAGGGCAAGCGCGGATGGTATGCGATGATCCCGCAGATCGGCGCGCCGGTCGGGCTCTTCGTTGCCAGCGCGCTGTTCATCTATCTCATCACCGGCCTGAGCGAGCAGGAGTTCCTCGACTGGGGCTGGCGCTATCCGTTCTTCGTCGCCTTCGCGATCAACGTCGTGGCGCTCTTCGCCCGGCTTCGGATCGTCGTCACGCCGGAATACGAGGAACATTTCCAGAGCCTCGACCTCCACCCGACCGGCGCGCGTGAGACGATCGCGGCCGACGGCGTCAATATCCTGATCGGCGCCTTCGCCCCGCTCGCGACCTTCGCCCTGTTCCACATGGTGACGGTGTTCCCGCTGTCCTGGGTCTATCTTTCGACCGGCGATTCGATCTCGGGGTTCCTCGGGATCGAGATCGGAACGGCGCTGCTCTGCCTGGTCGCGGTCATCGCCTCGGGGCCGCTCGCCGACAATTTCGGCCGGCGCCGGCTGCTGATCGCCTGCGCGCTCGCCATCGGCGTCTTCGCGCTGGTCGCGCCGGCTATGCTGAATGGCGGGCAGGTGGGCGAGTTCTTCTACATGGTCATCGGCTGCGCCCTGCTCGGCCTGTCCTTTGGCCAGTCATCGGGCGCCGTCGCCTCGCGCTTCTCGCCGAAATATCGCTACACCGGCTCGGCGCTGACCTCGGATCTCGCGTGGCTGTTCGGCGCCGGCTTCGCGCCGCTGGTCGCCCTGCTGCTGGCCACCACCTTCGGCCTCGCCTCTTCCGGTGCCTATCTGCTTTCCGGCGCGGTCTGCACGGTGATCGCGCTCTTCCTCAGCGGACGGCTGGAATAGTCGAACGACTGATCGGCCCGCGGGTTCCGGCCCGCGGGCGTCGCTGTCAGGGGGCGAGCAGGCGGAAGTGCGAGCCGTCCGCGTCATGATCAAAGAAGGGAATCGGTCGGGCGGCGTCGTGGGGCGCTTCGAAGATCGCCTCCAGTTCGGACAGGACAACCTCGGTGATGAAGGGCAGTGCCAGCTTGCGCGCCGCGGCGAGGTCGAGCCAGCTCAGATAGAGCAGTTCACCCGACGCGCCCCCGAAATCGTCCACCGGATTGAACAGATCGCCGGCCTCCGCCAGATAGAATCGGGCATCGAACCGGCGCGGCCGGCCCGGCGGCGTGACCGCACGGAAAAACAGGCGCAGGTCGGCTGGTCGCGGCCCCAACCCGGCCGCGAAGAAGCCACGCCAGCCTTCGGGCACCTCCGCCGCGTCGGGAACGGCCGAGACATCGGGCGCGCCGAGCATCAGCCCGGTCTCCTCCCAGAGCTCGCGGATCGCGGCGAGCGGCAGCGCGCGGGCGAGGGTCGGTTCGTTATCGGGATCGAGCGAGGTGGCGAGCGCGAGATCTCCGGGATCGACGGCGCCGCCGGGGAAGACGAACTTGTCGGGCATGAAGACCGCGCCGGCGCCACGCTGGCCCATCAGCACCCGGATCTGGTCACCATCGCGCCGGACCACGACGACGGTCGCGGCGTCGCGGATCGGGACCGCCCCTGTCCCGTTGTCTCCCATGCGTCGGCTACCGGCTCGCGGCGAGCTTGCCGGGCTGCGCCGCGCCGAAGCCATGCATGCGCTTGGCCCACTGGAAACCGACGAAAGCGCCTTTCAGCCGCGGCAGCAGATAGAGCGAAAGGGCGACGAAAACGACCGAGAATCCAACCGCCATGACCCACCCCGCCGGCCGCCAGATGGTAAAGACGGTCAGCATCAGCGGCGCCAGGATGTGCCCGGTGATGAGGATGGTCGCCCAGGCAGGCCCATCGTCGGCGCGCTGGTGGCTCATGTCGGCGCCGCAGGCGGGACAGGCTGGCCGCACGGTCAGATAGCCATCCATCAGCGCGCCCTCGCCACAGGCGGGACAGGCGCGCCGCCAGCCGCGCCAGAGCGCGCCGGCGAGGCTACGATCATCCGAAGGTGCGGCGGGAACAGCGGCGGCGTGATTCTCGATCATGCCGGATCATATCGTCGCGGACGGGCGCCGGCCAGTGGCCAACCCGTCGCACGAAAGTCGCGGGCCCGCCGAACGCCTGGGGTCAGGCGATCGGCTCGGGCTCCATGCCGTTGTCGCCGCGCGGCGGGCGGGACTTGCCGGTCTTCGGGATCGCCGAGACCGAGCCTCCGTCGTCGCGCGCGTCGCCATCGTCGTCGCCACCGCGATTGAGCGGCTGGCCAGCGATCACCCGGGCGATTTCCTTGCCGGTCAAGGTCTCGTATTCGAGCAGCCCGTTCGCCATGCGCTCGAGATCGTCGCGCTTCTCGGTGAGGACGCGGCGGGCGGTGGCATAACCCTCGTCCACCAGCGCCCGGACCTCGGCGTCGATGAGCTCGTGCGTATCGGGACCGGCGTTGACGCCGCCACCCTGAGGCCCGAGATAGGAGAACTGCTCGTTGGCATAGTCGATATTGCCCAGCTTCTCCGACATGCCGAACTTGGTCACCATCGCGCGGGCGATCCGGCTGACCTGCTGGATATCGGACGCGGCGCCGGACGTCACCTGATCCGGGCCGAAGGTCAGCTCCTCGGCGACCTTGCCACCCATCGCCATGGCGATCATCGACTTGTACTTGGTTTTCGTCACCGAGAGCTGGTCGCGCTCCGGCAGCGACAACACGAGGCCAAGGGCGCGGCCGCGCGGGATGATCGTCGCCTTGTGGATCGGATCATGCTGCGGAACATTCAGGCCGACGATGGCGTGGCCCGCCTCGTGATAGGCGGTCAGCTTGCGCTCGTCGTCGGACATGACCATCGACCGGCGCTCGGCGCCCATCATCACCTTGTCCTTGGCGTTCTCGAAATCCTCCATCATCACGAACCGCTTGCCGGTCCGCGCCGCCATCAGCGCCGCCTCGTTGACGAGGTTGGCGAGATCGGCGCCGGAGAAACCGGGGCAGCCGCGCGCGATGATGCGGAGGTCGACATCCGCCGCGAGCGGAACCCGCCGGGCATGGACGCCGAGGATCTTCTCGCGCCCCTTGATGTCGGGGTTCGTCACCTGCACCTGCCGGTCGAAGCGGCCGGGGCGCAGCAGCGCGGGGTCAAGCACGTCCGGGCGGTTGGTGGCGGCGATCAGGATGACGCCCTCGTTCGCCTCGAAGCCGTCCATCTCGACCAGAAGCTGGTTCAGCGTCTGCTCGCGCTCGTCGTTGCCGCCGCCGTAGCCCGCGCCGCGGTGCCGGCCGACGGCGTCGATCTCGTCGATGAAGACGATGCAGGGCGCGTTCTTCTTCGCCTGCTCGAACATGTCGCGGACACGGGATGCGCCGACGCCGACGAACATCTCGACGAAGTCCGATCCCGAAATCGTGAAGAACGGCACGCCGGCCTCACCCGCGATGGCGCGGGCCAGCAGCGTCTTGCCGGTGCCCGGAGGGCCGACGAGCAGCGCGCCCTTGGGGATCTTGCCGCCGAGGCGGCTGAACTTCTGCGGATCGCGCAGGAACTCGACGATCTCCTCCAGCTCCTCCTTGGCCTCGTCGATGCCGGCGACGTCGTTGAACGTCACCTTGCCCGACTTCTCGGTCAGGAGCTTCGCCTTGGACTTGCCGAAGCCCATCGCGCCGCCGCGGCCGCCGCCCTGCATCCGGTTCATGAAGAAGATCCAGACGCCGATCAGCAGCAGGAACGGCAGCCAGAGTCCGAGCGCGGACATGATGCCCGACTGTTCCTGCGGCACGGCGCGAATTTCGACGCCGGCCTCGCGCAGATCGGGCAGCACGTCGGTATTGCGCGGCTGTACCGTCTGATAGGAGACGCCGTCCTTGCCGGTCACGAAGACCTTCTCGCCGTCAAGCTGCACGGAAGAGACCTGTCCGTCCTCGACCTTGTTCAGGAATTCCGAATAACTGATCTCGCGCCCCATGCTGGTGCGGCTTCCGTTCGAAAAGACGTTGAACAGCGCGACCATCAACAGGAAGAGGATGATCCAGAACGCGATATTCTTCGTGTTGCCCACAGGCCCATCTCCTAAGCGACCGCTTCGGCCGCGCGCGCGGCCCGTTAGGTCTTGCAACCTAACATAAGCATCCAGGCCGCGGATTCAACGCAATATCGTGACATGCCACGGCGACGGGCTCCCGGAGAAGCGCCGAACCGCCGGCCCTATCCCCGGTCGCGCGATCGGGGCGGCCAGGAGCGTGTCGCCGTGCCAGACCGCCGGCGTGGTCAGGAGCGCCTCGCGCGGCAGGCCGCGGGCGCGCCATCGCGGCAGCCGCGCGAGGCCGGCGGCGCCGAGCGCCCCGATCCGAACCCCCGGATCCGCCGGGAGCGGCCCCTCGAAGCGCCAGCGTCCGTCCCAGCCGTCGGGGCCGGGTTCGACCGGGGGCGCCACCCGCGCCGGCTCGCGCCGGATCGCGACCCCGCCCGCCGCGGCTCCGGTCGTGGGGCGCAGCACGCAGCCGTGCAGCGTGACGCCGGCCCCCAGTCGCCCCTGCTCGATCGCCGCCAGCGCCGTTCGGAGCCGTGCGAGCCGCGGGCGATAAGGCGCGCCCGAGACCCAGCAGAGCGCCCCGGCGAGCAGCCGAAGTCGGGCCTCCTCCGTCGCGCCGGCCAGCGCGGCGGGATCGAGCGTCGCATCGCCGGCCGGTCCCGCGACGAGGCAACGCGCCGCGAGGTCGGCGGTCATCCGGTCGAGCGCCACGCGGGCGCGCCGCATCGCCGCCGCCGTCGCGGCCAGCCGCTCCGGCCCGATGCCGAGCGCTTCGAGCGGTTCCAGCGCCGCGCGGGCGCGCACGCGATCGAAGGCGGGATCGGCGTTGCCCGGATCCTCGACCCATCGGATGCCGGCACCGCGCAGCAACCGGCGCAGCGCCTCGCGCCGAAGCCCCAGCATCGGCCGCAACCAGAGCACGCCCTCGGCCTCGGCCACCTCGGCCATGGCGGCGAGGCCATCGACGCCGGACCCTCGGGCGAGGCGCAGCAGGAAGGTCTCCGCCTGATCGTCGAGCGTGTGGCCAAGCGCCACGGCGCCGAGGCCACGCCCTCGCGCCCACGCGGCGATCAGCCGGCGTCGCGCACGGCGGGCGGCGTCCTGAAGGTTGCCGCGACCGTCCCAGCCGGTCCAGCGCAGCGTCTCGTGCGGAATGCCGAGCGCGGCGCAGAAACGCGCGACGCCCTCGGCCTCGGCGGCGGCGGCGGCCCGGAGACCGTGGTCCACCGTCACGACCGCGACCGGACGCCCGCGCGCCAGCGCCCAGTCGTGCGCCAGCAGCAGCAACGCCATGGAATCGCCGCCGCCCGAAACGGCGATGCCAAGCTCGCCATCCGGCGCGGCGGAAAGAACGGGATCGAGCGCCTCGGCCAGCGCGGCCGTCATTCGCACCCGAGGTCCCGCTTGCGCGCCGCGACATCGCCCGCCACCTCGGAGCCGGGATAGCGGCTGTCGACCTCGATCAGCGTCAGGCAGGCTTCCTGTGTCTGGCCGAGCTCTCCAAGGCTGACGCCGAGATGATAGAGCGACTTCGCGGCCAGCGTTCCCTCCGGCGCGCCGCTGAAGGCGTCGAGAAAGCTCCGCGCCGCGCCGCGCCAGTCGGATTGCGCGGCCTGCGCCTCGCCCCGGCGATATTGCGCCTCGCTCGACAACGGTCCGCCCGGATAGGTGGCGAGGAAGGCGCCGAAAAGTTGCGCCGCCTTGGCATTGTCGCCGGCGGCGGCGGCGGCGACGGCGACGTCGAAATCGGATTTCTCGGTCACCGTCAGCTGCGGCGCGCCCGCGCTGGCGGCCGGACCCGGGACGGCGGCCGGCGCGCTCGGCCGCGGCATCGGCGTCAGCCCGCCGCCCAGCGGCTCGGGCTTGGCGACGAGCGCCGTGTCTCCGCCTTCGAGCTCGGTCAGCCTGAACTCGATATCGCCGACCCGGTTGGTCGCGTCCTGCGTGATGCGCGAAATGTCGTTGCTGAGCACATCGACCCGGTTGGTGAGGCGCTTCAACTCGTCCTGCAGCTGATCGAGCCGGGTCAGCGCCGTCGCGGGTTGTGTCGGCAAGCCGCGGGTGGAGCCCTGCCTGACGAGCTCGTTGCGAAGCTGTTCGACCTGCCCGTTGAGCAGATTGAGCTCGGCCTGGATGTCGGCGACCGTTTCCGCCCCGACCGGCGCGGCGAGGCCGAAAACCAGCGCCATGCCGAGCAAGCCCTTCCGCCAATATGCCGGCATCGCCACCCTATCGCCCCGGTTCAACCGCGCTCAAGCGCACGCAAATCTAGCGATCACGCCCCGGGACCGCCAGTCACAACCGTGACAGCCCGACGGTTCTGCGCGAAGCAGTTCTCCTCGGCGCAGGTGGCCACCGGGCGCTCGCGGCCATAGGTGATGATGCTGATGCGCGTATCGGGAACCCCCTGGCTGACCATGTAGTTGCGCACCGCGCTTGCCCGGCTCGAACCGAGCTGGAAGTTGTAGTCGCGGGTTCCGCGCTCGTCGGCATGGCCCTCGATGGTGATCTGGCCCGGATTCTGCGTCAGCCAGCCGATCTGCTGGTTCAGGGTGCCGATCGCCTCGGCGCTGAGCGTGCTCTGGTCCACGGCGAAAAGAACGCGGTCGCTGATCGCACTTCCGGGCAGCGTGCCGCCATAGACGCCGCCTGTGACCCCGTCGAGCCCCGCCCCGGCCCCACCGACCCCGCCGTTGTAGCCCGCGTCCGGCGTCGTCGGCACCGTGATCGCATCGCCCGCGCAGCCGGCGACGAGGAGCGCGCCGAACAGGCACGCGATCGTGGCGAAAGATGTCCTCATCCTGTCCTCCCTGCCCCTACGGAGCGTTTCAACTACCTAGCCGAGCAGACCCGACCAGGATGGATCCGACGCGAAACCGGCCGTCGGTACACGGCGGAGGTTCCGGCCGGTGATATCGACCGTGTAGATCTGCGGCCCGCCGCTCGCCCCGGGGGATTCGCGGAAGAACATCAGCACGCGGCCGTTCGGCGCCCAGGTCGGACCTTCGTCGATATAGCTCGCGGTCAGCAACTGCTCGTTCGACCCGTCGGTGCGCATCGCCCCGATATGGAAGCGGCCGCCGACGATCTTGGTGAAGGCGATCAGGTCGCCGCGCGGCGACCAGACCGGGGTCGCATAACGCCCCTCGCCGAAGCTGATGCGCTTCGGCTCGCCGCCGCCCGAGGACATGACATAGACCTGCTGGCTGCCCGAGCGGTCGCTCTCGAACACGATCTGGCCGCCGTCGGGCGAGAAGCAGGGCGAGGTGTCGATCGCGGCCGACTGGGTCAGCCGCCGCCGCCCGCCGCCGTCGGCGCCGATGACGAAAATGTCCGACCCGGTGCCCTCGGAGACGCTGTAGACGACCCGCGAGCCGTCGTCCGAGAAACGCGGCGCGAAGGACATGGCCGCGCCCTGGTCGAGCATCCGCCGACCGGAGCCGTTCACGCCCATGATGAACACCCGGGGCGCGCCGGCCTCGTAGCTCGTATAGAGGATCTGGCGCGCCTTGATCGAGATCCGGGGCGTGACGACCAGCGCGCCGCCATCGGTGATCATCTGGGCGTTGGCGCCGTCGTAATCCATCAGCGCGACACGTTTCGCGCGCGCGTTCTTCGGACCGCTCTCGGCGATGAAGGCGACCTTGCTGTCGAAATAGCCGCCCTCGCCGGTCAGGCGCGAATAGACCGCGTCGGCGACCTTGTGGCCGAGCCGCCGCCAGCTGCCCGCCGGGCCCTCGAACCGCAGCCCTTCGCCGAGCGCGGTCTGGGCGAAGACATCCCAGAGCCGGAACCGCACCTGCGCCTTGTCGCCGCCGAGGCCGACCGCGCCGGTGATCAGCGCCTGGGCATTGATCGCCTTCCAGTCCGAGAACTGCACCGGGGCGTCGAAATTGGTGATCCGCCCGATATGGGCGCTGGCCGGTATCTCGCGGAACAGACCGGTGCCGGTCAGGTCGTCGATCACCACCTGGGTGATGCGCGCGGCGAGATCGGCGGCCGCGGCGGTGTCGGGCACGAAGGTCGGCGCGGCGAAGGGCATCGGCTCGATCACGCCCTGGGTGATCTCGATGCGCAGCGGCGACTGCGCGACGGCCGCGAACGGCCGGACCAGCAGCGCCGCGGGAGCGGCGAGGAGGAGGCCCCGCCGGGAAAGACTTACCATGACACCATCCCCTTGGGATCAAAGACGACTTCGATATCGCGCCAGCGGGCGTATTTCTCGCGCGGCAGGTCGGAATAGGGCGCGCAGCGCAGGAGCGCCCGGCGGCCCGCGTCATAGGCCGCCTGGAAGCGCGCGTCCGGCGCCGGGCTCGGCTCGATGAGCCGGATCGAGCCGCTGATGACCGAACCATCGGGCTCGAGCCGCGCGGCGAGCACGACGCGGAGCTCGCCAGCGTCGCGCACCCCCGCGGGCACCACCCAGCAGCGCTGGACCGCGAGGCGCAAGCCCTCCTTCTCGGCATTGGTGATCGGCGACCCCTCGGCGAGCGAGGTGGCCTGGGCGCGCCCGTCCGAGGGCGGCGTCGGCCGGGTCACCGTCGGTTCGGTCGGCGGGGTCGCTCGCTCCGCGGTCCGCTCGGGCTTCGCCTCCTGTCGCCGCGCCTGTTCGCGCTCGACTTCCTGTCGCAGCGCCCGCAGCACATCGGACGCCTGACGCGTCTGGTCGGGGAGGTTCTTCGGGCGGGCCATGGGCGGGCTCGAAGCATCGAGCGCGAGCGTCGCGGGCTCCGGCGCCTCGACGGGTTTCGGGGTGGCGGCGGGTTCCGGAATGGCGGTCGGTTCGGGTTCCGGCTCCGGCTCGGGTTCCGGCTGAGCTATCGGCGCCGGCCGGGTCGGGACAGCCGGGCGCGATCGCGGCGGCGCGACGGCGGCCAGTCGGTCCGGCGCGCTCGGCGTTGGCGCGATCGGCGGCTGCGCCTCGGGCGCCGCGAGCGGCGTCTCGGGATTGAAGCTCGGCGCCAGCGTGGCCACCGATTGATCGAGCTCGGGCGCGGGGGCGGGTTCCGGCGTCGGTTCGGGTTCGGGGTTGGCTTCCGGTGGCGTCTCGGGCGGCGCCTCGGCCGGACGCTCGCGCGGGGGCGCGGCGGCGACCGGCTGCTCGGCGGGCGCGTCCTCGCGCCGCTCGGCCTCCGCCGCCGCCTGGGCCCGGTCGAAATCGGCCTCGCTGATGAAGCTCACATCGGTGACCGGCACGGCCGGACTGTCCCGGCGCGAGAGCCAGGGCACACCGAGGACCACGAGCGCGATCAATGCGCCGTGGGCCGCCGCGGAGATGGCAACGCCGGTTTTCATCGGCCGGTTTTCATCGGATTGCCGGACCCTGGCCTAGTTTGCCCGCGCGTCGAACCGCGGACCACCCTGCTCCGTCACGAGCCCGATATTGTTGAAGCCGCTGGCATTGAGCGCGCCCATCACCTGCATCACGTCGGCATAGGGAATTCCGCCGTCCGCCCGCAGGAAGACCTTGTCGCTGTCGCGCTCGGCGGCGACCGAGCGCAGCAGCGGAATGAAGCCCTCGCGGGCCACCTCGGTATTCTGCACCCGGATGCCGCCGTCGGCCGTCATCGCGATGGTCAGCGGCTCCTCCGCCTCGGAAGGCAGGGGCGTCGCGGCGGTCTTCGGCAGTTCGATCGGCACCCCGACGGTCAGGAGCGGCGCCGCCACCATGAAGATGATGAGAAGCACCAGCATGACATCGACCATCGGCGTCACGTTGATCTCGGCCATCGGCCGGCGGCCGCCGCGGCGGCGACCGGCCCGCCCGCCCGCGGATTGGAGCGACGCGCCCATCTCAGGCGGCGGTCCGGTCGAGCTGGCGCGACAGGATCAGCGCGAACTCGTCGGAAAAGCTCTCGTAGCCGCCGATCACCTGATCGCAGTCCTGGCTGAGCTTGTTGTAGAAGACCACCGCCGGGATCGCGGCGAGAAGGCCGAGCCCGGTGGCGAGCAGCGCCTCGGCGATGCCCGGCGCGACCACCGCGAGATTGGTGCTCTGCTGCATGGCGATCTCTTCGAAGGCGCCCTTGATGCCCCAGACCGTGCCGAAGAGGCCGACGAAGGGCGAGATCGAGCCCACGGTCGCGAGATAGGTGAGGCCCTTGGTCAGCATCTCGGATTCGCGGCCGATCGCGACGTTCATCGCGCGCTCGATCCGTGCCTGTGTGCCGTGGATGAGGCCGCCGTCCTTGCGGTGCGATCGGCGCCATTCGGTCATGCCGGCGGCGAAGACCCGCGCGGCGCCACCTCGCGGCTCTGGCCCGATGCGGTCGAACACGGCGTCCAGCGGCTCGCCGGACCAGAAGGCCTGGTCGAAATCCCGGGCCTCGGTCTTGGCGCGGCGCAGGTCGAAATGCTTCTGGATGATGATCGCCCATGACCAGAAGGACGCGGCGATCAGAATGAGCATCACGAGCTTGACCGTGAAACTCGCCCGCAGGAACAGCGCGAACAACGAAAAATCGATGTTCTGCGCGGCCGCCAGGGTATCAGCTTCCATGTTTGCCTGCTTTGCTTGCTCGCCTCGGCCGTGTTTTCCGGCTCTCAGGGCATCCTATCGCACTCCGCCGGCCTTGTGGCGAAAAAGCGGCTCCCTGTCCAGAGGCGGCCCCGGCGCGGGACCGCCGGCGCCGGCGTCCGCCGAGGGCCGCGCGGTCAGTTGTAGGCCCACTGCGCCCATTGCGCGGGAGAGCCGGCGAAGACGTTGATATCCGTCAGCCCCGAGATGCCCGAGACGAGGCCGGTGCCGGTATATTGCCAGAAGGCCCAGTCCTGCCCGGAATAGACCTCCGAGGGATGTCCGGCGACCGACCTCAACCAGAAGTGATAGTCGCGGATCCGCCAGAGCTCGTTCTCGCGATAGAAATCGACCGTGGTGTAGATGATCGGCCGCTTGCCGTAGTAGCGGGCCACCGTCTGGAGATAGTCGTACATCTCCGAACGCACCGTCTCCGCGTCCGGGCGGTAGGGGCAGGTCCGCGACTTGTGGTTCCATTCGATGTCGAGAACCGGCGGCAGAGCCCGGCGATCGGCGGGCACATGCTGCATGAACCAGTCCGCCTGCTCCGCCGCCGTACGGCAGAAATAGTAGAAGTGATAGGCGCCGCGCGGAACGCCGGCCGCCGCCGCGCCGGCCCAGTTCTCGGCGAACCGCTCGTCGGCGTAGTCGCCGCCCTCGGTCGCCTTGATGAAGGCGAAGGAGATGCCGCCGGACCGCGCCGCCCACCAGTCGATGTCGCCCTGGTATTTCGACACATCGATGCCATGCACCGAATATTGCCAGGGCTTCACGCCCTCCCAGTCATGCGGATCGGCGTCGCCGAAGCGGGGAACGCCCCCCGCCGCGCGGCTCGCCGGGGCTTCCGGATCGGAACCGCCGCAAGAGGCGAGAAAACAAAAAAGACCGACGAGAAGAAACCCTCGCAACTGCCCAAAACTCCTGCTCGAATCGCCTGTTATTTTTCGGCCATGTTATCCGCTTTTCCCGGCTTCGTCAGCGGAAATTCAACGAATGCGTGCGTGCCCGATCGAGTGCTTGCCCGACGGGTTTCGTCCGACCATGCCATTTTTCGATATGGGGCGCGCGGTCACGCGTCCCGGGGAGCCTGGCGGGGGGCGGAGGATCCGGCGCCGGACAGCACCGCCGCGGCGATGCTGTTCGAACATGTCCGGGCGACGCGCTTCGCCGGCGCGGCGCTTGACCAGCGCGCGGCGAAATGAGAACATTAGGCGAACAATCGGCGCCGGACCGCCATGCTCATTGACCGCGACATCGCCGCCGCCGAGATCGCGTTCGCACCGGACCTCGCGCTGGCGCGGGGGCGGGCGCATGAGGTCACCGGCCCCGCGCGGCATGTCTTCGCGGTGCTCGTCGGCGCTGCCATGTCGGGACCGATCCTGTGGCTCGGTCCCGACTGGATCGCCGACCGGCCGATGGGGGACGGGTTGCGCGCCTTTCTCGATCCCGGGCGGCTGATCTTCGGCGCGGCGCGATGCGAGGCCGACATTCCGCGGGCGACCGAGGAAGCACTGCGCGCCGGCCCGGCGCCCTTGGTGGTGGCCGAGCTGTCGGCCGCGCCGAGCCTCACGGTGGTTCGCCGGCTGCTGCTGGCGGCGAAGGCGAGCAGCGGCGCGCCGACCGCCCTCCTGCTCACCCCGGAGGACCGCGCCGGCGCGACGGGGGTCGAGACGCGGTGGCGGATCGCCCCCCGTCCTGGCTGGGCGCGCGACGGCCGGGCGCGCTGGCGGCTCGACCGCCTGCGCGCCCGCGCCATCCCGCCCGGCTCCTGGGAAATGTCACTGGAAGCCGGAAGACCCTGGCTGACCCCCCTGCCCGGCCCGCCTTGACGGTGGCCGCGGCGCCCGGCGCTTCGCTCCCGCGCGGCCTACTGGACGATGAATTCGGCGTGGAGCGCGCCGGCCGCCTTGATCGACTTCAGGATGTCGATCATGTCGCGGGCCGAGACGCCGAGCGCGTTGAGGCCGGCGACCACCTGCGGCAGCGAAACCGAACTCTCGACGATGGCGAGGCCGTTGCCAGGCTGCTCGGTGATCGAGGCATCGGTGCGCGGAATGACCACGGTCTCGCCGTTGGCAAAGGGGTTCGGCTGCACGACCAGCGGCGCCTCCTCGACCTGCAGCGTCAGCGAGCCCTGCGTCACCGCGACACGGCTGATCCGCACGTCCGAGCCGAGGATTATGGTGCCCGAACGCTGATCCACCACCACGCGCGCCTTGGTCGAGGTCTGCACCTCGATATTCTCGATCTGCGCCATGAGGAGCGCCGGCGTGTCGATGCCGGCCTTCGCGAGATCGAGCCGCACGGTGCCGGAATCGAGCATCTCGGCCACCCGGGTGCCAACGTCGCGGTTGATCGCCGTGGCGATGCGCGCGGCGGTGGTGAAATCGGGATTGCGCAGCGCGAGACGCATCTCGCGGACGGAGGTGAAATCGAAGGCGACCTCACGCTCGACCCGCGCGCCCGACGGGATGATCCCGGCGGTCGGCACGCCCTGGGTCACGCTCGAGGCTTCGCCCGCGGCCACCACGCCGCCGGCGATGATCGAGCCCTGCGCGACCGCGTAGATCTGGCCGTCCGCGGCGTTCAGCGGGGTCATGACAAGGGTGCCGCCGAGCAGGCTCGAGGCGTCGCCGATCGCGGAGACCGTGACATCGATCTGGCTGCCTGCGCGGCTGAACGGCGGCAGGGTCGCGGTGACGAGCACGGCGGCGACGTTGCGGGCGCGGATCTGTTCGCCCGTCACATTGACGCCGAGCCGCTCCAGCAGATTGACGATCGCATCTTCGGTGAAAGGCGAATTGCGCAGGCTGTCGCCGGAATTGTTGAGCCCGACGACGAGGCCGTAACCGAGAAGGTCGTTGCCGCGAACGCCGTCCATCTCGACGAGATCCTTGATGCGCGCGGGCGAGGCCATGCCCGGGCCGGCGATGCCCCCGAACCAGAGCACCAGCAACGCCAGCAGGCAGCCGAGATATGGCAAGCGCATGTCCGCCCTATTTCATGAAATTCGTGTAGCTGAGGTCGGCCAGCCGCGAGGTCACGGTGTAGATCACGTTGAGCTGCGTCTCGAGCGCCTGATAGCGCGAGGCGGCGGCGTCATAGTCGATCTCGAGGATCTGGTTTCGCGCGAGATCGAGCGTGTCGCGCTCGGAGACGCGGGAAGCCTTCCCCCGCTCCAGCGCGTTCTGCGACACGCCGACGGCGGCGCGGAGGTCCAGCACGCCCTCCTTCGCGGCGAGCATGCTGTTGCCGGCCGCGCCAAGCATCTCCATCCGGGCGGCGGTGTCGCCCGAGAAGGCGCCACCCGCGACCACGGCGGCGAGCGCCTGCGAGCGCAGGACGGCGATGATCTCGTCGGCGTCGGCGCGCACGGCATATTTGAGCCGGCGGCCCTCGCCGATATCGACGGCGGCGAGGTCGTCGGTCGATCCGATGTAGCCACTCGTGCGAAAGGCGCCGGTGGCCGAGAAATAGTCATCGATCGCGGCGATCGCATCCGTCGCCGTCGCGGACCCCGCGGCGAGCGCGTCGAGATCGGCGAGGATCGAGTCCGCCGAGGCCAGCGCCGGACCATCCGTCGCGGTGCCGGCGAAGAGCGACAGGCCCTGGACCTGCGAATTCAGCACGCTCACCGTGTCGGCGAAGGCGTTCCGCGCGGTATTCGCATGCAGGAGGCTGTTCGAGACGTCGCCGAGACCGACCGAGGTGGCGAGATTGACCGACAGATCCTCGATCGGCTTCAGGATCAAGCCGAGGCCGTTCTGCACGGTGTCGAGCCGGATCTCGGTCAGCTCGATCGTCTCGGTGAAGACCGCGTTGCGATCGAGCGAGCGCTCCAGCGCGAAGAGCCGCGTCAGATTGCCCGCGGTCGCCTCGTAGCGGCTGGCGTTCTCGCCCGTCGTCATCTCGGTCGCGGCGCGGTTCAGCGAGGCGCGGGTGTCGATCGCACGCTTCTGCATGTTGGCGAGGCGACCGAGGTCGGAGGTTCCGGAGATCTTCATCTTCTCACATCTCCAGCAGCAGCTGCATCAGGTTGTCGATCGTGGTCAGCACCTTGGCGTTGGCGGCGTAGGCCTGTTCGACCATGGTCAGATATTCGAGCTCGCTGTCGCTATCGACGCCAGTGAAATTCAGCTCCTGCTCCGACAGCGTCGCCTGACGCGCGGTGATGAAGGCGAGATCATCGTCGCTGCGCGCCGCCTTGCCGGCGAAGAAGGCGGAAATCTCGGAGGCCATGGTCGCGCTGTTGGCGCGGGCGCTCTGCGAGATCAGCCCGGTCGGCTGGCGCGATTGCGCCATCGCGTCGGTCATCGTCTGCAGGACGGAGGCGTTGCCCGCCGTGCCTTCGGTCACCGCCGAGAGGCCGTCGCGCAGCCGCCAGACATAACCGCCCTGATCGGGATCGGCCGCGGCGTTGACCGCGATCCGCGACGACAGGCCGGTGGTGCCGGAGCCGGTCGCGTCGACGAAAAGCCCGTTGCCGGCCCCATCCAGCGCGGCGGCCGGCATCAGGTCGCGGAACCGCCCGATCAGATCATTGGCGAAGCCATCGACCTCGGCGGTGAATTCGGGCACCAGACGGTCGCGGATCTGGAAGAGCGCGGACAGCGACCCGCCGTCCATCGCTCCGGTTCCGGTCCCGGTGGTGATATCGACGAGGCCCGAGAAGGCGCCCTGATCCTGCCGAAGCCCGCCAAGCGCGCCGTTCCCGACGGTCAGGTCGTAGGTAACGGTGGTCGGCGCCGCGTCGAAGCTCAGCTCCCACACCGTGCCGTCGAGCAGCGCCGCGCCGTTCTGGGTGTAGATCGCCACCTGTCCGCCGCTGCGATTGACCGCGCGTACCGGGATGATCGAGGAGATCCCGTCGATCAGCAGGCCGCGCTCGTCCTTGAGCGACAGCGTATCGACGCCCTGCAGATCCAGATTCTGGATCCTGGAGTTAAGGTCGTCGATCCGGCGCAGGTTTTCGTTGACCTTCGAAACCTGGCGGGCGATCGCGGTGTCCGCTTCGGTCCTCAGCGTGGAGGCTTCATCGGCGATGGCGTTCAGAGAGGCGACGAGGTTGCGCGCGGAATCCATCGCCTGGGTCAGGATCGTCGTCGATTGCGGCGAAGCGACCGCCGCCATCAGCGCGGTCTCGAGCGCGGTGGCATTGGCTGACAGCGATCCGTCGACGCCGGCCTCGCCCATGGCCGTCATCAGCCGGTCATAGGCGTCCGACTGAGCGGTGGTCGAAGCGAGGGTCGCGTCGGCGAGACGACGCTCGGTGGTCAGATAGATGCTCTCCGCGCGGGTGGTGGCGCCGATCGTGACGCCGGTCCCGACCCCGCCCGCGGACGAGGAACCGAGGCTCGTCGTCCGCTTGGCATAGCCCGCGGTCAACGCGTTCGACACGTTGTTGGAGATCGTGCTGGCCAGCCGCGATGTCGCTCTTAGGCCCGACGCGGCGTTGTTGAAAGCGCTGGAAATGCTCATCGGGCGAACCTCTCGTCAGGCCGGGCGGATCAACGCTTCAGGTTGGTGGTTTCCTGCATCATCTCGTCGACGGTCTGGATGATCTTGGCGTTCGACGAATAGGCGCGCTGGGTCTGGATCAGCTGCGTCAGCTCGTTCGCGGTGTCGGTGGTCGACTGCTCGAGCGCGAAGCCCTCGATGCCGCCGACCGGCCCGGTGCCCGCGTCGTAGAGAAACAGCGGGCCGCTCTCGCTCGACACGGCGTAGCTCTGGTTGTCGAGCACGCGCAGGCCATTGAGGTTCGGCACGTCCGCGACCGGGATCTGGTAGATCACCCGGCTGAAGCCGGTGGAATAGCTGGCGCTGAGCAGGCCCTTCTCGTCGATGCTCAAGCCGGTGAAGGTGCCGGCCGCGTTGCCGTCCTTGGTCACGCCCGAGGAGGAGAAGGTCGAGGAGAGCTGCGTCAGGTGATGCGCGCCGGCGGCGTCGGTCGAGCCGAGCTGGATCGCGATCGCCTGGTCGCCGAGCTGCAGCGACATCTCGCCGGTGGTCGCGTCGTAGGTGGTCGAGGGCGGCGTCGCACCGGCCACGAGTTGGGTGACCGAGGCGATGTTGCCGGCGTTGCCCGAGGCGGTGCTGAAGACAATCTGGTAGCTGCCGGCCGAAAGACCCGTCGCCTGATCGACGATATCGAGCGTCCAGGTGTTGGAATTCGGGTTGCCCGCCGCCGGGACGGTCGGGGTGAAGGTCATCGACAGGGTCTGCGCCGCGCCGAGATTGTCGAAATACTCGACATTGATCGGCTGCGCGTCGCCGGTGGAGCCGGCCGCGGTCGCGGTGGCCGGCAGGTTCGCATTCACCACGATTTCCGAACTGGGCAGCGCCGCGGTGCCGGAGAGATTGACCCGCACCGGCTGGAGGCCGGAGGCGGAATCGCGCGGCTGGGCCGGGATGGTCCCGTTGGCGTTCGCCGCCCATCCGAGCAGCACGAGGCCCGAGGAGGTGGTGAGATAGCCTTTGGCGTTGATATCGAACGAACCGGTCGAGGTCAGCATCAAATCCTGGTCCGAGGCGTTCCCGCCGACCGAGGCGATCGAGGTCACCGGCAGCATGCCGCGGCCAGAGATCGCGATGTCCGTCGCATTGTCGGTGCCGGTGACCGCGCCCTTGGCTTCGATATTGAAGATCGCGGTGGTCGTCACGCCGCCCGCGGTATAGGAGCGCCCGCCGCCGATGGCATAGGAGGTGCGCGCGTCGTTGACCGTCATCGAGGCGAAGTCGACATCCGCCCGCTTGTAGCCGTTGGTCTGGGAGTTCGCGATATTGTCGGCGATGGTCCCGAGCTTGTTGGCATTCGCGTTGAGACCGGCGACGCCGGCGTTCATCGATGAGGAGATACCCATTGCAACTCGGTCCTTTTGTTCGTGCAGGTCCGCGTGGACCTTGTCCGTGGGTGGTCGGCGTCCGGCGCTCACCATGAGGGGTGGTGTCGCGCGCATCCTTTGGCACCGGGGCTTAAGATCCCGCTAACGCCGTGAAACAAGGGCGATTCAAGGATTGAACCGCCGCAGGAGCGTGATCTCGATCCGGCGGTTCCGCGAATCGGAACCATCCTCCGCCACCGGGTCGCGGTCCGCCTTGCCGGTGACGCGGGCGATGCGCGTGTCGGCGACGCCGGCGGCCTGCAGATGCTCGCGCGCCAGCTGCGCCCGGTTGGTCGAGAGCGTCCAGGGATCGGGCCGGTCCATGCCGGTGTCGCTCTTCGCAAGATGGCCCGTGACGGCGATCGGGTTCGCGATCCGCGCCGCGACGCGGCCGATCATGGCGAGCAGCCGTTCGAAGATCGCGTTCGGCCGGGCGGTGTCGCCGTCGAAGAGCGGCGAGCCCTCGATGTCGAACACCTCGACGATCAAGCCCTCGTCGGTCACGCGGGTGCGGATATGCTTCAGCAGGGGATCGGCCTCGACGGCGTCGCCGCTGCCGCCCGTGAGCTGTTCGCGCAGGTCCCAGAGGCTCTGGTCCGACTGGTCAAGCTGGTCCAGCACCTCGGGATCGCCCTTCTGGCCAGTCTCGTCCTGGGTCAGCACGTCCTGGCTGAACATGCTCGCGCCATCGAACGGACCGTCGCCGCCACCGCGGGTCGTGTGGATCGGGATCGTCGGGCTGAAATAGTCGGCGAGGCCGAGGCGCGTTTCCTCGTCGCTGACGCTCAGCAGCCACATCAGCAGGAAGAAGGCCATCATCGCGGTCACGAAGTCGGCGTAGGCCACCTTCCATGCTCCGCCGTGATGGCCGCCGGCCACCACCTTCTTGCGCTTGATGATCGTTACGTTGCCCGGCGCGCCGCGTTCCATCGCATTCCCCTCGTCCCCGCCAGCGAGATAAAGGCAAAACCCTGAAGCGCGCGTTACCCCATGCCGCGCCGCGGCGAGGCTTCGAACGCGCATTCGTCAAGAATTGACCGGGCTTCCTTCAGACTTTGGCAAGAATTGCCGCCGAGACTCCGCCGGGCGCGCAGCGCGGGAGAAGCCTGATGCCGTCCGACAGTGTGCTGACGAAGAAGCTGAGACGATCCGGGGTGGCACGTTCGCCCCTGCCCGATTCCGACCTGATCGGCGAAACCTTCGCCCGGGGGATCGAGGACCGGCTACGCCCGCTGGTCAAGACCACGATCTCCGCGACCACGAGCCACCCGCGGGTCACGCGGCTCGCCGACGCGGCGGGCGGGATCGTGGTGCCTGCGATGCTCGGCGTCGTCGAGATCGAGGACGCCGATACGCCGGGCCTGATCGCCGGGCAATCGGAGCTCGCCTATCACCTCGTCGACCTGATGCTCGGCGGCGATCCCGGCACCCTGCCCCGTGCCATGCCGCGCGCCTTCACCGCGATCGACATGGCGCTCTGCCGGGTGCATCTCGATGCGATCCTCGGCGCCTTCGCGCAGGCGATCGGCGCGAGCCTCGGTCGCCCCTTGACCAAGGCGCTCCATAT
>NZ_CALAGI010000133.1 GCF_937891315.1 uncultured Amaricoccus sp. | reverse complement strand
ACCTCGCCCAGCGCCACGCCAGGACGCTCGTCGCGGCGCTGTCGGACGCCGCCCCGTGCCGCGCGGACCGCGCGCCCGACCCGTCCGGTCCGGCGCCGCGATGAGCGGCCAAGGCCGATCCGATTTCCGCTCCGCCTCGCCGACCACTGCACGGGGAACCGCATGACCACCATCCGCCGCGTCCAAGTCTTCCTGATCCTCGCCGCCGCGATCCTGCGCGACCGCCGCGCCCGCGCCACACGGAGCTGACCGATGGCGAACCGGGACCTGCGACTGATCGACTGGCGAGCTGAGCGCCGGCGCAACCTCTGGTCCGCCGTGATCCGCGCCCTCGGCTCCGAATTCGGCACCGCGCTGCGCCTCGCCCTCGGCGTCGCGATCGGGATCATGGTCGGCTCGCTGGCCTGCGACTGGCTGCTCTACGCGGGTCTGTGGCCGATGCCGGGGGTGCTGCCATGAAAGCCCGTGGACCCGATTCGCTCCTGCCGGCGGGACTGACGCCGATCGGCATCAACCGGGCGCAGGCGGCCGAGTTCATCGGCATCAGCCCCAGCTACTTCGATCAGATGGTCGCCTCGGGGGCCATGCCTCAGCCGAGGCGGGCCGGATCCCGCACAATCTGGGATGTTTCCGAGCTCACGCAGGCTTTCCGGTCGCTCCCTCAGCCGGGGACGCGATCCGCCGGCTCGGTGGCGAGCGACGCGGGGCGGGCCGTCGCGGAACAGGCGGAGAGTGGCGATGGATAGCCTGCTGCTCACGGTCGAGGAGGCGGCGGCGCGGCTGAACGGAATTGTGTCGGTCAAGTACATCCGGGAAGCCATACTCAAGAAACGACTCGCCGCGGTGAAGCACGGGCGGAGATACTTCATCTCACCCGCCGAATTGGAGCGATTCGCCACATGCCCCGACCGCGCAAGCCGGCGCGCCTCTGGCGACGCCCCTCAACCGACGAGTGGATCATCCTCGACCGCGATCTCCCCGGTGGCCAGCGCAGGACAGGCGCTCGCGGAGCAGGCGGTCAGGCGGCTGCGGAGCAGAAGCTCCAGGCGCACCTAGCCGGCAAGCTCCCGGCGAGGGTCGGCCCTGGTCAGCTCACCGAAGTCACCATCGGTGAGGTGCTCGCGCTCTACGCCGAGCACAAGCTCGACGAGCCGGGGGCCGAGGCGCTCTCCTCGTCGATACAGGCGCTCGCGGAATTCTGGGGAGGCAAGACGTGCGACACGATCAAGGGCACCACCTGCCGCGCCTATGTCAGGCACATGGGGTTGGAGCGCGAGCGGGAGGTCGTCGACGTCCTCGGCCGCCGCTACCGGGTCCGCTCCAGCAACTCGCCCCCATCGTGCAGACGATATCTCGGGATATTGCAGGCGGCGCTGAACTTCGCGGTCCGCGAGGGCGCGATCGTATCGGCGCCGCTCGTGACGCTCCCGCCGGCCGCGCCTCCGCGGGACCGGTGGCTGACCCGTGAGGAGGTCGCGCGTCTCCTGCGGTACTCCCCGCCGCATCTCCGGCGCTTCATCCTGGTTGCGCTCGCGACCGGCCGCCGAATGCGCGCGATCCTCGCGCTGCGCTGGACGCCGGTGATCGCCGCCGGCGGCCATGCCGACACGGCCGCCGGCACATTCCACTTCCTCCCGCGCGGCGAGGTAGAGACCAGAAAGAGACGAGGGTCCTGCCGCATGACGCGGACGATCAGGGCCCATCTCCGCCGGTGGGAGAGGGAAGGGGGCTCGCACGTCGTCATGTGGCGGGGACGGCCCTGCGGCACGATCAAGGCGGCGTTCGAGAGGGTGTGCATCGACGCGGGGCTGCCGGACGTGTCCCCGCATACCCTGAAGCACACCGCGGTAACCTGGGCGTTCCAGGCCGGAATGACGATCGAGGACGCCGCCGACTTTTTCGCGACCACGGCGGCGACCCTTGAGCGGGTGTATCGCCAGCATTCCCCGCGCTACCAGGACCGAGCCGTCGCGGCGCTCGACGCGAAACGTGGCGGATAACGTGGCGGATGATGTGTGAAAGGCTCATAAGTGCTTAGAAGTTCAAGGAGAGGGGAGGTCGATCCCTTCATCGTGATGGACGTGATGGAGGCCGCGCGGGCCGAGGAGGCGCGGGGACGGTCGATCATCCATATGGAGGTCGGCCAGCCGGGCACCCCGGCCCCCGGCCCGGCCCGCGCCGCGCTCGCGCGGGCGATGGCGGGCGAGCCGCTCGGCTATACCGTGGCGCTCGGACTGCCCGACCTGCGGGCGCGGATCGCGCGGCTCTATCGCGACTGGTACGGGCTCGATCTCGATCCGAACCGCGTCGTGGTCACCGCCGGCTCGTCCTGCGGCTTCATTCTCGCCTTCGCCTCGCTGTTCGACAATGGCGAACGGGTGGCGATCGGCGAGCCCGGCTATCCGAGCTATCGCAACATCCTGAAATCGCTCGGCCTCGTCCCGGTCGGCATCGAGACGCGGGCCGAGAACCGGTTTCAACCGGCGCCGGCCGATCTCGCCCGCGGTGATCTGGCCGGGCTGCTGGTGGCGAGCCCGGCGAATCCGACGGGCACCATGCTCGGACGGGCGGAGCTCGCGGCGCTGATCGGCGCGGCGGCGGAGCGCGGCATCGCCTTTGTCTCGGACGAGATCTATCACGGCATCCAGTACGGCGCGCGCGCCGTCTCGGCGCTGGAGATCAGCGACGAGGTCTATGTGATCAATTCCTTCTCGAAATATTTCTCGATGACCGGCTGGCGCATCGGCTGGATGGTGGTGCCGGAGGCGCATGTCCGCCGGGTCGAGCGGCTGGCGCAGAACCTCTTCATCTGCGCGCCGCATGCCAGCCAAGTCGCGGCCCTCGCCGCGCTCGACGCCGTCGAGGAGCTGGACGCCAATCTCGCTGTCTATCGCGCCAATCGCGCGCTGATGCTCAGGGGGCTGCCCGAGGCCGGTTTTACCCGCATCGCGCCGCCGGACGGCGCCTTTTATGTCTATGCCGACGTGTCGGACCTGACCGACGACAGCAATGCGCTGTCGGCGAGGATCCTGGCCGAGGCCGGGGTCGCGGTCACCCCGGGCCTCGATTTCGATCCAGGACGCGGGGCGGGGACGCTCCGCTTCTCCTACGCCCGTTCCACCGCCGACATCGCAGAAGGCCTCACGCGCCTGCGCCGCTGGTCGCGGCGCTGACGCGGGGGGTCAGCGCGACCACCAGCCGCGCCGCTTCGGGCCGGCGGGCGCCTCGGGGTCTTCGGAGAATTCCTCCCGAGGCTGGTCCGGCTCACCCTCGGCCATCGCCTCCTCCAGCGCCGGCGGGGGCGTCCAGTCGGCCTCGGCCGGCGCGTCCGAAATGTCGATCGTCGCCGACTCGGCGACCTGTTCGAAGCCCGCCTCCCCGAACGCCGTTTCCTCGACGGGCGCTTTTCCGGACGTCGCGTCCCCGTGGGGGTGCGCTGGTTCGTCCGCGAGGGGCGGGAGGTCGAGTGCCTCGGGCTCCGCCGCGACAGGCTCCGTCGTGACCTCGACGGTTTCGGAGATTTCGGCGGTCTCGCCCGGCTGCGCGGCATCGACCGGCCCGCCAAGCGTGTCAGGACCGCCCGACGGCGCCGTTCCGACCACGGCCCCGACGGGTTTGCGGACCCGCTCGCGGCGCTTCGGGCGCGGGCTCTCGGTTTCCGGCACTTCGACGATATCGGACGCGATCTCGCCGAGGTCGATCACCTCGCCAAACGCCGCGTCGAGCTGGACGACGGGTTCCGCGGCGGCGTCCGCCTCCACGACCTCGGCCGTCCCGATCTCGGTCCCCGCGATTTCCGTCGCCGGGGCGCGGCCGCGCGACCGCCGGCGGGATTTCGAGCGCTCGACCGGCGGTTCCTCGACCGCGACCACCGCGTCGGCCTCGGACGGACCTTCGTCCAGCGTTTCCTCGCCGGTCTCGACCGCCTCGAACGGCTCGGCCTCGTCGAACCGCTGTCCGCCGTTCTCGTCGCCGTTCTTGCCGCCACGCCGACGGCGCCGCCGCTTGCGCTTGCCACCCTGGCGATCCGTGCCGGCGGCGTCCGACTCGGCCGAGGCGCTGGTCTCCTCCTCGATCTCGTCCTCTTCCTCGAGAATCTCCTCCTCGGGATAGGCGACCTTGGGCAGGTTCAGCGCCTCCGGTACCGGGATGATGCGCGAGGCGGTCTTGAACCGCTCCATCCGGTAATCCGGGCTGATCAGGCTCGGGTCGCCCTCGACGCGCACGCTGAGGCCGAAGCGCTGTTCGATCAGGGCGATATGCTCGCGCTTCTGGTTCAGGAGATAGTTCGCGATCTCGACCGGGGCGGTGATCAGCATCTCCTTCGAGCGCTGGCGCACGCCTTCCTCCTCGACGTCCCGCAACAGGGCGAGCGCCATCGAATCGTCGGAACGCACCCGGCCCGTGCCGTGGCAGTGCGAGCAGGCCTTGGTCGTCGCCTCGATCATGCCAGGGCGCAGCCGCTGGCGGCTCATCTCCAGCAGGCCAAAGCCCGAGATCCGGCCCACCTGGATGCGGGCGCGATCGGATTTCAGCTTGTCCTTCAGCTTCTTCTCGACGGAGAGGTTGTTGCGCCGGTCCTCCATGTCGATGAAGTCGATGACGATGAGGCCGGCGAGGTCGCGCAGACGCATCTGCCGCGCCGCTTCCTCGGCCGCCTCCATGTTGGTCTTGAGCGCGGTGTCCTCGATCGAGGATTCGCGCGTCGCCCGGCCGGAGTTCACATCGACCGCGACCAGCGCCTCGGTGACATCGATGACGATATAGCCGCCGGATTTCAGCTGCACGACCGGGTTGAACATCGCGCTGAGGTAGCTTTCCACCTGGAAGCGGGAGAACAGCGGCAGCGGTTCGGCGTAGTGCTTCACGTATTTCGCATGCGAAGGCATCAGCATCTTCATGTAATCCTTGGCCTCGCGGTAGCCGCGTTCGCCATCGACGAGAATCTCGTCGATGTCGCGGCTGTAGAGGTCGCGGATCACCCGCTTGATCAGGCTGCCTTCCTCGTAGATCGGCGAGGGCGCGATGGATTTGAGCGTCAGGTCGCGGATCTGCTCCCACTGCCGCAACAGGAACTCGTAGTCGCGCTTGATCTCGGTCTTGGTCCGCGCCGCGCCGGCGGTGCGGATGATCAGGCCCGCGCCCTCGGGCACGGTGATCGAGGAGGAGATCTCCTTGAGCTTCTTGCGGTCGGCGGCGTTGGTGATCTTGCGGGAGATGCCGCCGCCGCGGGCGGTGTTCGGCATCAGCACGCAGTAGCGGCCGGCGAGGGAGAGATAGGTGGTGAGGGCGGCGCCCTTGTTGCCGCGCTCCTCCTTGACGACCTGGACCAGCAGGATCTGCCGGACCTTGATCACTTCCTGGATCTTGTAGCGCCGCTGGCGTGCCTTGCGCGGGGCGCGTTCCTCGGCGACGTCGTCGCCGCCGACGGATTCATATTCGGCCTCGCCATCGGCCTCCTCGGCCGCGGGGCCGGTCGGCTCGTCCGCCACCGGAATGTCGAAGTCACCCGCCGCCGCCGACGGCGGTGGGACGTCGTCGAACGCCGCCTCGGCGTGCCGGGCGTCGTCGGTGGTTTCCGCCTCCGCCGCGACGGGGGCGGCCTCGATCCCGGGCGCGAATTCCGTGCCCGGGGCCCCCGCCGTCTCGGTGTCCCCGGTCTCGCCCGCCTCCGTCTGGCCGGCCTCGGCCTCGATCACCTCGGAAGCGACGGTCGCCTCCTCGGCCACGAGCCCCTCGCTCGCGGCCTGCGGCCGCCTGCGCCCGCGCGAACGCGACTTGGGCTTCGGCCGCTCGCGGGTCGCCTCTTCCTCGGCCTCGCGGGCGAGCGCGGCCTCCTCGGCCATCAGCGCCTCGCGGTCGGCCTTGGGGATCTGGTAATAGTCCGGATGGATTTCCGAGAACGCCAGGAACCCGTGGCGGTTGCCGCCATAGTCCACGAAAGCCGCCTGCAGCGACGGCTCGACGCGCGTCACCTTGGCGAGATAGATGTTTCCGGCGAGTTGGCGTTTGTTGAGCGACTCGAAGTCGAATTCGTCAACCTTGCTTCCGTCCACTACCACCACACGCGTCTCTTCGGCGTGCGTGGCATCGATCAGCATTTTTCTTGTCATGACTTCTTTCAGGAACGCGAACATGCGGAACCCGCTCGGTGGCCCCGACGACGCATTGTCCATTGTCTGAAGCGGTCAAGCGCGGAACAATCCGGATGCGGGCGGTTCCCGGAGGGCCGGATCGCAACGTCGGTTCTGTTCTTGCGCGTCTCACCGCGGTTCTGTCTCCGGCGCGACACCTCGAAGGAGTCGGGCCATTTTGTTCCGGGCTTTCGCCACGGGTCTTCTCACCTGGCGCGAGCGCCTGTCGCAAGTTTGCCGGAATCTTCCAAGAAGGCAGCGCTGTCTTGCAAAGTCACGAGCGTGCGACGAATACGATTAGAGTTCGGATGCGATGGCATCTTTCCTCCCTTGCACATTACGCATGGCGCGGCGCAAATGACAAATGGTATTTTGGCGCCCCATGTTCCAGTGCCCCGTCCATGCGTGGCGAGGGCGAACCGGCTAAACCTCTGGAATTTCGCATGATCCGTGCCCGCGCCCTTGCGCTGATCGCCGGGCTGGCATGGGCTCTGGCCGCCGGATCCGGCCGTCCAGAGGCGGCGCCGGCCCGGCTCTCGACGGCGGGATCGGAGGTGACGGGCGGTTTCTTCGGACGGAGCCTTGCCCTCCGGTTGCGGCTGGACCGAGCGGTCGCGTTCCGGGTCTTCACCCTCGACGATCCCATGCGGCTCGTCTTCGACTTCGAGGGACTCGACGCGGCCGGCTTCGCGCCGGAGGGGATCGCGCTGCCCTCCGCCGTCGCGCGGCTGCGGCTCGGCGCGGCGCGGCCGGGCGGGACGCGGCTGATCCTCGATCTCGCGCGCCCGATGGCCCTGGTCAGCGCCGAGTTCATCCCCGACGCCACGGGCACGACGCTGGACGCGCGGCTGACCCGGGTCGGCGCGGCGGAGTTCGCGGCCGCCGCCGGCGCGCCGCCGGGCGTCGCGGGGGCGGCGGTCCGGGCGGAGCCGATGACGATCGTGCTCGATCCCGGGCATGGCGGCGCCGATCCCGGGGCGATGCGCGACGGCGTGTCGGAGAAGGACGTGGCCCTCACCTTCGCCGGCGACCTGCGCACGGCCCTGCTCGCCACCGGCGCTTTTCGCGTCGTGCTGACCCGCGACGCGGACAGTTTCGTCACGCTCGCCGATCGCGTCGCGTCCGCGCGCGCGGTGGAGGCGGGGGCCTTCCTCTCGCTCCATGTCAACGCGGTGCCGGATCCGACGGTCGCCGGGGTGATCGCCTTCACCCGGTCGGAGGCCGGTTCCAGCCGCGCGGCCAGCGATCGGGCCACCGCCGAGAACAGGTCGGACGCCGTCGCCGGTCTCGCCGTCGGTCCGACGCCCGATCCGGCGCGCGACCTCCTGGGCGAGATCGCCCGGCGCGATGGCGCGGCGCGGGGCGACCGGATGGCGCGGGCGGTCGCAAGCGCGCTGGCGCCGCTGGTCGGCGAGACATCGCAGGATCCGCTGCAATCGGCAAATTTCCAGGTGCTGAGCGCGCCCGGAATCCCGTCCGTCCTGCTTGAGCTCGGCTTTCTCTCCAGCGACGCGGATCGCGCCAACATGCTCGATCCGCGTTGGCGGGCGGCGGCCAGCGCCGCGATCGCCGAGGCGCTGCTCGCCTGGAGCCGCCAACCCGCCGACGCGCTGGACATGACGCGGAATTGACAGGATGATGCGCGGATTGTCGCGCCCGACGCGCCCCGTGTTTTTGACCTTTGCCAAGGCCTCGGATAACGTCCGGCCGCATCTTGTGGGGCTCGAATCGTGCTGCGCTTTGTCTTGAGAGTTTTCGGGTTCCTGTTCAGCTGGCTCGCGATCGGCTCGCTGGCGGCGCTGGCCGCGCTCGCGGCGGTATTCGTGATCTACGGCCGCGACCTGCCCGACTATGCCCAGCTTTCCAACTACGAGCCGCCGACGCTCAGCCGGATCTATTCCGGCGAGGGCGACCTGATGGACGAGTTCGCGCGCGAGCGGCGGGTCTTCACCCCGATCTACGAGATCCCCGATCTGGTGAAGGACGCCTTCATCAGCGCCGAGGACAAGAACTTCTATCAGCACAAGGGGTTCGACCCGCGCGGCATCGCCGCGGCGATCTATCAGGCAGCGATGGAGGGCGGCCGGCTGCGCGGCGCCTCGACCATCACCCAGCAGGTGATGAAGAACTTCCTGCTGACCGGCGACCGTTCGGGCGAGCGCAAGATCAAGGAGATCATTCTCGCGACCCGGCTGGAGCGCACGCTGTCCAAGGACCAGATCCTCGAACTCTATCTCAACGAGATCTTCCTCGGCCAGAATTCCTACGGCGTCACCGCCGCGGCGGAGGTCTATTTCAACAAGTCGCTGGAAGAGCTGTCGCTGGCCGAGACGGCCTATCTCGCGGCGCTGCCCCAGGCGCCGAGCGTCCTGCATCCGGTGCGGGAAAAGGCGCGGGCGATCGCCCGGCGGAACTACGTGCTCGATCAGATGGCGCAGAATGGCTACGTCACCCGCGCGGAGGCCGACGCGGCCCAGGCCGAGGATCTGCGCACCGTGCAGGGCGGCGACCTCCCGTCGTCGCGCGGCGCCATGCCGCCGCGCGACTATTTCACCGACGAGATTCGGCGCCAGCTCTCGGCCAAGTTCGGCGACGAGGAACTGTTCACCGGCGGCCTCAATATCCGCGCCACGGTCAATCCCGAGTTGCAGGCCTCGGCGGCGCAGGCCTTGCGCGACGGGCTCGAACGGTTCGACCGCGACCGCAAGGTCTATCGCGGGCCGGCGGCCCGGATCGACCCGGCCAGCGTCGATCTCACGAACGAGGCGGCCTGGCGCAAGGCCCTGCGCGAGGCGCGGGTGCCGCGCGACATCGAAGGCTGGCGCCCGGCGGTGGTGCTTTCTGTCGGGGAAGCGGCGCGGATCGGCATCGAGGGCGTCGACGAGGATGAGGACGGCCATTTCCTGACGTTCGACGATGTGAAATGGGCGCGGCTGCGCGACGACGCCCGGTTCCGCGCTTCGCGCGGGATCGCCGACACCTATCACGTCGGCGACGTGGTGCTGGTGAAGAACCTCGCGGAGCAGGGGGCGCCACCGCGCTGGTCCTATCGCCAGGTGCCCGAGATTCAGGGCGGCTTCATGGCGATGGACACCCAGACCGGGCGCGTCCTCGCCATGCAGGGCGGCTTTTCGTACCAGTCGAGCGTCTTCAACCGGGCGACCCAGGCGCTGCGTCAGCCGGGGTCGTCCTTCAAGCCTTTCGTCTACGCCGCCGCGCTCGACAACGGCTACAGCCCGGCGACCATCGTGCTCGACGCGCCGATCGAGATCGCGACCGGCGCCGGGATCTGGCGGCCGGAGAATTCCAACGAGAAATATTACGGTCCGGTGCCGATCCGCACCGGACTCGAACAGTCGCGCAACCTGATGACGGTGCGCATCGCCCAGGACGTGGGCATGGATACCGTGGCGAAATACGCCGACGACTTCGGCATCTACGAAGACATGCCGCGGCTGCTCAGCTATTCGCTCGGCGCCGGCGAGACCACGCTCTACAAGATGGTGACGGCCTATGCCGAGCTGGCGAATGGCGGGCTGAAGGTCGAGCCGACGCTGGTCGATCGCGTGCAGGACCGCTATGGCCAGACGATCTATCGCCACGACCAGCGCGAATGTGACAGCTGCCGCGCGGACAGCCTCTCGGCCGCGACCCAGCCGTTCGTGCGCACCGATGCGCAGCGGATCATGGATCCGATCACCGCCTATCAGATCACCTCGATGCTGCAGGGCGCGGTCAGCCGGGGCACGAGCGCCAATACGGTCGGCAGGATGAACCTGAACCTCGCCGGCAAGACCGGCACCACCAACGAGGCCAAGGACGTCTGGTTCATCGGATACAGCCCGCGTCTCGTGGCCGGTTGCTACATGGGCTATGACACGCCGCGCCCGATGGGCGAGAGCGCCTTCGGCGGCACGCTCTGCGCCCCGATCTTCGTCGAATTCATGAAGACCGCGATGGCCGGGCAGAGGCCGGTCAGCTGGGACACGCCGCCGGGCGGCTATTTTATCAAGATCGATCGCCGCACCGGCCAGCGGCTCGCCGACGATGCCAGCGGCGCCGGGGTGCAGGCGGAATATATCCGCGACGGCCAGATGACCATTGTCGGCGGCTATGGCAACATGGTCGATGGCGGCTGGCGGATGGCCTCGGACGTGCCCCTCTATGACGGCGCCGCCGCCTCGCAGATCGAGCGGGTGCAGGTGCGCGGCCAGAGCCGGTCCCTGCCGTCCAACCCGTCGATGGGCTCGATGTCGAGTGGTGGCCTCTACTGACCGGTGGTCCGCTCCGGGCTGTCCTGCTCGCCCTCGGCGGGTTCTTCGTCGCGGTCGGGGCGGTCGGCGTCGTCCTGCCGGTGCTGCCGACGACGCCGTTCCTGATCCTCGCCGCCGCCTGTTTCGCGCGCTCCTCGCCGCGGTTCGAGCGTTGGCTGCTCGATCATCGGATCTTCGGGCCGCTGTTGCGCGAATGGCGGGCGCGGGGCGCGATCCCGGTCCGCGCCAAGGTCGCGGCGGTGGCGGGCAGCGGCGCGGGCTTTCTGATGATGCTCGCCGCGCGGCCCGGCCCGGTGCCCATGGCCTGCGCTGGCGCCCTGATCCTTGGTGGTCTCGCCTATGTGTTGACGCGGCCGTCGTGAGGCCGGTCGCCCCGGCTCCGCCGCGCCTGCCGGGCGGGCTCCGGCTCTTTACCGCCCGACCGCGCCGCGCTAGAAGCGGTCCCCGCAGCGAGGAACAGCCATGCGCGCCGAAACCGAACATGTCGTCGCCGAGATCGAGAAGTCGCTGGCACTCCTGCGCCAGCGGCTGGACTGGGAGACGGCCGGCCATCGGCTGGAAGAACTGAACGCGATGTCCGAGGATCCGGAGCTCTGGAACGACCCCGCCCGGGCGCAGAAGCTGATGCGCGACCGTCAGCTGCTGTCGGACGCGATCGACGCCTATGGCACGCTCGACCGGGAGCTTTCCGACCTTCGCGAACTGATCGAGCTCGGCGAGGCCGAGGGCGACGCCGAGGTGGTGGCGGAGGCCGAGGCGAGCCTGCGGGGCCTGCGCGATCAGGCCGCGCAGAAGGAGATCGAGGCCCTGCTCGACGGCGAGGCGGACGGCAACG
Source organism: uncultured Amaricoccus sp. (assembly GCF_937891315.1). Classification (GTDB taxonomy): domain Bacteria; phylum Pseudomonadota; class Alphaproteobacteria; order Rhodobacterales; family Rhodobacteraceae; genus Amaricoccus. The sequence goes on along the minus strand of NZ_CALAGI010000133.1, from coordinate 19,779 downwards.
ACACTTTCCTCGAGATCAACGCCGGCGCCGGTGGCACCGAGAGCTGCGACTGGGCGGCGATGCTCGCCCGCATGTATGTGCGCTGGGCCGAGAGCCACGGCTACAAGGTCGAGATGATCGCCGAGAGCGCGGGCGAGGAGGCGGGCATCCGCAGCGTCACCTATCAGGTGAAGGGCCAGAACGCCTATGGCTGGCTGAAGACCGAGAGCGGGGTACATCGCCTGGTCCGCATCTCGCCCTTTGACAGCGCGGCGCGGCGGCATACCTCGTTTTCCTCGGTCTGGGTCTATCCCGTGGTCGACGACAATATCGAGATCGAGGTGGCGACCAACGACATCCGCGTCGACACCTACCGCTCGTCCGGCGCTGGCGGGCAGCATGTGAACACCACCGACTCCGCCGTGCGCATCACGCATATTCCGACCGGCATCGTGGTGACGAGTTCGGAGAAATCGCAGCACCAGAACCGCGCCAATGCGATGGCGGCGCTGAAGTCGCGGCTTTATCAGCTTGAACTCGACAAGCGGAACGCGGCGATCAATGCCCAGCACGAGGCCAAGGGCGACGCGGGCTGGGGGAACCAGATCCGCTCCTACGTGCTGCAACCCTATCAGATGGTGAAGGATCTCCGCACCAACGTCGAGACATCGGACAGCCAGGGCGTGCTCGACGGTGAACTCGACCGCTTCATGGCGGCGGCGCTGGCCCAGCAGGTCGCGGGCAAGAGCCGCGCCGAGGCTCAGGCCGAAGCCTGAGGCACTCATCCGCGAGAACCGGGCGGGCCGGTCCCCGCCGGATTGAAAGCCTCGCGGAAATCGCGCCTTGTGTCGAACGGCGATCGGGATTGGTCGGAGGCACCGCCAGCGCTTCGTGATATGATCTGGATCAAGGAATCGCGAGTGGATTGCCGTCTTTTGGCGGGTAGAAGCCTCGCCGCCGGGAGAAAAGCCGATGACCGATACCGCCCCGACCGAAATCCCGCCGCGGCCGGCTGAAATCACGATCCGGTCGATTTCGGTCGATGACGTCTATGCCGCGCTGTCCCGGGGCTGGGCCGATTTCCGCGCCGTGCCCCGGTTCGGGCTGTTCTTCGGCGGGGTCTACGCGCTGGTCGGCATCCTGATCTTCATCCAGCTCTGGGTGATCGACCAGTCGTTCTGGATCCTGCCGCTCGCCTTCGCCTTTCCACTGATCGGGCCGTTCGTCGCCATCGGCCTCTATGAGGTCAGCCGCCGGCGCGAGGCGGGCGAGCCGCTTGACTGGAGCGATGTGCTGGGCGCTGTCTGGCGGCAACGCGACGGACAGTTGCCGTCGATGGCCTTCGTGGTGCTGGCGGGCTTTCTGGTCTGGATGTGGGCGGCGAGCCTGATCGTGATCCTGTTCGTCGGCCAGATGGATCTCGCGGTCTATTCCGATTTCGACTCGATGCTCGATACGGCGAACGGCGTCGCGCTGGTGCTGGTCGGCGGGCTGGTCGGGGGCGCGATCGCGGCCTTCCTCTTCGCCATCACCGCCGTCGCGCTGCCGCTGCTGCTTGATCGCGACGTCGACTACGTGACGGCGATGGTGACGAGCTTTCGCGCCGTGACCACGAATCCGGCGGCGATGCTGAACTGGGCCTGGATCGTGGCCGGGGGCCTGTTCGTCGCGATGGTGCCGCTGTTCCTGGGGCTGATCGTCGCGCTGCCGGTGCTCGGCCATGCGACCTGGCACGTCTACCGGGCGGTGATCGCCCCGAAGTGAGCGGGAAAACCCTCAGCGGTAGAAGACGTTGCCGCCGATGACGCCGACGCGGGGGCGGGACTTGAACCAGCCCGGCTTGGCCTGGGCGGAGTGGAAGAACAGCGCGCCGTTGGTGATGTCGGGCGAGCCGGACAGCACCGCCTGCGCGACCTCGATGGCGTGGCCGCGGCGTTTGGCGTCGGCCAGCGCGTCGGACCGGCCGTCGCATTTGTAGGAAAACTGGCAGCCGTCACCGACGACGCCGCAGACCGAGTTCGGGAATTTCCGGTTCTGCGCGCGGTTGACCACGACATGCGCCACCGCCGCCTCACCTTTCGCGCCGGTGCCGCCGGCTTCGAAATAGATCGCTTCGGCGAGGCAGGCGACTTCGCTCGACGACCGGGAAAGTTGGGGGCGCTTGGCGTCGGCGGCCATGCCCGGCCCGGAAACGGATGCCAGGGCGGAGAGGGCGACGAGGGCTGTCTTCAGGGCGCGCAAGCGAAGGCTCCGGGGTCGTTTCGGTCGCGCGGAGAATGCCCCGAGCCTGCGCGCCGGGTCCAGTAGGCGGCGAACGCACGGCGGAAATCCGCCCAGCATGGCCGCAAGCGGCGGAGATCACGCCATAATTTTTCGGGTCAGAGCAAGAGGTCGTGGTGGGACAGGACAGGACCGCCGCTGAGCACGATCTGGAAATCGGCCTTGCCGTCGCCGTCGGTATCGCCGGAAACCACCCGCGAGGAGCGGCTGTAGCGCAGCTCGCCAGGGCTGTCGGTGAAGGGGGCGGAGCCGATATAGGTGAAGCTCTGGCGGCCGGGCTCGGTGGCGTCGGCGTCGATCCGGCGGAGGTCGAGATGGTCGGCACCATGGGTGAAATCGCCGATGACGTCGCGGTGGACGGCGCCGGCCGGCGAGTCCGAGACGGCGCGGAACCGGAAGGTATCGTCGCCGCTGCCGCCGAACTGGTGGTCGCGCCCCTCGCCGCCGATCAGCAGGTCCGCCCCGTCGCCGCCGCGCAGGATGTCGGCGCCGCGGCCGCCGTCGAGCAGGTCGCCGCCGTCGAGGCCGGAGAGCATGTCGGCGCCGGAGAAGCCGAGCAGGACGTCGCGATCGCGCGAGCCGGTCAGTTGATCGGCGCCGGAAAAGACCAGCGCGCTGGCGAGGTCGGTGTCGCCGTGGCGGATCGCGGTGAAGAGCGGCCCGGCCGGGACCGCGAGGCGCTCGATCGAGAATTGCCGAAAGAAGCCAAGGTCTTGCCGATAGCTGTTCAGAGTGCCGGATACCGGGCCGAGGCCGAAGGGATCGCCGTAGGAATACCAGGAGCCGGTGCCGCTGACCAGGCCCGATCCGGGAAACGAGAAGGCGCCGCCGTAGCTGCTGACATGGGCGCCGTCGGTGGCGACGATCTCGCGAAAGCCGCGCTCGACCACGATCCCGCCCCAGAGATCCAGACGCATGTCCGTGGCCTGATAGGCCCTGAGGACCGCCATCCCCGCACCCCGCTATGCACCCCGCGGGAAGGGTAGACGCGGGTCAATAGACCGGCAATCCGGTTTCTCGCGCCAAACATCCGTGAAAGCCGCGAGTTGCAGGGGGTGGCTAGCGCGATGGTTGAAGTTCGGCGTCAACACTCTGGAATGGCTCGGAAATAGTGATGCACGCGCCATGCACGGAGCATGCACCGAACATCGGTACGATTCCGGCCGTTCGGCACCGGTTAACCAGTTCGTGGCAGGGTCGGGGCTTCACGGATTTCCGGAAGTTTTCATGACCGAGCGCAAACGCACCAAGCGGCAGGAGCGGAGCTATGCCGAAATGCTGGCCCATATCGCGGAGCTGGAGGACTGGAACCGGCGGGACCGGCTGAAGCGGGCGGCGATCCCGCGCGACTGGTACGAGATCGCCGCGAAGACCCCGACGAAGCCGAGGAAGGTGCGGCTGACCGCCGGCTATGACGCGGACGTGGCGCGCTGGTACCGCTCGCTCGGCCAGGGCTATCAGGCGCGGATGAACGCGGTGCTGCGCGCCTATATGCTGGCGGTGGTGTCGAAGGAGATCGAGGTGGCGGGCGACCGGGATTGGAAGGGCGATCCGATCTGAGGGCGGTGGGGGGCGGGGGCGAGGAGGCGGACAACGAAGAGGCGGACCGAGGTCCGCCCTACGGTTGGTCGGGGGAAGGCTTGTGAAAGCTTTGGGTGGAAAGATCGCGGCGGAAGAAGTATTTTCGGAGAAGGAGATGTGCCCCGATGGTCGATGAGCCTGAGAACCATACGATCCGATTGTTGCAGGAGATGCGCGAGGAAATGCGCGCGGGGTTCGCGGAAGTCCGTGACGAGTTTGCGAATGTGAACCTGCGCATTGACGGGGTGACGCATATCCTGACGCTGCTCGCGGGGCGGTCGCACGATCATGAGGAGCGGATCGAAAAGCTCGAGACGGAGCGGTAAGGGGCGGCGGACCGCGAGGAGGCGGACCGAGGTCCGCCCTACGGGTGGCGGGGCGGGTTGGGTTGCGCAGTAACCACCCGGCCGGTACAGCAATAGGATGCCGATCAACCCAGATATGGAACAGGGTCTTAGGGACGCCTTCAGGGCCAAGAAGACGATCTTTCAGTCTCTAACCAGAGAAATCGAACTTACTTTGCGCAATGCCATTCAAGCTGCCGGCTTGATTGTATACCAAATTGAAGCGAGGACCAAAGAAGAAGATAGTTTTATCAAGAAGTGTGGTAGAAAGCGATACACAGATCCCCTCACGCAGTCGACTGATGTCAGTGGTTGTAGGGTGGTATCTAACTATCGCATTGACATAGACGCCATTGAGCAGGTCATCAGGGGTGCCTTTGTCATTGACGAGGTAAACTCGGCTAGGCACGATCAGCCGTCGGACCCTACGGCATTTGGGTATAGCTCGCGTCACTTTGTTGTAACGTTAAAAGAGCCTTCCAACATTTATTTAGCCGGCCACAAAGCGGAGATCCAAGTCCGAAGTGCACTTCAGCACATTTGGGCAGCTATCGAGCATAGCCTGCAGTACAAGAAAGAACTGGACAGGCCTGAGATTTTCACGCGGCGATTCGCACGGGTCGCCGCTATGCTCGATTTGGTCGATGATGAATTCGACAGTCTCAGGGCTGAGGCGACTCAAGCGCTCATGAAGGTCGTGGGTGATCCGCAGATTCAAGAAGCTGAGTTTGAAGAAGATAGGATTGGCGCGCCGAGTAGCCGAGAAGCCTTGCCAAGATATTTAATGTCGGTTGGGCTGCAGGACGCCCTTATCATTAAGGATATAGTAAGCGAATTTGGACCAAAATCCATCGGCTCTAAGGAATGGTTGAGTAGCTATATTCAAACCCAAAAGCAGATAGTTATCCAAAATCGACTTGAGATTGACGACGCAGAAACGGAACTCAATAGGATCTCCGCCGAAGTGCAGAGGGTCAAAGACCGTGGAGAACTGGACGTTCGCAGGATCCGGTTATTGGCTGATCTGGATGCAGTCGGCGCAAGAATTGAAATTGGATCACAAGCTATAAAGGGCGCGCACGCCAAGTTATCGGCGATCGACGCCCTCCATAAGCATGTAACTCGGCCGCAATCACCCCTGCAGGGATCTGACCCTTAAATCCCCCTCCAGCCTGTCCTGCATAGCCAGCGCCGCCGCTCGCGCGCCGGCGGCGGTGGTGTAGTAGGGGATCTTGCCTGAGAGGGTCAGCGCCCTGATCGCGCGGCTGTCGTTGATCGATTGCTTGCCTTCGGTGGTGTTGAAGACGATCTGGACGCCGCCGTCCTTCATTGTGTCGACGATGTGCGGGCGGCCCTCGTAGACCTTGTTCACGCGGGTGGTCGGGATGCCTTGCTCGGTCAGGAATTTCGCGGTGCCGGCGGTGGCCAGCACCTTGAAGCCGAGGGTGTGGAGGAGGCGGGTGGCCTCGATCAGCACCTCGGTCTTGTCGGCGTCCTTGACCGAGACGAAGAGGGTTCCGGTGGTGGGCAAGGCGGTGCCGGCGCCCATCTGGGCCTTGAGGAAGGCGCGGGGGAAGCTGCGGTCCCAGCCCATGACCTCGCCGGTCGAGCGCATTTCGGGGCCGAGCAGCGTGTCGACGCCGGGGAAGCGGTTGAAGGGCATCACCGCCTCCTTGACCGAGAACCAGGGCATGGCGGGGTCGGCCAGGGTCAGCGGGTCGGCGTAAGGCAGGGGATCGTCGGGTCCGACGCCGGCGGGGTAGGGCGCGCGCGCGGGGAAGTTCGACAGCGGCTCGCCGGCCATGACGCGGGCGGCGATGGCGGCGATGGCGCTGTCGGTGGCCTTGGCGACGAAGGGGACGGTGCGGCTGGCGCGCGGGTTCACTTCGAGGACGTAGATATCCTCGCCCTGGATCGCGAATTGCACGTTCATCAGGCCGACGACGCCGAGGGCGAGCGCCATGGCGCGGGTCTGTTCCTCGATCCGGGCGATGATCGAGGGGCTGAGCGAATAGGGCGGGATCGAGCAGGCGCTGTCGCCGGAATGGACGCCGGCCTCCTCGATATGTTCCATGACGCCGGCGATATGCACCGCGCTCCCGTCGCAAATCGCATCGACATCGACCTCGGTCGCATTGGAGAGGTAGCTGTCGAGCAGGACCGGGGTGTCGCCCGAGACATTGACCGCCTCGCGGATGTAGCGGGTGAGCTGGCCCTCGTCGCGCACGATCTCCATCGCCCGGCCGCCGAGCACGTAGCTGGGGCGGATGACCAGCGGGAAGCCGAGCTCGCGGGCCACGGCATGCGCCTGTTCGGGCGAGCGGGCGATGCCGTTGCGCGGCTGGCGGAGGTCGAGCCGGCGCAGCAGTTGCTGGAAGCGCTCGCGGTCCTCGGCGAGGTCGATGGCGTCGGGCGTGGTGCCGAGGATCGGGATGCCGGCGTCGTGCAGCGCGTTGGCGAGTTTCAGCGGCGTCTGGCCGCCGAACTGGACGATGACGCCGTGCAGCGTGCCGTTCTCCTGCTCGACGCGGAGGATTTCGAGCACATGTTCGAGGGTGAGCGGTTCGAAATAGAGCCGGTCGGAGGTGTCGTAGTCGGTGGAGACGGTCTCGGGATTGCAATTGACCATGATCGTCTCGTAGCCGGCCTTGGTCAGCGCGAAACAGGCGTGGCAGCAGCAATAGTCGAACTCGATGCCCTGGCCGATGCGGTTCGGGCCGCCGCCGAGGATGACGACCTTGCGGGCGCCGGTGGGGCGGGATTCGTCCTCGGTATAGCCGTCATGCTCGGCCTCGTAGGTCGAGTACATGTAGGGCGTCTGGGCCTCGAACTCGGCGCCGCAGGTGTCGATGCGCTTGAAGACGGCGCGGATGCCGAGCCGCTGGCGGTCGGCGCGGACCGAAGCCTCGGCGCGGCCGGTCAGTTTGGCGAGGCGCGCGTCGGAGAAGCCCATCATCTTCAGGCGGCGCAGGCCGGCGGCGGTGGCGGGCAGGCCGGCGGCGCGGACGCGCTCCTCCTCCTCGACGATCTCGCGGATGCGCGCGAGGAACCAGGGGTCGAAGCGGGTCGAGGCATGGATCGCATCGTCCGAAAGCCCGAGGCGCATCGCCTGGGCGGCGAGGCGCAGCCGGTCGGGGGTCTGGGCCGAGAGCGCCTTGACGATCGAGGCGGCGGCGTCGGGTCCGTCGGCGCCGGGGATGTCGATTTCGTCGAGGCCGGTCAGGCCGGTCTCGAGGCTGCAGAGCGCCTTCTGCAGGGATTCATGGAAGCTGCGGCCGATCGCCATCGCCTCGCCGACCGATTTCATCGCGGTGGTCAGCAGCGGCTCGGCGCCGGGGAACTTCTCGAAGGCAAAGCGCGGGATCTTGGTGACGACATAGTCGATGGTCGGCTCGAAGGAGGCGGGGGTGACTTGCGTGATGTCGTTGTCGAGTTCGTCGAGCGTGTAGCCGACGGCGAGTTTGGCCGCGATCTTGGCGATCGGAAAGCCGGTGGCCTTCGACGCCAGCGCCGAGGAGCGCGAGACGCGCGGGTTCATCTCGATGACGATCAACCGCCCGGTGTCGGGATGGACGGCGAACTGGACGTTGGAGCCGCCGGTCTCCACCCCGATCTCGCGCAGCACCGCGATCGAGGCGTTGCGCATGACCTGATATTCCTTGTCGGTCAGCGTCAGCGCCGGGGCGACGGTGATCGAGTCGCCGGTATGGACGCCCATCGGGTCGATATTCTCGATGGAACAGACGATGATGCAGTTGTCCGCCTTGTCGCGGACCACCTCCATCTCGAATTCCTTCCAGCCGAGCAGCGACTCGTCGATCAGGATCTGGGAGACCGGCGAGGCGTCGAGTCCGGTCTTGCAGATGCGCTCATAGTCCTCGCGGTTGTAGGCGACGCCGCCGCCGGTGCCGCCGAGGGTGAAGGCGGGGCGGATGATCGCGGGCAGGCCGACGTATTCGATGGCGTCCATCGCTTGCGCCATGTTGGTGACGATGGTGGCCTTGGGGTTCTCGAGCCCGATGCGGTCCATCGCCTCGCGGAAGAGCTTGCGGTCCTCGGCCATCTCGATTGCCTCGCGCTTGGCGCCGATCAGCTCGACGCCGAACCTGTCGAGGACGCCCATGTCGGCGAGGGCGAGGGCGGTATTGAGGCCGGTCTGGCCGCCCATGGTGGGCAGGAGCGCGTCGGGGCGTTCCTTCTCGATGATCTTCGCCACCATTTCGGGGGTGATCGGCTCGATATAGGTGGCGTCGGCCATCTCCGGGTCGGTCATGATGGTGGCCGGGTTGGAATTGACGAGGATGACGCGGTAGCCCTCCTCGCGCAAAGCCTTGCAGGCCTGCACGCCGGAATAGTCGAATTCGCAGGCCTGGCCGATGACGATCGGCCCCGCGCCGATGATCATGATCGAGCGGATGTCGGTTCTCTTCGGCATGTGCGCGGCCTTGCGGTTCGGCCCGGCGCCCTGGGGGACGCCGGTGATTGGGATTCGCCTGAGCTCAGCAAATCGCCGTGGTTATAGAGGGCGACCCGGGGGAGGCAAGCGCATAAGCCCGGCGCGGCCGGCGCGCGGCGCTCGCGCGCGCCCCGTGTCCCCCGCGGCGGTGTTGGTCTCATGCGCCATCCGTCGCCGTTGTCCGTCGGGGCGGAACGCCACCGGCTCGGCGCGCGGCCCGCGCGCGCGCTCGGGGGCGCCGGCGACGGACGGGCCGCCGCCCAGTTCGAGTTGAAGCGCGAGGTCGCGCCGGTTCCCTCGCCGCCGGCCGGGTTGCCGCGGATCGGGTCGGTCGTGCTGCTCGCGGGGGTGCGACGCCTGCGCTGAGCCGGGGCGGCGGGGCGGAACGACCGGCCGAATTCCGAAGCCGTCTCCTGGAGATTTCAGCGGCCGCCTCTTGCCGACCTGCCGGGGGCAGGTCGCGGCGGACGCGCGCCCGGAGGAAACCTCCGGAGGGCGCGAGGGGGGAAGATTTCTCCGGAGTGTGCAAATCGGGACGGTCGTGCCCGGCTTGACCGTCGCAGACGGTCATGCCCCCGGCAGGGCATGACCGTCACGATCTCGCCGACGGTCGAGATCGTGGAGGGGAGGGGCGGGCGCGTCAGGAGACTGTTTGAAGACTCCGCGGGTCGGTCCGGCGGGGCTTTGACGCGGCGGGATCCCGAAAATCCCGTCCCGGACCGACCGGCCGAAGTCCCGGACAGTCTCAGGCGAGGCGGAGGCTGACCGCGCCGAGGGCGATCAGCGCGGCGGCGAGCACGCGGCCGCGGCCGACGGGCTCGCGCAGGATCAGCCCGGCGATGGCGAGGCCGAAGAGGATCGAGGTTTCGCGCAGGGCGGCGACCACCGCCACCGGCGCGCCGGTCATCGCCCAGAGGGCGAGCCCGTAGGAGCCGAGATTGCCGACGCCGCCGACGAGACCGCGGCCGAGATTGCGGCGCGCATAGGCGCGGAGCGCGCGGGGGCGGGTCACGACGGCCCAGAGCACGAGCGGCACCCCGTTCAGCAGGAAAAGCCACATGGCGTAGCTGACCGGGGCGCCGGACAGGCGGACGCCGGCGCCGTCGATCAGCGTATAGGTCGCGATGACGCCGGCGTTGGCCAGTGCGATGATCGTGCCGGCGCGGCCGCCACCGGCGCGGCGGGCGGCGGCGCCCATGGCGAGCACGCCGCCGGACACCAGTGCGACACCGGTCCAGGCGGCGGGCGACAGATGTTCGCCGAGCCAGAGCACCCCGACCAGCGCGACCAGCACCGGCGCGGTGCCGCGCATCAGCGGATAGGCCAGACTCATGTCCTGGGCGCGGTAGGCGCTGGCGACCAGCGTGAAATAGATCACCTGCGCCACGGTCGAGGCGGCGAGGTAGGGCCAGCTCGCGCGGGCGGGCATCGACAGGAACGGCAGCGCCAGCGCCGCGATGAGGCTGGAGGCGGCGGCGATGAGGATGGTGGTCAGGAGCTTGTCGTCGCCACCCTTGACGATGGCGTTCCAACTGGCGTGAAGCGCGGCGCCGAGCAGGACGGCGAGAAAGACCGAAAGCGGCATGGGGTTCCCTCGCGGATCCGGCGGATCGGCCCGCGCGGCGTTCCGCCTCTTATACCAGATCCGTTTGATTGGTCCGGATCGAGATGTTCCCGCGGACCGATCTCAGGGGGCGCCAGTGGCGCGTCGGCGGTTCGCGCGTCCGGAGCAAGCTCGCGGAGGGCGCGAGGGGCGGGGATTTCTTCGGGACGGCTGAATCGGGGCGGGTGTGCCCGGCTTGACCGTCACGATCCCGCCGGCGGTCGAGTTCGTGGAGGGAAGCGGGCGCGAACCAGATGCGCCGCGAGGCCGGCGAGCGGCGGCGTTGACAAAGGGCGAGGGGCGGGACCATCAGGCGGCGGAAGCCGGCGGGGGAAGAGGTCGCAAGGTGGCGTGTCGTGCGTGGTCGGTCGGATCGGGGCTCGAGGAAGCCGGCCGGCGCGCGCGCGCGCGGCGGCCGGATCGGGTGGATCGGGCGCGGCGCGGATGACGGGGGCGCCGTTCATCGAGATCGACGATGGGCCGGGCGGCGCGCCGGCGCGGTTCGCGCGACCGGCGCGGCGGATCGCGGCGCGGGAACCGGCGGAGGTGCCGGCGGCGCTGAGCGCCCTCGACGCGGCGCTGGCGGCCGGGGAATGGGTCGCGGGGTTCGCTTCCTATGAACTCGGCTACGCGCTGGAGCCGCGGCTCGCGCCGCTGATGCCGGAGGGTCGGCGGACGCCGCTGATGCTGTTCGGCGTGTTCCCCGAAGGACCGGGACCGGTCGAGGCGCGGAGGCCGGGCGGCGCGCTGTCGCCGCCGGAACCGCGCTGGGGCTTCGAGGATTATCGCCGGGCCTATGAGCGGGTGGCGGATTATATCCGCGCGGGCGATATCTATCAGGCGAACCTGACCCTGCCGATGGATGCCCGCTGGTCCGGCGATCCCGGGGCGCTCGGGGCGGCGCTGGCGGCGGGTCAGCCGGTCGGACATGGCGCGCTGGTGGCGCTCGACGAGGTGGCGCTGATCTCGCGCTCGCCGGAACTGTTTTTCGCGCTCGACGGGACCGGCGGCGTCGAGGCCCGGCCGATGAAGGGCACCGCGCCGCGCGATCCGGTGCGCGCCCGCGACCTCGCCTTGCGCGACGCGCTCGCCGTGGATGTGAAGAACCGCGCGGAAAACCTGATGATCGTTGATCTTCTTCGCAACGACATATCGCGGGTGGCGACGCTCGGCTCGGTCGAGGTGCCGGAGCTTTACCGGGTGGAGAGCTATGCGACGGTGCATCAGATGGTGAGCCGGGTCACGGGTCGGCTGATCCCGGGGACGCCGCTCTCGACGCTGCTCCGGGCGCTCTTTCCCTGCGGCTCGGTGACCGGGGCGCCGAAGGTGCGGGCGATGGAGATCATCCGCGCGCTCGAACCCTGGCCGCGCGACGCCTATTGCGGGGCGATCGGCTGGGCGGGACCGGACGGGCGCGCGGCCTTCAATGTCGCGATCCGCACGCTGGCGCTTTATCCCGGCGGCGCGGCGGTGCTGAATGTCGGCGGTGGCATCGTCGCGGATTCGACCGCCCGCGCCGAATACGAGGAGGCCCTGTGGAAAGCGCGCTTCACCGACCTCTCCCGGCGGATTTCCGGCTGATCGAGACCATGGCCTGGCGGCGGAACCCGGGTTTTCTCGATCTCGACCTGCATCTCGCGCGGCTGGAGCGCACGGCGCGGGTGTTCGGCATCCGCTTCGCGCCGGAGGAGGTTCAGGCCGCGCTCGCCGATGTCGCGCGGGGCGAGGCGCCGGCGCGGGTCCGGCTGACGCTGGCGCCGGACGGGCGGGCGGCGGCGACGGCGGAACCCTTCGTCGCCGGGCCGGATATCTGGATCGCGCGGATCGCGGAGGAGCGGCTCGATCCAGCCGATCCCTGGCTCAGGGTCAAGACCACGATGCGCGCCCGCTACGATACCGCGCGGGCGGGCCTGCCGAGGGGCGTGCATGAGATGCTGTTCCTGAACCGGCGCGGCGAGATCTGCGAGGGGACGATCTTCAACGTCTTCCTGAAGGTCGGTGACATCTATCTGACGCCGCGGCTCGCCTGCGGCCTGCTGCCCGGCGTGCTGCGCGAGAAGCTGCTGCGCGAGGGCCGGGCGCGCGAGGCGGTGCTGACCCGCGCGGATCTGGGGCGCGGGCGGCTGTTCCTCGGCAATTCGCTGCGCGGCCTCTGCGCGGCGCGGCTGGTCTAGATTTCAGCGGCCGCCTCTTGCCGACCTGCCGGGGGCAGGTCGCGGCGGTCGCGCGGCCGGAGGAAACTTCCGGAGGGCGCGAGGGGTGAAGATTTCTCCGGAGCGTGCAAATCGGGACGGGCATGCCCGGCTTGACCGTCGCAGACGGTCATGCCCCCGGCAGGGCATGACCGTCACGATCTCGCCGACGGTCGAGATCGTGAGGGGAAGCGGCGCGCGCCGGGGCGCGGGGTTGACTTCGGCGGGGCCGCGGAGTGTATCCGCGCGAAGATCCGGAGGAGCCAGACGATGCACGCCTATCGCACCCATACCTGCGCCGCCCTGACGTCCGCCGATGTCGGCGCGACCGCGCGGCTGTCGGGCTGGGTGCATCGGGTGCGCGACCATGGCGGGGTGCTGTTCATCGACCTGCGCGACCATTACGGCATCACCCAGGTGATCTGCGACGGCGACAGCCCCGCCTTCGCGGCGCTGGACAAGGTCCGCGCCGAATGGGTGATCCGGGTCGACGGCACGGTCAAGGCCCGCGACGCCGCGCTGGTGAACCCGAAGATCGCCACCGGCGAGATCGAGGTCTATGCCCGCGAGGTCGAGGTGCTGTCCGTCGCCGAGGAACTGCCGCTGCAGGTGTTCGGCGAGGCCGAGTTCCCCGAGGAGACCCGGCTGAAATACCGCTTCCTCGACCTGCGCCGCGAGAGCCTGCATGCCAATATCATGATGCGCTCCGGGGTGATCGCCTATTTGCGCGATGCGATGCGCGCGCAAGGATTCACCGAGTTCCAGACCCCGATCCTGACCGCCTCCTCGCCCGAGGGCGCGCGGGATTTCCTGGTGCCGAGCCGCCTGCATCCGGGCAAGTTCTACGCGCTGCCGCAGGCGCCGCAGCAGTTCAAGCAGCTGACGATGATCGCGGGCTTCGACCGCTATTTCCAGATCGCGCCCTGCTTTCGCGACGAGGATCCGCGCGCCGACCGCTCGCCCGGCGAGTTCTACCAGCTCGATGTGGAGATGAGCTTCGTCACCCAGGAGGATGTGTTCCAGGCGATCGAGCCGGTGATGCGCGGCGTCTTCGAGGCGTTCGGGGGCGGGCGCCCGGTGACGCACGCGTTCCCGCGCATCGCCTATCGCGACGCGATGCTGTGGTACGGGTCCGACAAGCCCGACCTGCGCAACCCGATCCGGATGCAGGTGGTGAGCGAGCATTTCGCGGGCTCAGGCTTCAAGGTCTTCGCATCCCTGCTGGAACAGCCGGGCAACGAGGTCCGCGCCATTCCGGCGCCCGGCGGCGGGTCGCGCAAGTTCTGCGACCGGATGAACGCCTTCGCCCAGGGCGAGGGCCTGCCGGGGATGGGTTATATCTTCTGGCGCAAGGGCGATGACGGAGCGATGGAGGCCGCGGGGCCGCTGGCGAAGAACATCGGTCCGGAGCGGACCGAGGCGATCCGGCTTCAGTTGGGGCTGAGCGAGGGCGACGCCGCGTTTTTCCTCGGCGGCAAGCCCGGCAAGTTCCAGCCGGTCGCCGGCAAGGCGCGGAATGTCATCGGCAAGGAGCTTGGCCTGACCGTCGAGGATCGGTTCGACTTCGCCTGGATCGTCGATTTCCCGATGTACGAGCGGGACGAGGATAGCGGCAAGCTCGATTTCAGCCACAATCCCTTCTCGATGCCGCAGGGCGGCTTGGAGGCGCTGGAGACGCGGGATGCGCTCGATGTGCTGGGATATCAGTATGATATCGTCTGCAACGGTATCGAGCTCTCAAGCGGCGCGGTGCGGAACCACAAGCCGGAGATCATGTACAAGGCCTTCGAGATCGTCGGCTATTCGAAGGAGCATGTGGACGCGCATTTCGGCGGCATGCTCTCGGCCTTCCGCTACGGCGCCCCGCCGCACGCCGGCATCGCGCCGGGGGTGGACCGGATCGTCATGCTGCTGGCCGGTGCGGAGAACATCCGCGAAGTCATCATGTACCCGATGAACCAGCGGGCGGAGGATCTGATGATGGGCGCGCCGAGCGAGGCGACGGGGGAGCAGCTGCGCGACCTCGGGCTGCGCCTCGCGCCGAAGGGCTGAGATGCCGGCGCAGCCGCCCTTCTACCGGGCCACGGTGCCGGTGTTTGTCGGGGTGCTGGGGCGGCTTGGCGGGGAGCTGGCGCGGGCCGAGGCGCGGCTGGGCGATCGCTTCGCCGAGGCGCTCAATGCCCGGCCGGCGGTGGGGATGATGCCGGTGGCGCGGCAGGTGGCGACGGCGACGCAATTCACGCTGCGCATCGCCTATCCGCTGGTCGGCCGGCGGGTGCCGGAGTTGCGCGATGCGATGGACGGACCGGGGCTTCACGCGCGGATCGCCGGGGCGCGGGCCTTGCTGGAGGCTTTGGGGCCGGAGGAATTCACCCATTCGGGGCGACGGGTGATCCGGGCGCAGGCGGGCCTCGCCGATCTGGAGCTGCCGGCGGAGATGTTCCTGAACGAATTCGGCCTGCCGAACCTCTATTTCCATCATGCGATGGCGCATGTGGCGCTGAAACAGGCCGGCGCCCCGCTCGGCAAGGCCGATTTCGACGGACGGCACATCTATCCCGAGGGGTTTTCCTTCGGATAGGCCGAGTTACAGCATTTTGTTGATTGCTTCGCCTGCGATCTTCCCCGCTCGGACTTCGCGTAGCGCGACGTTGGCTTCGCGATTTCGAGGTTACGCGAAATCGTGACGGGCATGCCCTGTCGTGCCGGAGGCACGCCTTCGGCGTGACGGGGCATGACCGTTTTCAACGGTCACGCCGGGCATGCCCCTTACGATATCAACGCTCCAGAGAAATCTGGACCCCTCGCGCCCTCCGCGGGCTTGCTACGGGCGCGCGAACCGCGGGCGCGCCACTGGCGCCCCCTCAGGGCGGTCCGCGGAGAAATCTCGATCAGGCGGATCTGGTATTATGGGCGTAGGTCGGCCAGTCGGGGCGGTAGTCCTCGCTGGCCTGGTTGCCCCAGACCGTCCAGCCGGGGCGGAGGCCGCGGCCGAAGAGTTCGAGGTAGGGGCCGGAACTGCAGGATTCGATGAGGGAATATTGCTCGTCCGGCTTGCGGGAATGCTCGCGCTTGCGGCTGGCGAGCAGGTTCACCTGACGGCGGCCGGGGGCCAGGGTTCGCGCGGCGCGGCCGCGGGTGCCGAAGAGCAGCAACTCGGTGACGTTGCGGAAATAGAAGCCGACGCCGCGCCCGTCCGATCCGCCGTCGCGCCGGACCTTGTGCCAGACGATGTTCGACTTGTAGGCGAAACCCCAGGCGGCGAGCACGGCGAGCCCCTCGGGCAGGAGCGCGTTCGGCACCCAGAGATAGAGATGGGCGGTCTCGCCGAGATGGTCGGCGACGGGCAGCGCGCTGATCTCGGCGAGGGTCAGCGTGCCGTAGCGCGACAGGCGGCGATGCTCGGGCGCGACCTTGCCGGTGCGATTGGCAAAGCGCCAGGGCGGGTCGGCGAGCACGGTGCCGAAGCGCCGCCCGGCGAGCGTCGCGGCGAGGTCGCGCGCGGCGTCGCCGGCGCCATCGGGGGCGCCATCGGGGGTGATCCCGGATGCGGTGTCGCGGGCCATGGCCAAGCGTAGCGGCCGGGCGGGTGGCGGAGCAAAGGAAAAAGGAAAAAGATCCGCCGTGTCGCGCCGCTCGTCCGGAATGCCGGCCCGTTGCGGTGGAAAGCGGCGCGTGGCAGGTTCGCAGCGGCAGGGAGGCGGGCGATGGTTGAGCTGGGCTGGCGGGTGGAGAACTGGACGGCGCCGGCGCGCGCGCGGGCCATGGTGCTCGAAGGGCGGGCTGTCCGGCTGGAGCCGCTGGGTTCGGGTCATGTCGCCGATCTCCACGCCGCCAACCGGGTGGATGATGCGATCTGGGACTATCTGCCCTATGGCCCCTTCGCCGACGAGGCGGCCTATGGCGCCTGGGTGGCGGAGGTGGCGGGGCGGGACGATCCCCTGTTCTTCGCGGTGATCGATCCTGCGACCGGGCGGCCCGGCGGGGTGATGAGCCTGATGCGGATCACGCCCGAGGCGGGGACGATCGAGGTCGGGCATATCTGCCTGTCCCCAGGCCTGCGAAGAACCCGCGCGGCGACCGAGGCGATCTATCTTCTCGCCGACTGGGCCTTCGGCGCCGGCTATCGGCGGTTCGAATGGAAATGCGATGCGCTGAACCGGCCGAGCCGGCGCGCGGCGGAGCGTTTCGGCTTTTCCTACGAGGGCGTGTTCCGGCAGGCGCTGGTGGTGAAGGGGCGCAACCGGGATACCGCCTGGTTCGCCATGATCGATCGGGACTGGCCCTGCCTCAGGGCGGCCTACGCGGCCTGGCTCGACGACGGCAATTTCGACGCCGAAGGGCGGCAGGCGCGGTCGCTCGGCGGGCTGACGGCGCCCTGCCGGGTGGCGTCGGACCCGGAAGGATGAGGAAGCCCTGGAAGGTCTGGCACCGGCGCTGGAAGGACGGCTGGCTGGCGCGGCCCGGCACCGCCGCCGCCGCGCGCGGGGCGGCGATCGACATGATGGTTTTCGATCATGGCGCGCTGCGCCTCGCCTGGCGCAACCGGCATGAGATCGACGCCGGCGTCTGGCGCGGCAACCAGCCGGATCCGGCGACGATCCGCAAGCTGGCGGGGCAGGGGGTCCGCACCATCCTCAACCTGCGCGGCGAGACCGAATGGGGCTCCTACCTGCTCGAACGCGAGACCTGCCGCGAGGTCGGCATCGCGCTGATCGACCTGAAGTTGAATTCGCGCTATCTGCCGCGGGTCGAGACCATCCTCGAACTCGACCGGATCTTCGCGAGCGCCGAGCGGCCGCTGTTTCTGCATTGCAAGTCCGGCTCGGACCGGGCGGGCTTTGTCTCGGCGCTCTATCTCTTGCTGCGCAAGGGGGCGACGGTGGCCGAGGCGAAGGCGCAGCTCTCCTGGCGCTACCTGCATCTGCGGGGCGGCGGAACCGGGGTGCTGAGCTATCTGCTCGATTGCTACGCCGCCGACACGGCCGCGGCGCCGATGGCGTTTCGCGACTGGGTGACGACGCGCTACGACCGCGAGGCGCTGATGGCGGGCTACAAGGCCGGCGCGGTGGGCGGCTTCGTCACCGACCGGCTGCTGGCGCGGGAGTGACCGCGCGCGCGGGGGGACTTGACGGGGCGCGGGGAAGCGAACATCTGGCCTTCGCGCGGGGAAGCTGACCGCGAAGGAGAGAATTGATGGCCACGCCCGCCCCGGAAGTCCTCGCGTTCCTGCTGAGCCGGCGGTCGAGGCCGGCGCGGCTGCTCGGTCTGCCGGCGCCGGACCGGGCGGAGATCGAGCCGCTGCTGACCGCGGCGGCGCGGGTGCCCGATCACGGCAAGCTGGAGCCCTGGCGCTTCATCGTGCTGCGCGACGTCGGGCTTGGCCGCTTCGCGCAGGCGATCCGGGCGCGCGCGGCGGAGACCGGCGCCGATCCCGAGAAAGGCGCGCTCGCCTTCGAGCAGGCGCCGGTGGCGATCGCGGTGGTCGGCAGTCCGAAGGAAAGCGACAAGGCGCCGCCGATCGAGCAGACCCTGTCCACCGGCGCCGTCGCGCTCGGCCTGCTCAACGCCGCGCTGGCCGGGGGTTGGGGCGCGAACTGGCTGACCGGCTGGCCGGCCTATGACCGCGGTCTGCTGGAGGGGACGCTCGGGCTCGGCCCCGAGGAGTGGCTGGCCGGTTTCATCCATATCGGCAGCGCGGTCGGCGAGGTGCCGGACCGGCCCCGCCCGGACATCGCCGCGCTGACCACCTGGCGCGACGCGTGACGCTGATCGTCGATTTCGGCCGGGCGCTGGGCCAGATGGGCGATCCGCGATTCTCGCGGGTGCTGCTCCAGGCGGTTCTCGTGACGCTGGCCGGGCTCGCGCTGGTGTTCTGGGTGGCGATGCTGAGCCTCGGCTGGCTGTTGCCCGAGACGGTGACGCTGCCCTGGATCGGCACGGTCGGATTTGTCGACAATCTCGTGTCCTGGGCGGCCGTCGGCGTCATGCTGGCGCTGTCGGTGGTGCTGATGGTCCCGGTGGCGGCGGGCGTCGTCGGCTTCTTCCTCGACGAGGTGGCGGCGGCGGTCGAAGCGCGGCACTATCCGAACCTGCCGCCGCTGTTCGCCCTCGGCCTGTCGCAGCAGGTGGCGGATTCGCTGCGCTTCATGGCGCTGGTGATCGCGGTGAATATCGGGGCGCTGCTGGTCTATGTCATCGCGCCGCCGCTGGCGCCGGTGGTTTTCGTGCTGGTGAACGGCTTTCTGCTCGGGCGGGAATATTTCCAGCTTGTGGCGATGCGCCGGCTGGGGCCGGAGGGGGCCCGGGCGCTGGCGCGGCGGCATTTCTGGCGGCTCTGGCTCGGCGGTACGCTGATGGCGGCGCCGCTGACCGTGCCGCTGCTCAATCTGGTGATCCCGATTCTCGGCGTCGCGGTCTTCACGCACCAGTATCACCGGCTGGCGCCGTCGTGAGCGCGATGTCCCGGGGTCGGGACAAAAATAAAGGGGCCGAAGCCCCAGTCTGAACGAGGAAAACCTTGGTCTGGTTCCAGATCAGGTGTCCGTCCGGCGGACCGCGCGCTTCCCGGCTGTCTGTTCGGCCAGACGGTGCGCGCGTTGGGCGAGCGCGGCGCCGGCGAAGCCCAGCAGCGTCATCGCGGTGGCAAGGAGCGTCAGTGTCGTAGATGTCGCCATCGGCGGACCTCCGTAAACTTACCCCGGATTCACCCTAGCACGAATCGCATCGGAGTCGACGCGCGATTGTGTGACGGCGGCGTCCCGCCGGTCCGCCCTGACTCACGCCGTCCTACATCACGCCCCAGATATCGAGATCCGCGACGGTCAGCCCGCCGAAGGCGATGAGAAGGCAGATCGGAACGCTGATGACCAGCGCGGCGATCGTCGCCCAGATCACCTTCTTGCGGATCATCGGATCGGAAGGCGCCGAGCCCGGCGTTCCCGGCACCACGTCGCCCACCTCGCTCTGGGTGCGGAGGCCGATCGGCAGCGCCACCAGCAGCGCGAGAAACCAGCTGGTGGAGAAGACGACGACGATGCTGGTGATCGTCATGCCTGTTCGAGCTCGACCAGCGTGCCGCAGAAGTCGCGCGGATGCAGGAACAGGACCGGCTTGCCATGCGCGCCGATCTTCGGCTCTCCCGTCCCCAGTACGCGGGCGCCTTCGGCCTTCAGCCGGTCGCGCGCGGCAAGGATATCATCAACCTCGTAGCAGATATGGTGAATGCCGCCCGAGGGGTTCTTTTCAAGGAACCCCTTGATCGGAGAGTTTTCGCCCAAGGGATAGAGCAGCTCGATCTTGGTGTTCGGCAGGTCGATGAACACCACCGTCACGCCGTGATCA
>NZ_CALAGI010000132.1 GCF_937891315.1 uncultured Amaricoccus sp. | reverse complement strand
CCGCCCGGGCCAGCCGCGCCAGCGTCACCCGCCGTTCGGGGGCGGCGACATGGGCGGCGAAATCCGCCGCGGCCGCCGCGACCCCGTCGGCGAGGCCCGGGTCGGCCGTGGCCGGGGCGGCGTCGCGCCAGGCGACCGCGCCGGTCAGAGCCATCAGCGCCCTCCGGCGGTTCGCAGCCTCGCGGCGGGCGGCGAGCGAGCCCGAGCCCTCGGCGTCGATCGCGTCGTCGAGGCGGGCGAGTTCCGAGAGCTGCCGGTGCAGCGCTTGCCGGTCCGCCGGCGCCGGGTGGCGCAGCTGCGCGGCGATGGCCTCGAGCAGCGCCGCCCCGGCGAGGCGCAGGTCGCGGGGCACGTCGTCCTCGGCCCGCCGCGGCGAGAGGAGCAGCCCGACGACGAGCGCGACGCCGACCCCGATCAGCACCGTCGCCGTCCGGTCGAGGCCGAGCGCCAGCACGCTCTCGGGGTGGCCGCCGTCGAGGAGCGCCACCATCACCGCCGAAAAGCCGGCCAGCATGGCGCCATAGGCGGCGAAGCCGCGCAGCAGGTTGCCTGCCGCGGCGCAGGCCCCGAGCCACAGCGCCACGCCGACGACCAGCACCGCCGGGCTGCCGACCCGCGCCGCCAGCGCGGTCAGGAGCACGCCGAAGGTAGCGCCGGCGATGGTCCCGAGGCCGCGGAACAGGCTCTTCTCGATGAGGTGCGCGCGCACCGGCTGCGACGCCGCCCAGACCGTCATCCCGGCCCATTGCGGATGTTCGAGCCCGCCGGCCCAGGCGATGGCCAGCGCCAGCGCCGCGCCCGCCGCGGTGCGCAGCCCGTAGGCGAGGCGGTCGCGGTCGACGGCGATCACGGGCGGACGGCGCCGGGGCGCCGGCGGTGGTCACAGGGGATCGTCATCATCGTCTCCGGTATCGCGTCGCCCGCAGGGGCGATGAGCCGGCCGAGGCCGGCGTCAAGGGCGGTGGCGGAGCGGCCGAGTCCGGCGAGGAGCTCGGCTTGGAAGTCGGCGGCGAGGGCGCCGAGCCGCGCCATCGGCGCCTGGGCCTTCGCCGGTGAGGGAAAGGGCGACGAAGCGGCGGTTGTCGGAGTGGCCGGGCTTCCGGACCAGCCCCGCCGCGTCCAGCCGGACGGCGGCGCGGCTGACCCTGGGCTTGTCGGCCCGCGGGTGAATGTCGTGGACGCTGGCGGCGCCGGCCTGCGAAAGATGCGCGAGCAGGCGCCACCCGGCGATCGAGATCCCGGATGCTGCCCGGTAGCGGCGGGCGAATCGCCGGCCGACGCGGGCCGACGCCACGCTGAGCCGGTAGGGCAGGAAGCTGTCGAGGTCGAAGGCATGGATGCTCCGGGTCGGCCGCGCGAGTTTGGCGGCGACTCATCGCATCTGCAACGGTGGCGATCATGCAATGCAACGATACCGGGTCGCGCCCGGCACGATCCGCCCCGCCGCCACCCCTGGCGCGCGGCTCGGGAACGATCCGGGGTCGGAGAGCCGCGGCGGCGTCAGGTCAGTTGGCGAGCACGAAGCCGCTGTCGACGGCGATCGACTGGCCCGCGATGAAGCGCCGTGATGAAGCGGGCGTCGTCCGAGGCGAGGAAGTGGACCAGATTGGCGATGTCGCGCACCTCCTGAAAGCTCCCGAGCGGAAGCGACTGGCGGAACTGCTCGGCGAAGTCGGGACCGCTCATGCCGTTCTCGCCGCCGAGCCGCTCCATGATCGCCGCGAGCATCGGCGTCATGACATGACCGGGCTGAGGCCGAACTGGCAGTTGTGCGAATAGAGCAGGCGATAGCCGCCGACGCGATCCTTCAGCGGCAGGACCTCGGCCTTGAACTTGATCCGGTACTTGCCGGCGACGAAGGGGCGCATGTCGACGGCCGCCGCCGTCTCCTCGACCGGGTGGCGGAACTTGCAGACGATCTCCGGGTCGCCGACCGGGAAGCCGTCCTCGTAGGAGACGCGGCGGCGCAGGATGAAGGCGTTGCGGTAGAGCGCGAAGTCCGGGGTGTCGAGGAAGACGATCTCGCGGATCCGCGGCCGCTGGCCTGCGGCGTCGTCCTCGGTGAAGCCGACGCCGCTGGCGCGGGCGGTCTTCTTCACCACGCGGCCGAAGTCGCGGAAGCTCCGGACCGAGGTGAAGGGCTCGGACTTGAGGATCAGCTTGGCTTCCAGATAGGTGATCCGGTCGAGAGCGGCCCCGTCGGCATAGCCGGCGGCGGGGACATGCCTGGTGTGTTTCATCGGACTATTCCCAGTCAAAGCGCGTGCGACGGCGAGGGCCGCTCGTCGCCGGCGGAGGTGTCGGGGGGCGCGAGGAGGATCGCCTTCATCCGGTCCGGTCCGACGGCGCGCGAGACGTGCTTGAAGGTGAAGAAGGGCAGCAGCGACACGAAGGCGATCGCCGAGACGATGAGGACGCCGGCGAGCCCGCCGCCGCCGAAGGAGGGCATGCTGGCGGAAAGGCTCTCGCCGCGGAGCTTGCCGGCCACGACCCGCTCGGCGATGTGAAAGACCATGAACAGCGCCGTGCAGAGCGCCGCGTCGAACAGGACCGCGTAGACGCGGGGCCGGCGCCGCAGGCCGCGCGAGAAGTCGAAATGCTCGGCGACCAGCATGACCTTCGCGAGCACGAGGGCGTTGAGGAGCGCGAAGCCCTGAAGCACGACCGGGCTGCCCTGCGACCGCGCGAGCGCCTCTTCGTTGAGCACGAACAGGGCGAAGAGCGCCCAGAGATAGAGGAAGAGCACGAGGAAGCGCCGGAACGCCGCCACCGCGCGCTGGCGCAGGGTAAGGGCCGGCGCACCCGCCTGCGTGACCGGATCGCCCATCGGCGCCTCTCCTTCCCGCGGTTTCAGCGCGCCGCCTCGCGGCGCCGCAGCTCCTCGGCGAGGATCGGAACGCCGAGGTTGCTGGCGGCGACGCCCTGGGCGACGCAGAGCTTCAGCACCTCCATCACCTCGGCGAGGCTGGCGCCGGCGGCCAGCGCGCCGCGGATGTGGCGCCGGGTGCCCGGCGCGTACATGTGGGTGAAGGAGGCGTCGAAGGCGATGCTGAGAAGCTCGGTCTCCTTCGGCGAGAAGACCCCGCCGCCGTAGATGCCGGCGCCGGCTGCCATGAACTGGTCGGTCCATTCGGGATCGAGCGCGAAGAACGGATCCCAGGCGGTGTTCCACTGGCCCATGGCCTTCATCCGGTCGCAGGCCGGGGTCGGCGCGTCGGGCCGCGCGGGCGACGACGCCCCGGCGGCGGCGGCCTCCTCGATGAGGATCGGCGCACCGAGGCTGCACGAGTGGATCGCCATCACCGTCGCCATCTTCACGATCGTGAGGATCTCGTCCCGCGTCGCGCCGGCGTCGAGCGCCGCGCGGACGTGGCGGCGGGTGGCGGTCCGGTCGAGGCGGGTGCAGGCGACGCTGAGCGCGACCGAGACGAGCTCGACCAGCCGCGGTGGCAGCACCCCGCCCGTCCACGGGTTCGCGCTCATCTCGCGGCAGGCGCTGGCCCATGCGGGGTCCCAGCCCTCCAGCAGGGAGAGGGCGGCGGCGTCCCAGGGGCCGAGGGGATCGGGGTCCCGGTGCGGCATGACGTGCTCCATCGGTGGCGGTCGTTTCGGTCGGGACCGGCTTGGGTTCAGTCCGGCTCGGGCGGCGGGAAGGCGAGCGGGTCGGGCTCCCAGACGGCGAAGGCGTTGTCGGCGGGGTCGGCGATGACCGCGTACCAGGCGGTGCGCGGCACGGCGGTGCGCTCCTTCAGCACGCGGCCGCCGTGCCGTTCGACGGTGGCGATCGCGTCCGTCACCGATGGAACCTGGAAATAGGCGAGCCAGCCCCGCAACTCGAACGACGGCCGGCGTGCGAGGCCGCCGATCGACTGCGCCGCGCCGTCGCCGTTCCGGATGCGCCAGTAGTCGACGCCGGGCGCCTGCTCGATGCGCCAGCCGAAGAGCGCGGCGTAGAGCTCGGCGAGCTTCTCCGGCTCGTCGCCGAAGATTTCGAAGTGACTGAGAGCCGTCATCCGGCAAGTCTCCCTTCCCCGTGAGGCGGGCGGCGCGCGGCGCGCCGCCCCGGCGTTGCGCGGTCAGGACGTCCCGAGCGTTTCCTTCGCCGCCTTGGCGGCTTCCATCGCGAGTCGCGCGGCCTCGGGCGGCACCATGCAGTAGGCCATCGGATGCGAGTCGCCCGCGGCCTTGGCGACGTGCTTGCGCCCGTCGGTCTCCCAGACCATGAAGCCCTTCTCGCCGTCGCGGCGGTTGGGCGGCAGGCCGAGGTTCCGCAGCGTCTCCTCGATGCTGTCGTACCAGACGCCGACCTTGAGGATCTCCCGCGCCTCGTCGGCATTGGCCACCTTGCGGCCGAACTGCTCGCAGAGCCGCACCGCGCCCTCGATCTGCTGCACCGAGGTGCGCCGCTTCTTGTCGGGCCCCCAGATGTTGTCCTCGTTGCCGACCCGCACGTGCTGGCCGAGCACGATCGACATGGCCGACAGCGAGATCAGGCCGCGCATCGACGACCAGAAGGTCGTGACCGCGCCCTGCGGGACGCGGCGCAGGAAGTCCATCCAGTCATAGGGGTTGCGGCCGAGCGTGCCGCCGCCATAGCCGCAGATCGCCACGTTGAGCGGCCCCATGTAGACGCCCGCGCGGATCAGCCGCTCGATGATCTCCATCTGGTGGATGTGGCCCGGCACGAAGTAGGGCTGAATCCTGTTGGCGGCCAGCCGCTTGAGATGTTCAAGATAGAAGGCGGGGCCGGCGTCCACGAACATCCCCGCCCAGGCCGCCTGCACTTCCGGGTTGTTGTCGAGATGGGTGCCCTTGATGTCGTCGGGCACGAACATCGACACGACGTCCCATTGCGTCGTGCCGGTGGCGATGGTGACGAAATCCGGCTTGGGGTCCAGCTCGGCCAGCATGTGCCGGGTGTCATAGTTGAGCCATTTCGCCTTGGCGTCGGCCGTGTGCGGCGCGAAGGAGATTGACCCGCCGACCTGCAGGATCATCTTCGGCACGGCGGTCCTAAGCCGGTCGAGCAGGTAGTTGTACTGGTCGAAATTGACCGACCCCTGCCCGGTGGCGGGGTCGCGGACATGGACGTGCAGCATGGTGGCGCCGGCGTTGTAGCAATCGACTGCCCTCTGCACCTGCTCGTCCCAGGTCAGCGGGATGTCGGCGTCGCCCGGCAACCATTGCGGACCGTAGGGCGCCGCGGTGATGATGAGCGGCGCCATGTTCTCCGGAAGTATCGAGTCGTCGGTGTAGTACACGTCTTCCTCCTTCATGGATCGAGGGCGCAAGCCTGCGTCCCGCGGATCTGTTGGATCGGCCAGGCTGTTCCGAATAGGCGCCGAGGGTTGCTTGGTTGGTTCGGGTTCCTGAAATCTTTCTTGCCGATCAGGCAGCTTTGTAGTCGGGCGCCGCGCGAGCGACTTGCGAATTTCCGACCGAAGTGGAAAATCGGCGTGATCGACCCACCGGGGAGGCAGGCAGGATGTCGCACGGCTGGCAACGCGTGGGCGCGCTGAGCGACGTGCCCACGCTGGTGCGCGAGCGCGGCCTCGATCCCGAGGCACTCGCCGCGGACGCGGGCGTCGCACTCGCCGACCTCGCGGACCGCGAGGCCCGCGTTCCCTTTCCCGCCGCCTGCCGGCTGCTGGCGCTCGGCGCCGAGCGAACCGGCTGCGCCCACTTCGGCCTGCTCGTCGGCGCCGCGAACGGCACCGAGAGCCTCGGCGTCGTCGGCCAGCTGATGCGCCAGGCGCCGACCTGGGGCCGCGCTCTTCTCGACCTTGTCGAGAACCAGCACCGCTACGTCCGCGGCGGCGTGCCCTACCTCATGGTGCGCGACGGAACCGCCTGGGCCGGCTACGCAGTCTACGAACGCCAGGCGCCGGGCGCCGAGCACATGGAGGACGGCTCGATCGCCATCGGGTTCAACCTGATGCGCGAACTCTGCGGCGCGGTCCCCGAGCAGGTGCTTCTCGCCCGCGGGGCCCCCGCCGATCCCGCGCCCTACCGCCGCCACTTCGGCGTGCCCGTCACCTTCGACGCCAGCCAGACCGCGCTGGTCTTTCCGAGCGCCATGCTCGACCTGCCGGTCAAGGGCGCCGACGCGGCGCTGCGGGCCGCGCTCGCCGAACGGGTCAGCGACTACTGGGCGGTTGAGACGCCGCGGACCTCGGACCAGCTCGTCCGCCTGCTCCGCTCCCGGATCATCTTCGGCGACGTGCGGATCGATGACCTCGCCGAGGCGCTCGTCATGCACCCGCGCATTCTCGAGCGCGCGCTGCGGCGCGAGGAGACGAGCTTCCGCGCCCTCCTCGCCCAGACCCGCGTCGATATCGCCCAGCGCCTCCTCGTGGGCACGCGGCTCAGCGTCACCGAGATCGCCGCGGCGCTCGCCTATTCCGACACCAGCGCCTTCACCAACGCCTTCCGACGCCTGTGCGGCGCATCTCCCCGCGCCTGGCGGCTGTCGGGACGGGGCAGTTCGGGATAGCGGCGGAACGGCGCCGGCGCGCGTTCGCTTGCGTCACCCGAAGCATGCCGGGCGGGATAGACCTGGCGCGAACGACCGATCGGAAAGACGCGGCGATCCCGCCTTGCCAAGCCCGCGGCGCGCCGCGGGGGTCAGCCCGAGTTCCGTCACGTGGCGCCCCATGATTGATCACTGCCCAGGCTCGTCGGGAGAAGGGCGGACCTGCTTTCTGGACAGCGGCGGGTCGATCCCATCGTCGAACACCGCCAGATGCTCTGCCAGTTTGTCGCGCAGCCAGGCATGGTCGCCGGCCGCGGTGTCGCGCCGATGCCAGGCCATGCACAGGCGGGCGCGCGGCAGCGGGAACGGCAGCGGATGCAAGACCAGGCCCGCGGGGCCGGCGACTTTCGCCGCCATCCGACGCGGTATGATGCCGACGAGGTCGCTCGCGGCGGCCGCGCGCCAGACGGCCGAGAACGTCGTCACTGAGAGAGCGATCTCACGGTCGATGCCGGCGGCCGAGAGCGCCGCGGCATCGAGCTCGGGCCCGGAATCGATCACCTTGAACACCGCGTGGCGCAGCCGGCCGTAGAGCTCGATCGGCATCGCCCGCGCCGGGCCTATGCCCGCCGCGTCCAGCATCGGATGATCCCGGCGGGCGACAAGGACGAAGGCCGCGCGCAGAACCCGCCGATGGTCCACCCAGCGCGGAAAGGGCGCCTCTGGCAGAAGAAGGAGGTCGACCCGTCCCTCATGGAGCTCGTCGAAGGATTGGGGCCCGGGCGGCTCGCCGAAGCGCACCATGACGCGCGGCGCCGAACGCTGCAGGTCGGCCATCAGCGCGGGCAGCAGCATCTCGCTGAAGAAATCCGCGCCGGTGACGCGGAACGTCCGCGCGGCGACCGCCGGGTCGAAGGCCGGGCGCGCCAACAGCCGGCCGGTTTCCGCGAGCAACGCCGCGACCGGCGCCATCAACTCGAGGGCGAACTCGGTGGGACGCATGCTCTGCCCGTCCCTGACCAGCAGCGGATCGCCGAAGGCGGCCCGCAACCGCGCAAGGGCCGCCGAGACCGCCGGCTGCGAGAGGCCGATCCGTTCACCGGCGCGCACTGTCGAGCGCTCGCGCAGCAAGGCATCGAGCACCTTCAGCAGGTTGAGATCGAAGGTCAATAAATTCATGCTGTGGATATATTACATACAAACAATCAATTTAACAGATCGATCGGTACCTGCGATAGCGATGGCGCGACATCACCAATGCGACAACCGCGAACGCAGAGAGGAAATCCCCCGATGAACGCGCAATCTCCCCGCCAGGACCCCTACGTCTGGAACGGCACGACCTACCGCACCCTGCTCTCGCCGGAGGACACCGGCGGCGCGATGTCGATCGTGCATGGCGTCGCGGGGCCGTTGGAAGGCCCGCCGACCCACGTGCACGATGCCGAGGACGAGACCTTCCTGGTTCTCTCCGGCGTGATGGATTTCGATGTCGACGGGGTCCGTTTTCGCCGCGGCCCGATGGAGACCGCCTTCGTCCCGCGTGGCACACCCCACACCTTTCGCACCGGACCGGAGGGCGCCACTTGCGTTACCGTCCTGACGCCCGGTGGTTTCGAGGGCTTCTTCGCCGAGATGGCCGCCGGCGGCTTCGAACTGCCGCGCGATATCGCCGCCGTCGGCGCGACGGCCGCCCGCTACAACTCGCGCATCATCGGGCCCGGTATGGCGCGGCACGGCTGATCGCGCTCACGCGACAGCCGCCGCGGCGCCCTCCGCGCACGGGCTATCGGCCTGGATGACCGACAGCACACATCAAGCCCTGCCTATCCACACTATCTGCGCGGGCGCCTCATTTGAGACACCACGCAGCGCCCGGGCGCGCGGACCGAACAGCGGATGAGGCGCGGGCTCCAATGTGGGTTCAGCGACTTGCCTCGACCCAGAGCGCCCAGAGGGCGAAGAGTGGAGCGTCGCCCGATTTCATGGCGTGGGTGACGAAGGGGACATTGTAGAAGGACCCGCCGACGCCCGGCGTGAACCAATCGCCGTCGCCTTGGCGGAACTCGCCAGGGGAGAGCACGAGGTAGGTCTCCTCTGGCGCGTGCGAATGGTCGGTGTAGCGCACGCGGGGCGCAAGAAGCGAAGCTCCGAACCAAACGTCGGTCCGGTTTTCCAGCCCGGCCGGCCCGAGGATCATCGTGTTGGCGTGGCCATCGACGAAGTTGGCGCTGGCCGTCCCGTCGTAGCTTGCCCGCCGGACCCATTCGAGATCAGGCTCTATCGCACGGAAGGCAGCGACCAGGCGCCGCAGCGACGGTCGCCCCGGGTCGACCGCGAGGGCGCCCTCGAGATGAGAGCAGACCGGAAGCTGGCTGCCCGGCCGTTCGCGCCGAGGCGCCGAACTCGCGAGCGCGGTCGCTATCCGCCGCAGGGATGCCCGCGCTTCTGGACAGGGTGCGGCCTCGGCAAAGGCGGCGATCGCCGCATCGACGAAGACCTGGAGTTCGGGGTCGCGCGGCATTGGAACTGTCCCTCCGATCACGTCGGCGCGCACAGGGCGCGCGACTTCTCGAGCGCCGCGGCCAGTCCTGCCGAGACGGCAGTGTCGAAGCCGCGGGCGCGCATCGTCTCGATGGCGGCCGCGATCACGCCACGGTAGTCGACGAAGGTCGCCACTGTCGCCTGGGGATCCGCGCCGGGCTTTTCGAGAAGCCGACCGGCGCCGACCATGAGCGCAACCACCGAACGGCGGGCGACCTCGGGAGCGAGCCCGTTTGCGATCGCGTCGCGGATGAGGGCCGCGGCAAGTAGCGCCGGGTAGGCTGGGCCGGCTCCGGAAAGGCCGGTCATATAGTCGATCTGCGCCTCGCTCTCCAATTCGTCGCCGCTGCCGAACGTGCCGAGGAGCCGCTGCACGATCTCGCGGTCTTCGGCGGAAACCAGCTCGGTGGCCGTCCATGGAGTGTACGATAGTCCCACCTCGGCCGCGGCGTTCGGGAGCGCGCGAACAACCCGCTCAGTGCCGAGCCGCGTGGCGATGTCGTTGAGCGTAACCCCGGCCATGAACGAGATCACGAGCTTTCCCGGCGCGGAGATCCGGACGGAAGGCCAGTCCTGGGGGCGGACCGAAAGGATCACCACGTCGGACCGGCCCGCGAGCTCCTGGTTGTCGTGAGTCCAATGGGCCTCGGGCAGCCAGGCGGGCGGGGCGCGTCGGCAGGACAGGGTGAGGTCGCGCGGACTGACCAGACCGGCCGCCACCACCGCGCGGGCGGTGGAGCCGCCGATCCACCCGTTGCCGCCGACAATTCCGAAGAACGTTTTCATTTGCGCCTCCCTCAGCCGCGAACCGCGCGCACATGCCTGCTTCGCAGGGCGGCGCGCGAGAGCCTGTCAAGCAGGATGGCAACGGCGACGATAGCGAGACCGGCGCGAAGACCAAGGCCCATCTCCATGCGCGTGAGCCCCCGGGTGACCTCGGCACCAAGGCCGCCGGCGCCGACCAGCCCGGCAAGGACGACCATGGCGAGAGAGAGAAGGATGCACTGGTTGAGCCCCACGGCGAGCGTCGGTATCGCGGACGGCAACTCGATCTTGAAGAGGATCGCCCGCGGCGCTGCTCCGATCGCCTGGCCGAGTTCGATCAGGTCCTTGCGCACCTGCTTGAAGGCCAGCGTGGTTAGTCTCAGCATGGGCGGGATGCCATAGACGATGGTCGCGATAATCGCCGGCACCCGTCCGAGGCTGAAGATCATCACCGCCGGGATCAGGTAGACCCATGGCGGCACGGTCTGCATGATGTCGAGGACAGGTCGCAGCGATGCCTCCAGCCGAGGGCGGCGCGCCGCGAGAATGCCCAGCGGGACGGCGATCACGCAGGAGATCGCCACCGAGACGGAGACGAGTGCGACGGTCTCCATCGACTGCTTCCAGAGGTCCATGACAAAGCAGAAGCCGAGCGCCACGACGGCGAGGAGCGCCATTCGCCAGCCGAGCAATACCAATGCGAGGGTGGCGACGAGCAGGATCGACGCCCAGGCTGGCGGGAAGAGCAGTGCCGCCTGGAGGCTGCCGAGAACGGCCTCGATGAAGATGCCAATCGCCGCGAAGAGGCCGTGCGCATTGGTGTTCAGCCAGTCGACGGCGGGTGCGATCCACGCGCCGGGGGAGAGGGTCATGGCTTGTCCTTTCCGGTCGGGATGGCGTTCTGCGTGATGCGGTCGATCACCATCGTGAGGACGACGATGGCGATGGCGGCGTCGATCGACTTGGCGATGTCGAGCTTGCGAATCGCTTCGTAGATCGTCTCGCCGAGCCCGCCGGAGCCGACAATGCCGGCGATCACCACCATGCCGAAGGCCATCATCAGGCTCTGGTTGATACCTGCCATGATGCTCGGCAAGGCGAAGGGCAGTCGGATCTTCCAGAACATCTGCGCGGCCGTCATGCCGGTCGATTGCCCGAGCTCGACAAACTGGATCGGCGTTTGCCGGATGCCGAGCGAGGTCAGTCGGATCGCCGGCGGCATTGCGACGATCAGCGTGGCGAGAAGCGCCGTCGCGGGCCCGAAGCCGAGGAGCGCGATCGCCGGCAGGAGATAGATATAGGGCGGCAGCGTCTGGATGAGGTCGAGGATCGGCTCGACCGCATGGTCGAGCGCCGGGAAGAAGCCCGCGAGCACGCCAAGCGGCAGGCCGATCAGCAGCGCCAGCGCGGTCGCGGTGATGACGAGTGCGAAAGTATCCATGGTCTCCGGCCAAAGCCCCATGGCCCAGCAGATGGCGAGGCCCAAGGCGGTCAGAAGGCCAGCCACGCGGCCAAGAACGCGCCAGGCGATGATCCCGAGCAGGATCGTGAGCGCCGGCCACGGCGCCACCGTGAGCAGCCACAGCACGGCATCGTAGAAGCCCTCGAAGAGGGCTCGGAGGCCATCAAACAGCCAGGTGCCATTGTCGCTCACCCAGGTGAGGGCGTTGTCGACCGCGGTGTCGAAGGCGTCGGCGATATCGGAGGTGTCCATGTCTTTCCCCTCAGCCGTGCGCAGGCGCGGCCGTCTGCGCCCCCTTGACGCCGAGGAGCAGGCTCCGCGGCGTGACGACACCGACCACCGAGCCGGCGTCAAGCACCGCGATCCCTTCGCCTTTCGTCGCGAGGGTCAGGTCGATGAGCGCATCGATGTCCGCCTCGGGCGACGTATGGTCGAGGGTATCGACGGCGATCCCCGGCTTTTCCGCCTGCCACGCGTCTACCGGCACCATGACCGAATGCGCCTTGATCAGATGCAGCCGCGAGATACCCGCGACAAAGTCGGCGACATAGGCGTCGGCCGGGTCGAGGATGATCTCCTCGGCGGTGCCTACCTGGATGATGACGCCGTCCTTCATGATGGCGATGCGGTCGCCGATGCGGATCGCCTCGTCGAGGTCGTGGGTGATGAAGACGGCCGATTTGCCGAGCGACTTGGTGAGTTCGCGGAACTCGTCCTGCAGCTGGCGGCGGATCAGCGGGTCGAGTGCCGAGAAGGGCTCGTCCATCAGGATGATCTCGGGGTCCGAGGTCAGCGCCCGGGCGAGGCCGACGCGCTGCTGCATCCCACCCGAGAGTTCGCTCGGGTAGCGATGGATCCAGTCGGCGAGACCCACTTTGGCCAGAGCCGCCTCGGCGGTCCGGTCGCGGTCGGCCTTGGACGTTCCCTGCACCTCGAGGCCGAAGGCGGCGTTCTCCAGCACGGTCCGGTGCGGAAGCAGCGCGACGGACTGAAAGACCATGGCGATGTGCTTCGCGCGAAGCGAGCGAAGCTCGGCGGCGCCGAGCTTTCCGATGTCCTTCCCCTTGACGAAGACCTGGCCGCCGGTCGGATCGATCAGACGGTTCAGCATGCGGATCAGCGTCGATTTGCCGCTGCCCGACAGGCCCATGATGCAGAAGATCTCGCCCCGGCGAACCTGCAGGGTCGCGTCGGAGACACCGACGACGCAGCCGAACTCCTTCAGCACTTCGCGTTTGCCGAGGCCGCGTTCCGCGATGGCGCGCATCGCGGCCGGCGCCGCCTTGCCGAACACCTTCCAGACCGATCGGCAGTCCACGAGGGCGTCGTCGTCATTGACCGTCGTAGTCATTGTCATTTCCTCCAGGTGGACCGGTCGAGTGGGCGGGCCGACGGCGATCGTCGCCCCGCGCCAGAAGCCTCAGTAGCTCTTGATGTTCTCCCAGCGCTTCAGCAGATCGCCATGCGCGCCGATCCAGTTGGCGATGGCCTCGTCCATGGACTTGCCGTCCTTGACCTCGGCGTTCATCGCGGTGATGTCCTCCTTGGGGACGAACACGCCGGCGATGAGTTCGCGTGCCTCGGGGTTCGTCTCGGAGAAGCCCTTCTGGCCGATCCAGTAGTAGCCCTGCGCAGGCGCGAAGGAGCCCTTCGGATCCTTCAGGAACTTCACTTCGAACTTCTGGAACATCCAGGACGGCTCCCAGATCGTGACCGCGACCCACTCCTGACGATCGACAGCGGACTTCAGCGCGGCGGTCATGCCGGCGGTCGAGCCTTCCACGAGCTCGAGGTTCAGGCCGTAGTCGTCGACGGCCTTGTCGGCGTCGCGCATCAGGCCTGAGCCGGGCTCGATGCCGATGATCTTGCCTCCGAATTTGTCGGCGTTGTCGTTGAGCTGATCGATCGAGTCGATCGGGACGTAGGACGGCACCGCGATCGCCTGGTACAGACCAAAGGACACCGGCGAGATCTTCTCCAGCCGGCTCTTGTTCTTGTTCCAGTAGTCCTGCGCGACATAGTCGGTCTGCGACGCCATGATCTGGATGTCGCCTTTGGCGAGCGCGGCATAGGCGATGCCCCACTCCGAGAACTCGGTCACATTGACCGTGTACCCGGCGTCTTCGAGAACCTTCTTGGTGATCCCGGTGATCGGAGTCAGATCCTCCCAGGACATCGTGCCCATCTCGATGGTCTTCTCGTCCGCGTGGGCCGGCATCAGGCTCAGGCCCACGAAGGCAGCGGCGCAAAGCGCCTTCACAAAAGTCTTCATTCGGTAGCTCCCTTTCTGTTGGAAACAGTCACCCCGGGGCTTGGCCGAGCGGCCAAACCCTTCCTTCGCCTTCCGTCCTTCGGACGCTTCAGCCTTCCCGGCCGGCCCGCGCCTCCTGCCAGCGGATCACCGCGCGGGCGCCGATGGTCGCGACCGGCTCCGGTGGGAGGCGGCGCGGCTTTGGTTGATCCTGATATGCGTCGAGATCCCCGGACCGGGTTCCAGTCGCGAGGGCGGCCGCCATCATCCCCGCCAGCGTGCTCTTGACCGTGCCAAGGCCATTGCAGCAGCAGGCTGAGTAGAGGTTCTCGTCCACCTCGCCGAAGGCGGGGACGTGATTGAGGCTGAGGCACAGGCGCCCGGCCCAGCTGTATTCGAAGGGCAGGCCGGCGAGATCGGAGTAGCGCGCATCGAGCGAGCGGCGGTGGTCCCGCACCATCGCGGCGAGCTTGCGCTCCGAAATCTGTTTCGACGGGTCGTAGCTGTAGCGGGTGCGGATCACCACCCGCGCCCCGTTGGGTCCGCTGATCTTGCGCAGCGTCGCCCCCATGGCGTCGGCGGGCAGGATGCCCCAGCGGTCGCGACCGGCACCGCTCGCGAAGGGCGCGGTCATCGAAGCATAGGTGAAGACGTGCATCAGCCGGCCCCGAAAGAAGCCGAAATCCTGCGCGAGGCCGTTCACGCCAAGAATGACCTTCGGCGCCGTGACGCTCCCCTTCGGCGTCCGGGCGACCCAGGCGCCGCCGTTCCGCGACAGTCCGACGACCGGGGAATTCTCGTGGAGATCGATCTTCGGGCCGAGGCCGGCGGCGAAAGAGCGGATATAGTCGGCCGGTTGGATCTGCACCGCTCCCGGGGTGAACAGGCCGCCGAGGTAATAGTCGCTGCCGGTGATCGCCCGCATCTCGGCGGCGTCGACGCGGCTGAGCGGCTCGCCGATCGCGGCGAGCGAGGCGGCGAAGTCGTCATTGCGCCGCAGGCCGCGCCCGGTGGCGGCGGCATTGATCTTGCCGCACGGATCGAAGGTCTCGCGCGGCATTCCGTACTCGGCCGCCGCCTCCTTCGCGAAAGCGATTGCGAGCCGGTTCTGCGCCATCTCGAGCCGAGTGCCGTGCAAGTCGTCCGACGAATACTCGCTCGACGCGAGGTGGTGCGGCACATCGATCATGAAGCCGGAGTTGCGCCCCGCCGGCCCCTGCGCCAGTTCGCGCGCATCGAGCACGACGATCCGCGCGCCAGGCGCCAGCTGCGTCAGCCGCCGGGCCGCCGACAACCCTGCGAACCCCGCCCCGATGACAAGCCAATCGGCCGTCGTCGCCGCGTCGAGGCTCCGCGCCGGGGACGGGCGGTGCGACAGCGCCTCCCACCCCGAGCGTCCGGTGTCGGCGGGCAGGGACGGAACCCGTGTCACCCGACAAACTCGTCCGGGCGGTCGGACACGTCGATCCAGATCGTCTTCAGCTCGGTATACTGGTCGTGGGCGAAGATCGACTTGTCCCGGCCGCCGAAACCCGATTCCTTGTAGCCACCGAAGGGCGTGGTCACGTCGCCTTCGCCGAAGCAGTTTACCGTGACGACACCCGCCCGGATCTCCCGTGAAAGCCGGATCGCGTTCCTGAGGCTCCCGGTGTAGACCGAAGCGGCCAGCCCGTAGGGCGTGTCGTTGGCAAGCACCACCGCCTCGGCCAGCGTCTCAAAGGTGGTGACGGCCAGCACCGGGCCGAAGATCTCCTCGCGAAACACCCGATCCTCCGGGGTGACGCCGTCGAGCACCGTCGGCTCGACAAAGATGCCGCCTTCGGTCCCGCTTCCGACCGCCACCCTGGCGCCCTCGAGGTAGGAGGTCACCTTCTCGTAGTGATCCTTGCTCACCAGCGCCCCGACCCGGTTCGCCGGATCGAGGGGATCACCCATCCGCCACTCCCGCATGTGCGCCACGATCCGGTCGAGGAGCGCGTCCTTGACGCTCGCCTGCACGATGAGCCGCGAGGTCGCCGAGCAGTTCTCGCCCATGTTCCAGAAGGCGCCATTCACGACATGGCTCGCGACGAGATCAAGATCCTCCGCGTCCTCAAGGACCACCGCCGGATTCTTCCCGCCGCATTCGAGCACGACGCGCTTGAGATTTGAGTCCGCGGCATAGCGCAGGAAGCGCCGGCCGGTCGCGGTGGAGCCGGTGAAGCTCACCATATCGACGTCCATGTGCAATCCGAGCGGCTCGCCCGCGTCCTTGCCGGTGCCGGTGACGACATTGAAGACACCCGCCGGCACCCCCGCCTCTGCCGCGAGCTCCGCGACCCTGAGCGTACTGAGCGAGGTCTGCTCGGCCGGCTTCACCACCACCGAGCAGCCGGCGGCGAGCGCCGGGCCGATCTTCCAGGCCAGCATGAGCAACGGGAAGTTCCAGGGCAGCACGAGGCCGACGACGCCGATGGGCTCGCGGATGACCAGCGCCAGCGCGTTCGTCGCAACCGGCGCGGTCGAATCATAGATCTTGTCGATCAGCTCGGCGTGCCAGCGGATGGTGTGGATCGTGTCGGGCACGTCCACGGTCGCGCATTCCCCGACCGGCTTGCCGCTGTCGAGGCTCTCCAGCACGGCCAGCTCATGCAGGTTGCGTTCCATCAGCCGCGCAAGCCGGAGCAGAGTCTCCTTGCGCCCGGCGGGCGCCAGCTTGCGCCAGCGGCCATCGTCGAAGGCGTCCTTCGCCCTTGCGACGGCCAAATCGACATCCGCCGCGTCGCAGGCGGCGAGTTGCGCCAGCGTCTCGCCCGTCGCGGGGTTCACCGTCGGAATGGTCTTGCCCGAAGCCGCCGGGCGAAACGCCCCGTCGATGAAGGCGTTGCCGGAGAGGTCGAGGCCCGCGGCGATGGCCTTGTATTCCTCGGTGGTCAGGAGGTCGGTCATTGGTTCGCTCCGGAAACGATCTGGGCAACGGTGCGCTTCAGAGTCCTGACCACGGTTTCGAGTTCGCGCTTCTCGTCCTGATTGAGCCCGCGCAGCGGCGCGCGCAGGGTACCGGCTTTCAGGCCGTTCATCTCGCAGCCGTATTTGATCGACTGCACGAACTTGCCACCGTCGAGGAAGTTCATCAGCGGCAGCATCGCCGTCATGATGCGACGGCCCTTGTCGAAGTTCCCCTCGACGACGCAGGCTTGGTAGAGCGCGATATGCTCGGCGGGGATGAAGTTCGATCCCGCGCAGACCCAGCTCCGCGCGCCCCAGGCGAAGAACTCCAGGGCCTGATCGTCCCAGCCGCAGCTCAGCGCGATGTTCGGGAACCTGCGTGCCAGGAGATGCAGCTGATTGGGATCGCCCGAGCTTTCCTTGATCGCGACGACGTTCTTCGAACGGCCGACACGGGCGAAATACTCCTCGCCCATGCCGATGCCCATTCGGCCGGGATAGTTGTAGAGCATGATCGGCAGGCCGGCGGCGCGATCGATCGTCAGCGCGTGAACCGCGTTCTCACGCTCCGTCGGCACCGCGTAGGGCGGCGAGGTGACGAGGATCGCATCCGCCTTGATCGCCTTCGCGGCCTTCGCATAGCTGACGGCGTCTTCGGTACGGATCGCGCCGGTACCGACGATCAGAGGAAGCCGCGCGCCGATGACCTCCCTGGCGAAGGTGAAGCTCTCGATGCGCTCCGCCATCGTGTGCGCGTAGTATTCGCCCGTCGAGCCGCCGACGATGATGCCATGCACGCCGGCCGCGATCAGCGACTCCAGCACCTCGGCGAAGGCGGTCTTGTCGATTGTCCCGTCGATGCCGTGCGGCGTGATCGCCGGCGTGTAGATCCCTTCGAATTTCACGACGTCCTCTCCGATCCGCGGCCGGCCTCGACGAGGGCGTCGGCTTTCAATCCCTGCGGAGCGACGAACAGCTCCATGTTCTCCCGGGAAAGCTCCCAGTGGTCGAAGACGAGATCGACCACCGTCTCCTCGTCGTGTCCGGCGATAGCAGTGATGAATCCGTCATGATGCTCGACCGACAGCCGAAGCCGGCGCTCCATCTCGGCGTCGCGTGGGCGGAAGAACGTGTGTCCGATCCGCGCATGGTCGATCAGCAACCGTCCGAGGCTCGGCCGCAGGTAGGCGTTCCACGACATCTCCCCGATGATCTCGTGGAAGCGGTTGTTCTCGATCACCATCGCCATCGGGTCGCGCGCTTCGGTGGCCGCGCGGAAACGCTCCTGCGTTTCCCCAAGCTCGCCGAGCTGTCTCGGCTTGAAGTTCTGCACGGCCAGCCGCCCGATCGCCGCGTAGACCATCGGCGCGACGAGGAAGAACTGACGAAGCGACGCATGGCTCATCGGCGACACGCGCGTGCCCCGGTTCTCCCGGATCTCGACGTAGCCTTCCCCCGCGAGCCGACGGAAGGTTTCGCGCACCGGAGTGCGGGACAACCCGTATTGCTCGCACAGGCCGGCCTCATCCAGGTCGGTATCGGGATCGAGCTCCATCGTCAGGATCCGCCGCTTCAAGTCCTCGTAAAGACCGTCTTTTCCGATTTTCACGTGAAAGCTCCCTCAGCCGATGCCGGGCTCAATACCACTCGCAGGCTCTGCATCCGATACGGGATACCATATGTCAATCGTAATGTATCCGTCACGTATTCATCGTGGATGCAATCAGCCCGTGGCAGCCATTGACGTGACGACATCAATCAGGCCGAGACGTCCGGGATCGAAGTCGCCCTCGAGGCCGCCATCGCCAGGCTCGACAAGTACCACACGCTGATCCTCGACGACCTCGCCTACGTCACCGGGGACCAGGCCGAGACCAGCGTCCTCTTCGAGCGGATCAGCGCCCGGCTCACGAGCGCCGCTCCACCCTCATCACCGCGAACCAGCCCTTCGGCGAATGGAACCGCATCTTCCCCGACCCCGCCATGACCCTCGCCGCCGTCGCCCACCTCGTCCACCGCGCCACCACCCTCGAGCTCAACATCGAGAACTACCGCCGCCGCGCCGCCGTCGAGTGTGGATAGGCGTGGAAAGCTGAGTCGGACTGAATTTCCGTGCGGATTTGACGGGAGGCCGCTCTCCAGCCATGCGATTCAGGCGCTTTGGTCGGGAGACGATGGGCGGGTGATGGGCAGGAGTGCATGGAACGGCGGGTTGCCGGTCTCTTCGCCGGTGATCCCGGCAGCGGCGCGCTTGTAGGAGGTGACGATCGCGCACTTGTCGGCGATCGGCGTGCCGGAGTTCCGGAAGAACTCGAACAGCCGACAGGCTTCCGGGATCGAGCCCGCGACCAGCATGGCGTTGCCCCTGCCGGAGGCCAGCCGCGGCCGGATCGACATGTCGAAGATGATGTCGGTGCAGATCTTCTCGAGGCGGCCGCGGCTCGACAGCACGCGCCGCAGCGTCCCCCAGCGCTGCTTCAGCGTCGCCTTCGCGACGTCGGTGAAATCAGGACGCGAGTGGTGATGAACGCGCCGACGGGCCAGCGCTTCCGTGTCATCCGCGCCCAGACCGAGGATTTCGAGGCAAAGGCGCGGACCTGGAATTGACCACGGGCGGGGCTTCGCGTCGAAGCTCCGTCCGATTGTATTGGTGGTCTACACGCCCCCTCAGGCGGCGGCGGAACTCGGCTCCTCGAGGGTCGCGGGTGTCCGCAGATTGATCTCCGACAGCTTCTGCGTCGCGGGCAATTCCGCGCACCAGACTTCGAACTTCCGGAGCCGATGCCGTCCGTAGGTGGTGATCATCGAGACGTCGGCGGCGTCGAGTCCCCGCACCATCAGGACGCGGCCGATACGCGGAGTATTGTAGCGCGCATCGAAGGTATACCACCGGTCGCCGAGATAGACCTCGAACCAGGCGCAGAAATCCATCGGGTCCGGCAGCGGCGCGATGCCGATATCGCCGAGATAGCCGCTGGCATAGCGCGCTGGGATGTTCATCGCACGGCAGAGCGCGATCGAGAGATGGGCGAAGTCGCGACAGACTCCGTTGCCTTCGCGGAAGGCGTCGAGCGCGGACTTGGTCGGCCGACCATAGCCGTAGCCGAAGGTGATGTGACCATGGACGAAATCGCAGATCGCCTGCGCGCGTGCCCAGCCGCCCTCGATATGACCGAAACGGGACCAGGCTTCGCCGGAAAGCAGATCCGATTCACAAAACCGGCTCGCCACGAGAAAGCGCAGCACATCGTCCGGCAACTCGGCGATGGGATGCTGCCGTGCGTCGGGAACCACCACATCCGGATTTCCGAGATCGCGGACGACGAAGTCCGAGACCAGCGTCATCATCCCCGCCGGCGCATCGACACGGGTAACCTTGTTGCCGAAACTGTCGATATAGCTGTCGATCAGCGCCCCGGACGGCGTATGGACCGCCCCGTCGCCCAGCACCGGAGTGATGATGTCGGGCCGTGGTGACAGGGCACAAAGCATCGGCACCTTCGCGTCGATCTGAACGCTGATTTCGAAACCGGCACGAATGAGCACGGGCGCTCCTCCTTCTCGAACCTATCGGTATGTTGTCGCTCCGCGGGTGCCCCGACGCCAGTTTTGTCGGTGCCTTCGCGCTAGGGCGGAAACGGGCGGAGCGAGCTTTGGTTCCGCGAGAGGGGGTGGCGAGCGGCTAAAATGGCTTGCGGCGAAGCGAGCCGTGCAAATATGGATCCCGGAAATGAAAACCGCGCCG
Source organism: uncultured Amaricoccus sp. (assembly GCF_937891315.1). Classification (GTDB taxonomy): domain Bacteria; phylum Pseudomonadota; class Alphaproteobacteria; order Rhodobacterales; family Rhodobacteraceae; genus Amaricoccus. Next base: position 10,589 of record NZ_CALAGI010000132.1, on the reverse strand, counting down.
AAAGGGCGCGGTGTTCGAAGCGTCGGTATGGCGTCGGGGGTTCAGCCCTGGCGGGCCTTGAACCGGCGCTGGGTCTTGTTGATCACATAGACGCGCCCCTTGCGGCGCACCACGCGGCAGTCGCGGTGGCGCAGCTTGAGGGAGCGAAGCGAATTCACGACCTTCATGGCCTCTCTCCTTGTCTCGCGGCGCGCGGAGCGGATCCCGCGCCTGGTTTCAATCGCCCCGTCCGGAGCCGGCCCCGTTCGGGGGAAATGGTGGGCGTAACAGGGATTGAACCTGTGACCCCTTCGATGTCAACGAAGTGCTCTCCCGCTGAGCTATACGCCCTTGAAAAGCCGGTGCCCGGGAGGCACCCGCTTCGTGCCGGTGTCCATAAGGGAAGCCGCGGCGGGGTTCAAGAGATTTCCCCCACGCCACGCGCGCATCTGTATAAGGGGGGTGAACCTCCGCCGAGGACAGGAATGGTCGATCCGGTTTTCCAACTCTATCCGCCCGAGACACGCGGGTCGTGCGCCATCTTCAATTCGCCGCACAGCGGGGCGGACTACGCCGGCGCCTTCCGGGGGGTCACGCTGCTGGTTCCGGCGCAGATCCGGTCCTCCGAGGACGCCTTCGTGGACGAGCTCTTTCTGGCCGCGCCGCGGCGGGGGGCGCCGCTGCTCGCCGCCAATGTGCCCCGCGCCTGCGTCGACCTCAATCGGGCGCCGGACGATCTCGACCCGGCGCTGATCTCCGGTGCGTCGCGGCGCTTTCTCAATCCGCGAATCGCGGCGGGGCTCGGGGTGATTCCGCGGGTGGTGGCCGAGGGCCGGCCGATCATGCAGGGCAAGCTGCCCCTGGCCGAGGCGCAGCGGCGGTTGAACCAGTATTGGTATCCCTATCACGAGCGGCTGCGCGCGCTGATCGCCGAGAGCCGCGCCGCCTTCGGCATGGCGATTCTCTTCGACTGCCATTCGATGCCGCGCGATGCGTTGATCTCGACGGGCGGGCCGTGGGGGCGGCGGCCGAACATCGTGCTCGGCGACCGGTTCGGCGCGGCCTGCGACCGCTGGCTGGTCGATGCCGCGACCGAGATCTTCACCGCCGCCGGCTTCGTCGTGGCGCGCAACGCGCCTTTCGCCGGCGGCTACATCACCCAGACCTACGGCCGGCCGACCCAGGGGACGCAGGCCCTGCAGATCGAGATCGACCGCGGCATCTACATGGACGAGACGCGCGTCACCCGCGGTCCCGATTTCGAGGAGGTGCGGGCGAAGATCACGGAGGCCATCGCCAGTCTCGCGGCGCTTGGTCCCGCCGCGCGGCAGGTCGCCGCGGAGTAACGGGCAGGGGGACGGGTTCTCGCTCGCTCTCGGGTCGCGAGGAGTCCGGCCTTGCGCCGCGGCGCACTCGCCAAAAAAAGAGGCCGTGCACACGGCACGGCCCAAGTTTAGGGAGGAAACGCCCGTAGGGCGTGTATGATGCAACGCATCACGGGTCTAACTTTATGCCGCGCCGCAGCATAGTCAATGGGTGAGTCGCATTTCGGTCGAGAATTTTCGTTCCCGGCGGGCAAATGCTCAAAAAATGTTCGAAACGAACCTGGCCGCGGCGGCCTCACGGCAGGGATCGGCCCAATCGAATGGATTTTGGGCCAAATCGAGCCCGAATGCGGTCGGTCGCCCGCTCGGCCGCGAGGCGTTTTTGCGCCGCGGCATCCAGGAGATCGTCCCCGGGATCGGCTGATTCACTCGCGCTGAGATTTTGCAGGCCGATTCCGATCAATCGAAAGGGGCCTGAATGTACGTCTCGATCGAGCATCGGGCGTGCGGTGCGGTATAGCCGATCCGCCATCTGGGTTGGCGCGTCGAGGGTCTGGCGCCGGCTCAGGAGGCGGAAATCGGCGCGGCGGAGCTTCAGTGTCACCACCGAGCCGCCGAGATCCCTGGCCTTGGCGCGCGCCGAGAGCTGTTCGCAGAGCGCCCAGAGCTGGCGCCGCAGTGCGACCGGGTCGCCGATATCCTCGTCGAAGGTGGTTTCGTGGCTGATCGACTTCATCGCGCGGTCCGGGCTGACGGGGCGCGCGTCCTCGCCCTGGGCGAGGCGCCAGAGCCGGTCGCCCTGGGCGCCGAAGCGGCGGATCAGCTGCGCGCGGTCGCGGGCGCGAATATCGCCCAGGGTGCGGAGGCCTTCGGCTTCCAGGCTTGCCGCCGCCGCGGCGCCGACGCCCCAGATCAGCCGCGCGGGCTGCGCCGCGAGGAACGCCGCCGTCTCGGCCCGGCCGATCAGGCAGAAGCCCCGGGGCTTGTCCCGCTCCGAGGCGATCTTGGCGAGGAACTTGTTGTGCGACAGGCCGATCGAGACCGTGAGCCCGAGCTCGCGCTCGATCCGCGCCTGCACCCGCGCGAGGACGCCGGCGGGCGTGGCGCCATGCAGCCGCTCGGTGCCGGAGAGGTCGAGGAAGGCCTCGTCGAGCGACAGCGGCTCGACCAGCGGCGTCAGCTCCAGCATCATCGCGCGGATCTGGCGGCTGACGGCGACGTAATGCTCCATGCGCGGGCGCACCACCACGGCCTCCGGGCAGAGGCGCAGCGCCTTGAACATCGGCATGGCGGATTTCACGCCGCTGAGCCGGGCGATGTAGCAGGCGGTCGAGACCACGCCGCGCTTGCCGCCGCCGATGATCACCGGCCGGTCGGCGAGGGCGGGGTCGTCGCGCTTCTCCACCGAGGCGTAGAAGGCGTCGCAATCGAGATGCGCGATGGCGAGGCTGTCGAGCTCGGCATGGGCGATCGTTCGCGGCGAGCGGCAGGTCGGACAGCGTTGACCGGCGCCGTCGAAGGCGGCGAGGCAGTCGCGGCAGAGGGCGGCGGGGCACATGGGCGCGAGCCTAGCAGAGGCGCGCGCCCCGCGCACGGGTCAGGGCAGGGCGGCGAGGATGGCGGCGGCGGCGGCGGCGGGATCGGCCGCCGCCCAGATCGGGCGGCCGACGACGATGTGATCGGCGCCGGCGGCGATGGCATCGGCCGGGGTCGCGACGCGCTTCTGGTCGCCGGGGGCGCCGCCCGCGGGCCGCACGCCGGGGGTGACGATCAACTTGCCCGCCGCCTCCGGCAGGGCGCGGATCGCCGCCGCCTCGCGCGGCGAGGCGATGACGCCATCCGCCCCGGCGAGGAAGGCGCGGCGGGCGCGTTCGCTGACCAGATCGGCGATGGCGCCGGGGGCGATCAGCGCCTCGTCGAGATCCGCGCGGTCGAGCGAGGTCAGGATGGTGACGGCGAGGATCTTCGTCTGCGACTTCCCCCGGCCGGCGACGGCGGCGCGCACCACATGCGGGTCGCCATGCACGGTCAGGAAATCGAGCCCGAAGGCGGCGAGGCCGCGGGTCGCCGCCTCGATCGTCGCCGGGATGTCGAAGAGCTTCATGTCGAGGAACACGCGCTTGCCCATGCCCTTGATCTCGTTCGCCGCCGCGAGGCCCCCGGTGGTGAGCATCCCGAGGCCGATCTTGTAGAACCCGACGGAGGCGCCGAGCCTTTCGACGAGGTCGAGGGCGGCGGGGGCGTGCGGCAGGTCGAGGCCGACTATGAGGCGGTCGTCGGGCATGGGCGGCTCCGGGGTTGGGGTCGGAGCGGGGAATGCGCGGCGGGGGAGGGGGAGTCAAGTCGCGCGGACATTGGTCCGCCTCGACGCCCCGGTCATGCGACGAATGGCGGACCGAGGTCCGCCCTACCTCGCCGCTTGCGGAGTGCCCTGCCGTGTAGCAATCTGGCTACATGGAGGTGTCGCATGGTTGCCCTGAACATTCGCGATTTCGGTGAGGAACGGAAGATCGCATTGGCCGAAGAGGCGAAAGCGCGGGGGCTTTCCGTCTCCGAGCTTGCGCGGCGGCTCATCGATCAAGGGATCGCGAAAGCTCAGGTCGAGCGGGCGCGGGCGGCTTGGGTGGCGGAGGCGTCGGAAGGGCTGGCGTTCGAAGCGGAGCATCTCTCGGCGAATGGGCCGTCGCTGGCGCGCTTTCGGCGCGCGCGGGCCGGAGTGTGAGCCAGTTCACGATCCATCGGCTCCGAGCTGGGGACGAGCTGGTATGCCGGGTGCAGACCGATCTTGGCTTGGCGACGCCATATGTCCTCTGCGCGCCGGTGGTGCCGAGAAGCGCATGGGGCACGCCGGTGCCGCGCCTGCATGTGGAGTTCGAGATGGAGGGCGCGCCGCATCTGGTCCTGATGACGCAGATGGTGGCGCTTCCGGCGGGGGAACTTGGGTCGGCTGTCGGGAGCGCGGGCGCAATGCGGGACGAGATCGTGCAGGCGGTGGATTTGTTGGTGGTGGGGTTCTGAAAGGGGTGGTGGGTGCGAACGCCCACCCGCTTGTCCCTCCTTGTCCCCCGCGCCCTCCCTCCCTACCTAGTCCACAACAGATCCCCCACCGGATGCGCCGCATAGCGGGCGTCCCCCGGGGGATGCCGGAGAGGGAAACACATATGAACTTCGAGAAATTCTCGGAACGCGCCCGCGGGTTTGTCCAGGCCGCGCAGACGATCGCGATGCGCGAGGGCAATCAGCGCTTCATGCCGGAGCATCTGCTGAAGGCGCTGCTCGACGATGACCAGGGGCTGGCGGGCAATCTGATCAAGGCGGCCGGTGGCGATCCCGCCATGGTGCGGGCGGCGAACGAGGCGGCGGTCAACAAGCTGCCGAAGGTCGAGGGCGGCGACGGGCAGCTCTATATAGATACGCAGACCGGCAAGGTGCTGGCCGAGGCGGAGAAGCTCGCGACCCAGGCGAAGGACAGCTTCGTCACGGTGGAGCGCATGCTGACCGCGCTCGCCATCGTGAAATCGGCGGCGAACGACGCGCTGAAGGCCGGGGGGGTGACGCCGAACGGGCTGAACACCGCGATCAACGATGTGCGCAAGGGGCGCACGGCGGACAGCGCCACGGCCGAGCAGGGCTATGACGCGCTGCGCAAATACGCGCGCGACCTGACGGAAGCCGCGCGCGACGGCAAGATCGATCCCATCATCGGCCGCGACGAGGAGATCCGGCGCGCCATGCAGGTGCTGAGCCGGCGGACCAAGAACAATCCGGTGCTGATCGGCGAGCCGGGCGTCGGCAAGACGGCGATCGCCGAGGGCCTCGCGCTGCGCATCGTCAATGGCGACGTGCCGGAGAGCCTGCAGGACAAGAAGCTGCTGGCGCTCGACATGGGGGCCCTGATCGCCGGCGCGAAATATCGCGGCGAGTTCGAGGAGCGGCTGAAGTCGGTGCTGACCGAGGTGCAGGCCGCGGCGGGCGAAATCATCCTTTTCATCGACGAGATGCATACGCTGGTCGGCGCGGGCAAGGCGGACGGGGCGATGGATGCCTCGAACCTGCTGAAGCCGGCGCTGGCGCGGGGCGAGCTGCATTGCGTGGGCGCGACCACGCTCGACGAATATCGCAAGTATGTGGAGAAGGACGCGGCGCTGGCCCGGCGGTTCCAGCCGGTCTTCGTCAGCGAGCCGAGCGTCGAGGACACGATCTCGATCCTGCGCGGCATCAAGGAGAAGTACGAGGTCCATCACGGCGTGCGGATCACCGACAGCGCGCTGGTCGCCGCGGCGACGCTCAGCCATCGCTACATCGCCGACCGGTTCCTGCCCGACAAGGCGATCGACCTGATGGACGAGGCCTCCAGTCGGCTGCGCATGGAGGTGGACAGCAAGCCCGAGGAGCTGGACGCGCTTGATCGCGAGATCCTGCAGAAGCAGATCGAGGCCGAGGCGCTGAAGCTCGAGAAGGACACGGCGAGCCAGGACCGGCTGCGCAAGCTGGTAGTCGAGCTATCGGATCTGCAGGACCGCTCGGCGGAGATGACCGCCCAGTGGCAGGCCGAGCGCGACAAGATGAAGGGCGCCGCCGAGATCAAGGAACGGCTCGACGCCGCGCGCAACGAACTGGAGAACGCCAAGCGCGTCGGCAATCTCGCCGAGGCCGGTCGGCTCGCCTATGGCGTGATACCGCAGATGGAGCGGGAGCTGGCCGAGGCCGAGGCGCGCGGCGGCGAGGCGATGGTCGAGGAGGCGGTGACGCCGGAGCAGATCGCGAGCGTGGTCGAGCGCTGGACCGGCATTCCGATGGACCGGATGCTGGAGGGCGAGCGCGACAAGCTGCTGCGGATGGAGGAGGAGATCGGTCGCCGGGTGATCGGCCAGCGCGAGGCGGTCGAGGCGGTATCGAACGCCGTGCGCCGGGCGCGGGCGGGGCTGAACGACCCGAACCGGCCGCTGGGGAGCTTCCTGTTCCTGGGGCCGACCGGCGTCGGCAAGACCGAGCTGACCAAGGCGCTGGCCTCGTTCCTGTTCGACGACGATCAGGCGATGGTGCGCATCGACATGAGCGAATTCATGGAGAAGCACAGCGTCGCGCGGCTGATCGGCGCGCCTCCGGGCTATGTCGGATATGACGAGGGGGGCGTGCTGACCGAAGCGGTACGGCGGCGGCCCTATCAGGTGATCCTGTTCGACGAGGTCGAGAAGGCGCATCCGGACGTCTTCAACGTGCTCCTGCAGGTGCTCGACGACGGGCGGCTGACCGACGGGCAGGGGCGCGTGGTGGACTTCAAGAACACCCTCATCATCCTGACCTCGAACCTCGGGTCGCAGGCGCTGTCAACCCTGCCGGAAGGCATGCCGGCCGAAGGCGCGCGGGACCAGGTGATGGCGGCGGTCCGGGCGCATTTCCGCCCCGAATTCCTGAACCGGCTCGACGAGATCGTGCTCTTCGACCGGCTGACCCGGGGCAATATGGACGGCATCGTCGATATCCAGGTCGCGATTCTCGGCAAGCGGCTGGCGACGCGCAACATCACGCTCGAGGTGGACGCGGCGGCGCGGACCTGGCTGGCGAGCCGCGGCTACGATCCGGTCTATGGCGCGCGGCCACTGAAGCGGGTGATCCAGAAGGCGCTGCAGGATCCGCTGGCCGAGCAGCTGTTGTCCGGCAAGGTGCTCGACGGTGTCACCGTCCGCGTCGGGGCGGATGCCGAGGGTCTCGTCTTCGGCGACGCAGCGACCAGGGCCAAGCCGGCGGCGATGATCCACTGACCGAAGCCGCCGGGATACGTCGCGCCGAAGGCGGGCGTCCCGCGACTGTGCTTCCGGTCACGCCTCACGTTGGGCTGGCGCCCGCCGCCGCCGGGCGGATGGTCTTTGGCGGTGGACAGGGTGGGTCACTTCAATAGACATTCGTCGGCGGACGTCGTCGCCACGACGGCGTCGAAACGCGAGGCGGGGGATGACCGACTGGTCGGCGGTGCGCTACATGCGGTTCGCGGCGGAGCGGACGCGGCCATCGCGCGACCTGCTGGCGGCCGTGCCCGACCCGGTTCGGCGCGCCGTCGATATCGGCTGCGGGCCCGGCAATTCGACCGAGGCTCTGCTCGCCCGTTTTCCGGACGCCGAGGTCACCGGCCTCGACAATTCGCCCGACATGATCGCCGCCGCGCGGTCGCGCTTGCCCGGCGTGGATTTCCAGCTGGCGGAAGTCGCGGACTGGGCAAATTCGGCGGAGGCCGGCTCCCTTGATCTCATCCTTGCGAACGCCGTGCTGCAATGGCTTCCCGATCACCAGACGCTGTTTCCGCGCCTGCTCGCGCTCGTGGCGCCGGGCGGCGCGCTCGCGGTCCAGATGCCGGACAATCTCGACGAGCCTTCGCATCGGTTGATGCGCGAGGTGGCGGCGGACGGGCCTTGGTCGGCGAAGCTCGCCGGCGCCGCGGGCGCCCGGGCCCCGCGCCATTCGGCGGACTGGTACTACGCGCTGCTGCGGCCGGGGGCGGTCCGGCTCGACATCTGGCGGACCACCTATTTCCACGTTCTGGCCGGGGCGGAGGCCGTGGTCGACTGGGTGAAGGAAACCGGCCTGCGCCCGTTTCTCGCGCCGCTGACCGAGGCGGAGCGCGAAGACTATCTCTCGCGCTATCGGGCCGGGGTCGCGAAGGCCTACCCGGCGCTACCGGATGGCACGCTGCTGCTGCCGTTCCCGCGTCTCTTCATCGTGGCTACGGCAGCTGGCCGATGACATGCACCACGCCATTGTCCGCGATGAGATCGGCGCGGGTGACGGGCACGCCGCCAAAACGCAGGCCGTCCGTGCCGTCGATATTCACCGGCCGGTTGGCGAGGGTGGTGTAATTCAGATCGACACCGCCAAGGAAGTCCGTGGTGAAGGTGCCCGGCACCACCAGCGCGGCGACAAGCGCCCTGGCTTCCGCCTCGGTGCGCGGCCGTTTGCCCGCCATGGCGCGGTCGGTCGGCGCGAAGACGGTGTAGGGTCCGGGGCCGGACAGCGTCTCGGTCATGCCGGCGGTGTCGACGGCCGCGACGAAGGCGTCGAGCCCGTTCGCCCGCGAGACGGCGAGTACGTCGGGGCCGGAGCCGCCGCTCGGCGCCTCGCCGCCGCCGCCGCAACCGCCAAGGAGCAGCGCGGCGAGGAGAAGGGGCGCGAAACCGGTCCGCGCGCGCATCGTCCTCGGCTCGGTCATGCCCGTTTCCTCCGGTGATTTTCCTGGTCGTGGATCGTGGCGGTCTCCGCCGCCTCGGCCCGACGCCAGACGGAACCTCGGCCCCGCGCAGCCTATCGCTCGTCGGGGCCGCCTTCAACCACCGGGCGAAGGCGTTCGGACGCCGGACGCGGTCGGTTACGCAAATGTGAGGCGCTCGGCGTAACTGAACGCGGGTTCGCGCCGTAGGTTACCAGACATGGACCGACGCGGCGCGCGCGGTCGGCGGGAAGCGGAGTGAAGAGACGATGTTGATCAAGGCCGCCAGCAAGCTCAAGCATTCCGACGTGACGCCACGGGCGGACTATCTCAGCCGCCGCGCCCTTCTGGCCAGCCTCGTCGCCGCCGGGATGATGCCGGGCGCCGCCGAGGCGGCGAAGCTGGCGACGGCGCCGAGCCGCCATTCCCTCGACGCCACGCCGACGCCGCTCGAATATATCACCGGCTACAACAACTTCTACGAATTCGGCTTCGACAAGGGTGATCCGGCGAAATACGCGGGCCAGCTCACCACCGCGCCCTGGTCGGTGGTGATCGATGGCGAGGTGAACCGGCCCGGCACCTACGCGCTGGAGGATCTGGTCTCGCCGGCGCGGCTCGAGGAGCGGATCTATCGCCACCGCTGTGTCGAGGCCTGGTCGATGGTGATCCCCTGGGTCGGCTTTCCGCTGTCGGATGTCATCGCCCGGGCCGATCCGACGGGCGCGGCGAAGTTCGTCGCCTTCGAGACGCTCTATCGCCCCGAAGAGATGCCCGGCCAGCGATCGCTCTTCGGCTCGCTGAACTGGCCCTATGTCGAGGGGCTGCGCCTCGACGAGGCCATGCATCCGCTGACGATCCTCGCGATCGGGCTCTATGGCGAGACGCTGCCGAACCAGAACGGCGCGCCGCTCCGGCTCGTGGTGCCATGGAAATACGGCTTCAAGGGCATCAAGTCGATCGTGCGGGTCACCCTGGTCGCCGGCGAGCCGCCGACCACCTGGAAACAGCAGGCGAGCAGCGAGTACGGTTTCTATTCGAACGTGAATCCGGAGGTCGACCATCCGCGCTGGAGCCAGGCGACCGAGCGTGTGATCGGCGGCGGCCTGTTCGCCACGCGCGATACCGAGATGTTCAACGGCTATGGGGACGAGGTGGCGAGCCTCTACGCCGGCATGGACCTGCGGAAGAACTACTGATGGTCGAGACGCTGAACGGCGCGCTGCGCCGCGTCCCGGTCTGGCCGCTCTATATCCTCGGTTTCGTGCCGGCGGCCTGGTATCTCTGGCTCGGGGCGATGAACCGGCTCGGCGCCGATCCGGTGCGGGAACTGGAGCATCAGTACGGGCTGCTGGCGCTGCAACTCCTGATCGCGGCGCTCTGCGTCACGCCGCTGCGCGAGCTGACACGGATCAACCTGTTCCGCTTCCGGCGCTGGATGGGGCTGATGGCCTTCTACTACGCCGCGCTGCATCTCGCGGTCTGGCTGGTGCTCGACCGGCGGTTCGCCTGGACGCAGGTGCTCGGTGACTTGACCAAGCGGCCCTACGTCATCGTCGGCATGGCCGCGTTCCTGATGCTGATCCCGCTCGCGCTCACCTCGAACAACTGGGCGATGCGCCGGCTCGGCGGTCCGCGTTGGCGGCGGCTGCACCGGCTCGCCTATCCGGCGACGGCGCTGGCGGCGCTCCATTTCGTCTGGCTGGTCAAGGCCTGGCCGCTCGAGCCTCTGGCCTATGCCGCCGGGGTGGCCGCCTTGCTCGGCTATCGCGTCGTCCGGGCGCGGGCCCAGGCCCGGGGCCGGACGCGGGTCCGACCGGCGACGGGCTGAGGCGGGGAGGGGCTTTTGTCGGCCGCCACATTAATCTGTCACAAACGCGAATTTTCCGCTTGCGCGACTCTCTCGGCGCCCCTAAACAGCGCTCCACCGGCGGCGAGGACGATCTGAACGGCCCGCCGCTGGTAGAAAATTCGAGGTCGGGCAGCTGGTTGCGCTCAAGGTTGGGCGCGGTCGGTTGGTTTTGTCTCGGATCGCTCTTTGAAATTATGATTTGATGAAGGGATATGTGGGCGGTTTGGTTTCG
>NZ_CALAGI010000131.1 GCF_937891315.1 uncultured Amaricoccus sp. | reverse complement strand
GTTTCCGCCTCGCGACTTACGCGATGTGGTGGATCCGCGCCTCGATCCAGGAATATATCCTGCGCTCCTGGTCCCTCGTGAAGATGGGCACCACGGCGGCGCAGAAGAAGCTGTTCTTCAACCTGCGCAAGGCAAAGAACAAGATCGGCGCGATCGAGGAAGGCGAGCTGCGTCCCGAGAACGTGGCCCGGATCGCCCATGACCTCAACGTGACCGAGGCCGAGGTGATCTCGATGAACCGGCGCATGGCGGGCGGCGACGCCAGCCTGAACGCGCAGGTGCGCAACGACGGCGACGGCGCGGCCGAGTGGCAGGACTGGCTGGAGGACGAGGACGCGGATCAGGCGACCGCGCTCGCCGAACGCGACGAACTCGAAACCCGGCACGAACTGCTGTCGCAGGCGATGGAAGGTCTCAACGAGCGCGAGCGGCACATCCTGACCGAACGCCGGCTGAAGGACGAGCCCTCGACCCTCGAGGATCTGAGCCAGGAGTACAACGTCAGCCGGGAGCGCATCCGCCAGATCGAGGTCCGCGCCTTCGAGAAGCTGCAGAAGGCGATGCGTGGCCTCGCCGCCGCGAAGGGCATGGTGCCGGCGGTGAACTGATGGACCTGGCCGGGTGGCAGAGGCGCCCGGCCCCCGGTCAATGACCGTTTCCTGAATTGTATTGGATTGAATTGTAATAGAACTATCGAACATTTTTAATAACTATTCGGACATAGCTTTAAATATCTGTCAATGCTGCGCGCGGTATCGCTGACCTTCTGTTCTGGAGGAGGTGGCGATGAGCGCGAGTGCGAGGGCGGGTTCGGTCAGCCGGTCCGGCGAGTTGCTGGACGGATTGCTCTCCGGGGTTCGCTGGATCAGCGGTGCGATCACCTACAGCGATCCGAATACCCCCGCCGACTATGGACCGGGCTATGACAGCGATCTCGATGGCAACGGGATTTCCGCGCATCTCCAACATTTCGCGCGCCTCTCCTCGACACAGCTCGGCATGGTTCGCTCCGTGCTCGACGCGGACGGGACGGGAGCGCGGGTGGCGCACGCGGGCTTCACGGTAGAGGGTTTCACCCGGCTGTCGGTGAGTTATGCCGGAGCCGGCAGCGGCGCCGGCGACCTGCTCTATGCCCGGACCAGCGACACCGCCACGGCCTATGCGTACAAGCCGAGCCCCGGCATCGGCGGCGACGTCTGGCTCGGCAGGTCGGGCGGCTCGCCGGTCGCCGGCAACTACGATTTCTTCACGCTCCTGCACGAGACCGGGCACGCGCTCGGCCTGAAGCACGCGCACGAAACCACGGGTTTCGGCAAGCTCGGCGTCGCCCACGATTCCGTCGAGTTCAGCGTGATGAGCTATCGCTCGTTCGTGGGGGCGGCGGCTTCCAACTACGAGTTCGAGGATGCCGGCGCGCCGCAGAGCTACATGATGCTCGACATCGCCGCGCTCCAGCACATGTATGGCGCGGATTTCACGACCAATTCCGGAAACACCACCTACAGCTGGCGCCCGAACTCGGGCATCACCTATGTCGATGGCTCGGCCGGCATCACGCCCGTCGCCAATCGCGTCTTCGCGACGATCTGGGACGGCGGCGGCACGGATACCTATGATCTCTCCGCCTATTCCACCGACCTCCGCCTCGACCTGCGCGCCGGCAAGTCCTCGGTGTTCTCCAGCGCGCAACTCGCCGATCTGGGTGGCGGGGCGAACGACGGTCATGCACAGGGCAATATCTTCAATGCGCTGCTCTATCGCGGCGACGAACGGTCGCTGATCGAGCGGGCGCTGGGGGGCTCCGGCGACGACCGGATCATCGGCAACGAGGCGAACAACCGGTTGGTCGGCAATGACGGCGACGATTGTCTGGTCGGCGGCGAGGGTGGCGATCTGCTGATTGGCGGCGAGGGTCGGGATGTCTTCCGCTTCCTGTCCGGCAGCGATTCGCGCTCGGGCATGGCGGACCGGGTCTGCGCGGGTGGCGGCGCGGTGGCGTTCGAGGGCGCGGGCGCCGCGGCGGGCGACCGCTTCGACCTGCGCGGCATCGACGCGAATACCACGCGTTCCGGCGATCAGGCGTTCGTGTTCGGAACCTCGCATGACAAGGGACATCTCTGGCTCGTCGATGTGGGCGACATCACCTATGTGCGGGGCAACGTCGATTCGGACGCGGCGGTGGAATTCGAAGTAACGATCCATGACGGCGCCATCCGCGCCGCGGCCTATTCCGCCGCCGATTTCCTGCTCTGAAGACCGTCCCGAAACGGAGCCTCGTTCGAGCGAAACGATCCCCTGTTTGATCATCAGGGTCGCCGCGACTATCGTCCGCGCAACGGGGGGAGGCGCGGATGGCGGAATTCGTGAGGTGGGGTATCCTCGGCGCGGCGAAGATCGCGCGGGAATGGGTGGCGCCGGCGATCCATATCAGCGACCGGGGCCGGCTGGTGGCCGTCGCGAGCCGCACGCCCGGCAAGGCCGAGGCGCTGGCCGCGCCCTATCCGGATGTGCGCCTTCACGGCGACTACGAGGCGCTGCTGGCGGATACGGACATCGACGCGGTCTATATCCCGCTGCCGAACCGCGATCATGTGGAATGGACCACGAAATGCCTCGAAGCCGGCAAGCATGTGCTCTGCGAGAAGCCGATCGCGCTCCGCGCCGGCGAGATCGACGACCTGATCGCGCTCCGCGACCGGACCGGGCTGCTCGCCGCCGAGGCCTTCATGGTGACCCACCATCCGCAATGGGCGCGGGCGCGGGCGCTGATCGCGGAGGGCGCGATCGGGCCGCTGCGCCACGCGCAGGGCGCCTTCAGCTTCATGCTGCGCGACGAAGCCAACATCCGCAATCGCCCGGAGCAGGGCGGCGGCGCGCTGCGCGACATCGGGGTCTATCCGTCGGTCACCACGCGTTTCGTCACCGGCGCGGAACCGGTCGCGGTCAAGGCCGAGATCGACTGGGACATGGGCATCGACGCCACCGCCCGGGTCTGGGCGCGGTTCCCGGAATTTCACCTCGATTTCTATGTTTCGATGCGCATGGCCGGGCGGCAGGTGATGACCTTCCACGGCGATGATGGGTGGCTGACCGTGCGCGCGGGCTTCAACCCCGGCGCCTACGACGACGCGGTGCTGGAGCTGCGCGCCTCGGACCGGGTCACGGTGCTGGAGCGGTTTCCGCGGTCCGACCACTACAAGTCCCAGATCGACGCCTTCAACGCGACGGTGCTGGACGGGGCGCCATTCCCCTGTCCGCTGGAATTCTCGCGCGGGAATCAGCGGATGATCGACATGATCTACGAGGCGGCCGGACCGGCCTGATCGCCGCGAATAGCGGCGAAGAAATCGGCCCTCTTCGCATTTCAGAAGGAAATCGCCCCTAGTCAGGAAGACACGCGCGACTCACGCGGCCGAGTCGCTTGTTCGCGCGGTACGAATTTGGTCTAGTTGCGCAACGGGTGGATTTGTCATGATTGTCGCGAGAAGCCGCGCCGCGTTGCTGGCGTCCCTGCTGGTGCTCCAAGGCTGCGTCGCCGAGGATATGGCGGCGGTGACGACCCCGCCGCCGCCGACCGCCGAAGCCACCGATCCCGCGTTCTACGCCGCCCGGGCCGATGGCAACCGGATGCTGTCGGCGATCGACGTCGCCGCGTTCCATCCCGCGCTGCTTCGAAACCGCGTGCCCTTCGAGACCAAGGAGGCGCCGGGCACCATCGTGATCGATACCAAAGGCCCCTTCCTCTATCTGGTCGAGCCGGACGGCATGGCGCTGCGCTACGGCATCTCGATCGGCAAGGAGGGGTTCGGCTGGACCGGCGACGGCCGGATCGCCCGCGAGGCCCGCTGGCCAACCTGGACGCCGCCACCGGAGATGATCGCCCGCGACCCGTCGCTGGCGCGCTGGAAGGACGGAATGCCGGGCGGGCCGAGCAATCCGCTCGGGGCGCGCGCGCTCTATATCTACTTCGGGGACCGGGATTCGGGCTATCGCATCCATGGCACCAACGCGCCGGGCAGCATCGGCCGCGCCGCTTCCTCCGGCTGCTTCCGCATGCTGAACCAGGACGTCGTCGACCTCTATGATCGGGTGCCGAGGGGCGCGCGGGTCATCGTCCGCTAGGGCGATATCCCGGCTGGATGAAAATTCTCCTGCGGACAATAAATATAGAAAGATCAATCTGCTAGGCGGGTGAATTAGCTCTGCTTGGCAGGACTCCGCTCTGGAAGCAGACCTTCCGCCCATGCTAGGTAGGGCGCCATGTGGCCCCGACGGGCGCGAACGGGAGGATCTGTCAATGGCTGGCGAAACGAGAAAGACCGAAGGCCGCGGGCGGCTTTACGACAGCATCGTGGACACGGTGGGCGACACGCCGGTGGTGCGGCTGAACCGGATCGCGCCCCCACATGTCACCGTCTATGTGAAGGCGGAGTTCTTCAATCCGGCGGCCTCCGTCAAGGATCGCCTCGCGCTCAACATCATCGAGGACGCGGAACGGCGCGGCGAACTGAAGCCGGGGATGACCGTGGTCGAGGCGACCAGCGGCAATACCGGCATCGGCCTTGCCATGGTCTGCGCGGCCAAGGGCTATCCGCTCGTCGTCACCATGGCCGACAGCTTCTCGGTCGAGCGGCGCCAGATGATGCGCTATCTCGGGGCCAGGGTAATCCTGACCCCGCGCGCGCAGAAGGGCCTCGGCATGTATCTCAAGGCCAAGGAACTGGCCGAGAAGAATGGCTGGTTCCTGGCCCGGCAGTTCGAGACCGACGCCAACGCCGACATTCACGAGGCGACGACCGGCCGCGAGATCATCGCCGATTTCGCCGGGTCGCGGCTCGATTATTTCGTCACCGGCTACGGCACGGGTGGCACCGTCTCGGGTGTGGCGCGCGTCCTGCGGCGCGAGCGGCCGGAGACGAAGATCATCCTGTCCGAGCCGGCGAACGCCCAGCTCGTCGGGTCCGGCATCGTTCAGGAGCGGAGCGCCGACGGCGGCCCCTCGGCCACCCATCCGGCTTTCGAGCCGCATCCGATCCAGGGCTGGACCCCGGATTTCATCCCGAGCGTGCTGCAGGAGGCGCTGGACACCGGCGGCTATGACACGCTGATCCCGGTCCCCGGCGCCGAAGGCATGGCCTGGGCGCGGCGCCTCGCGGCCGAGGAGGGCATCTGCGCCGGCGTGTCGGCGGGCTCGACGCTCGCGGTGGCGATGAAGGTGGCCGAGACGGCGCCCGAGGGCTCGGTCCTGCTCGTCATGCTGCCCGACACGGGCGAGCGCTACCTCTCGACCCCGCTCTTCGAGCCGTTCGGCGCCGACATGAACGAGGCCGAGCTCGAGATCTCGAAATCCACCCCGGGCTTCCAGCTCGGCTGACGTCCCGCCGCGACGCGAACACCGTTTTCGCCGTCGCGGCGCATTCATGCGGCGCCCCGACCATTCGCGAACGCGGCAAGCGCGGCTTCGATGCGTGCCAGCCGTTCGGGGGCGTTTCGCCCTTCAGTTCGAGAGCCCGGCCTCCGACACCGGCGCGGGGTCGTCTCGATAGAGGTCGGGGAACAGGCGCTTGAGATTCGCGATCTTCGGCGGGTCGTCGCGGACGATGCAGGGCTGATCCGGATTCAGCGTCAGGCAATCCTGGTGGCAGGACTCGGCCGGACAAGACCGCCGGTCGGGTTCGATTCTGGTGACGATCGCCACGCTGGTCGAAGCACCGCCGCGAAGGATCGGATATCATCGGTGTCCGGCACCGGACGCCGAGGCGCGCGCTCAGATCACGAGAAGACCTCGCGCGCCGCCAGCCGGCGGGGGCCGTCGGGGTCGTGGGCCGGCAGGATCACGGTCGGCCGCGTATGGGCGAACTCCCGGATCCGGGCGAGTGTCGCGCGGGCCGTCTCCGGGTCGTTCGTCACGCCATCGGTCGCCCCGACCCGCAGGTTCTCCTGCGAATAGGTGGCGTCGCCGGCGAGGAACCAGGTGATGTCGTCGTCGAGCACCACGACCGAACAATGCCCCGCCACGTGACCCGGCGTCGGCACCAGCAGCACGCGGCCATCCGTGGTCAGCGCGTGCGAGGCCGGGAATGGTCCGACGGCCAGGCCATCCATATCGACGAGCTCCGGCTTCAGCCAGACCGGCCAGCGCTGGGGCAGGCAGCCCATCATCATGCCCTTGATCCCGGTCGAGACCGCGTAGTTCTCCCGCGGGCCGATGACGCGGGTATGCGGGAAGTGGTCGAGGCCACCGGTGTGGTCATGGTGGAAGTGGGTCAGCACCACCGCGGCCAGGTCGCGCGCCGGGTCGAGGCCGAGCGCC
>NZ_CALAGI010000130.1 GCF_937891315.1 uncultured Amaricoccus sp. | reverse complement strand
CATCGAGCCCTATCAGGGCGCGGCGACCGGGGTCGGCGGCATCCTGCGCGACGTCTTCACCATGGGCGCCCGCCCGATCGCGGCGATGAACGCGCTGAGCTTCGGCAGCCCCGACCATCCGCGCACCCGCGCGCTCGTCTCCGGCGTGGTGGCCGGCATCGGCGGCTATGGCAACGCCTTCGGCGTGCCGACCATCGGCGGCGAGCTGCGGTTTCACGCCGCCTACAACGGCAATTGCCTGGTCAATGCCTTCGCCGCCGGCCTCGCCGAGGCCGATTCCATCTTCTATTCGGCCGCCAGCGGCGTCGGCATGCCGGTGGTCTATCTCGGCGCCAAGACCGGCCGCGACGGCGTCGGCGGCGCGACCATGGCCTCGGCCGAGTTCGACGCCTCGATCGAGGACAAGCGGCCCACGGTTCAGGTCGGCGACCCGTTCACCGAGAAGCGGCTGATGGAGGCCTGCCTCGAACTGATGGCGACCGGCGCCGTGATCTCGATCCAGGACATGGGCGCCGCCGGTCTCACCTGTTCGGCGGTCGAGATGGGCGACAAGGGCGATCTCGGCATCCGGCTCGATCTCGAGCGCGTGCCGGTCCGCGAGACCCACATGACCGCCTACGAGATGATGCTGTCCGAGAGCCAGGAGCGCATGCTGATGGTGCTCCGCCCCGAGAAGGAGGCCGAGGCGCGGGCGGTGTTCGACAAATGGGATCTCGATTTCGCCATCGTCGGCGAGACGATCCCGGAGGACCGCTTCCTGGTCCTGCTCGACGGCGCGGCGAAGGCCGACCTGCCTCTGAAGGCGCTCGCCGGATCCGCTCCGGAATACGACCGGCCGTGGGTCCCCTCGCCCGCGCCGGCGCCGCTCGGCCCCCTGCCCGGGATCGCGCCCGCCGAGGCGCTGTCGCGCCTGATGGCGAGCCCGAACCTCGCGAGCCGGGCCTGGGTCTGGAGCCAGTACGACCATATGGTGATGGCCGATACCGTGGTCCGCCCCGGCTCCGACGCCGGGATCGTGCGAATCCACGGAACGGAGAAGGCCATCGCCTTCACCTCCGACGTGACGCCGCGCTACTGCCGGGCGAACCCCGAACGCGGCGGCGCGCAGGCGGTGGCCGAGGCCTATCGCAACCTCTGCGCCTCCGGTGCCCGCCCGCTCGCCACCACCGACAACCTCAATTTCGGCAACCCCGAGAAGCCCGAGATCATGGGCCAGTTCGTCGGCTGCATCAAAGGCATCGGCGCCGCCGTGGCGGCGCTCGACATGCCGATCGTCTCCGGCAATGTCAGCCTCTACAACGAGACCGACGGGTCCGCGATCCTGCCCACGCCGACCATCGGCGCCGTCGGCCTGCTCGCCTCGCTCGACGAGGTGATCCGGATGGCGCCGGCGGCGGGGGATACGCTGGTCCTGCTCGGCGAGACGACCGGGCATCTCGGGCAGTCGATCCTGCTCGCCGAACTGTTCGGCCGCGAGGAGGGCGACGCGCCGCCGGTCGATCTCGCCGCCGAACGGATCGCGGGCGAATTCGTCCGCGCCGCGCATCGCGAGGGCCTGCTGACGGCGGCGCATGACCTCGGCGACGGCGGCCTCGCGGTCGCGGCGGCGGAAATGGCGCTCGCCGCGGATATCGGCGCGCGGCTCGACGCGGCGGAGGACGAACCGCTCGGCTGGTTCTTTGGCGAGGATCAGGCGCGCTACCTCGTCGCCACCACGGCGCCGGGCCCCCTGCTCATCGCCGCCGACAAGGCGGGGCTGGCCGCGCAGGTGGTCGGCCGCGTCGGCGGCGGGGCGGTGACGCTCGGCGAAGAGGCGATCCCGCTGGCCGACCTGCGCGCCGCGTTCGAGGGCGGCCTACCGCGACTAATGTACGAGACGCCCGCGGTTGAAAGCTAACCCGGTCGGGTTCAAAATCCCGCCGATGCGGCAAAATCCGCGTGGGAGGAACCATGAAATCCTTGTCTGTCGCGGTCGCCGCCCTGGCGATCGCCGTCGTGCCGTTCACCGCCTCGGCGCACGGTCCGGTCCGCCAGAAGGTGGCAGAAACCATCGCCATCGCCGCGCCACCGGAAACCGTCTGGGCCCGGATCGGCAATTTCAACGACATGTCCTGGCTGACCGGCGTGTTCGCGACCGAGGCGACCAATGGCAACGAAATCAATTCCGAGCGTACACTGACCCTCGGCGCCGCCGATGGTCCGAAGATCGTCGAAATTCTCGACAAATACGACGCGACCAAGATGTCCTACAAATACCGGATCGAGTCCGTCGATGTGAAGGTCCTGCCGGTCACCAACTATTCCTCGACGCTCTCGGTCCTGCCCGGCGAAGCCGGCGGCAGCGTCGTGGACTGGAAAGGCGCCTTCTACCGCGGCTTCCCGAACAACGATCCGCCGAAGGAGCTCAACGACCAGGCGGCGATCGACGCGGTGACCAAGCTCTACAAGGACGGTCTCGCGGCGCTGAAGGCCAGTATCGAGAAGACGAACTGACGTCATGCCCGGCGTGGCCCTCTCGCGCGCCGCGCTGGTGCTTTTCGCGAGCCTCGGACCCGCCTCCGCGCAGGTCGGGTTTCTCACCAACCAGTCGGCGAATTCCGTCTGGGAGGTCGATCTCGGCACTGGCGAGAAGCTGCGCGAATGGTCGATCCCCGGCGCGCCCGCCGGGGTCGCGGTGGCGCCCTCCGGCCTCGTCTATGTGACCAGCCCGGAGAATGGCACGGTAACCGCCATCGACCCCGAGACCGGCGTCGCGACAGCGATCGAGGTCGGCGGCGGCCCGCTCGGCATCGCGGCCAATCCGGTCAGCGGCGCGATCTACGTGGCCGACTGGTACGCCGGGCGGATCAACGTGCTGGAAGCCGGCGCGATCACCGGCACGGTCGAGGTCGGACAAAGCCCCGGAGGCGTCGCCGTCACGCCCGATGGTACCACGATCCTGAGCGCGGACCGGGACAGCGATCAGGTGAGCCTGATCGACGCGCGCACGCTGAAGCGCCTGGCGGTCATCCCGACCGGCGCCCATCCGTTCGGCGTCACCATCGACGCGGGCGGCGAGCGCGCCTATACGGCGGACGTCTATGCGAACCAGGTGAGCGTGATCGACATCGCCGCGCGCAAGGTCATCGGCACGGTCAAGACCGACGAGCGCCCCTACAAGGTCGCCCTCGCCGCCGGCCGCGGGTTCGTGACCAATTCCTATGGCAGCGACCTGACCGTCTTCGACCTCGAGAGCCTGGAACCGCTCGGCACCATCGAGGTCGGCGACTATCCCGAGGGAATCGAGGCGACCAGGGACGGCAAGGCGATCTATGTCGCAAACTGGTTTTCCAATACCATGAGCCGCGTCGATCCGCTGGCGATGAAGGTGATCGGCGAGATCGAGACCGGCGACGGCCCGCGTTCCTTCGGCGACTTCATCCGGGACTGAGCCCGCCGCGACCGACACTCTGGAATGGTTCCAGCGCCCTTGCGAAGGCGGGCGCCCGGCCCTAAATTCCGGGGGAAGACGCGGAAGGGAGAGCCGGCCGATGGCGATGGAAGCCGCCGATATCGAACATCTGATCCGCGCGGCGTTCCCGTCGGCCGAGGTCGAGATCACCGACCTCGCGGGGGACGGCAATCACTACGCGGCGACGGTGACGGCCGAGGAATTTCGCGGTCTGAACCGGGTCAGGCAGCACCAGCTGGTCTATGCCGCGCTCAAGGGCAAGATGGACGGATCGAACGGCGAGTTGCACGCGCTTGCCCTGACGACCAAAGCACCGGAGTAAGAAATGACCACGACCACCCGCGCCCATGAGGCGATCAAGGCCGAAGTCGAAGCGAACGACGTCGTATTGTTCATGAAAGGCACCGCGCAGATGCCGCAATGCGGCTTTTCCAGCCGCGTGGCCGGTGTGCTCAACTACATGGGCGTCGCCTACAAGGACGTGAACGTCCTCGCCGATGCCGAGCTTCGCGACGGGATCAAGACCTATTCCGACTGGCCGACCATTCCCCAGCTCTATGTGAAGGGCGAATTCGTCGGCGGCTGCGACATCGTGACCGAGATGACGCTGTCGGGCGAACTCGACGAGCTCTTCACCCGCGGCGGCGTCGCCTTCGACAAGGCCGCGGCGGACAAGATCCGCGAAGCCAACGGCTGAGTTCGGTCAGGCAGGCCGGGGGTCAGGCGGATCGCGGGTCAGGCGGATCGGGGCGGGAAACCGTCGCTTCGATCCGCCCGGAAGATCGCGGGCGGATACCAACGGCCACGTCGGCTGACCCTCCACTCAGGGGTCGGACACAAGCCCCAGCCGGGCGTTGGGCGTGACGGACGGGCCGCCGGTCTCGACCGTCGGCGAGACCGGCACCTCCACCGTCGCACCCCGGAGGACGGGCCAAAACTGGCGTCCGGCCGTTGAGGAAGAGCATCCGTCCGGGCCGTTGGTATGAAAGGCCCGGAAGCTGCTCCCATGCGCCTGCGCGCTCGGAATCCGATACGGCCAAGGCGTTCTCGAACGGACCCTCAGTCGTCCTGCGAGACGCCGTCCGCGACCGCGTTCACCTCGGACAGCACCCGGGTCAGGGCGGAGACGGCGGCCTCGTGGTCCTTGCGGAGCCGGTCGATATCGGTCGAGGACATGCGATGCGTCGCCTCGGTTTCCATCTTCAGCGCGTTCGCGGCCAGCATCGCGGACTTCGCCTCGGCGATCCGCACCCGCTCCTCGGCATGACGCAGCCGGTCCTCGGTCGCGGCCAGCCGATCCTCGAGCGCGGTGGTCGTGTCGGCCAGCATCAGCCCGGCGAGCAACAGGGTCCGCTTCTCGGTCGAGCGGCCGACCGCGTCGTTCACCCGGTTCGCCTCGACGTCGAGCATCCGCGCGGCGCGGTGCAGCGACTGCTCCTGCCCCGGCTCGCAGGCGACCTCGAAAACGCGCCCGCCGATCTCCAGCATCAGATCCGGCATCTCAGACCTCCTCGATCAGCGGCTTCAGCTGGGCGATCAGGTCGTCGAGCGCCGCGACGTCCTTGTCGCGCTTCACCCGCAACTGTTCCAGTTCCTCGGCCAGTTCGGCGTTGAGCGCCTCGAGCTCGGCGATCCGCGCGCGAAGCTCCGGCTCCTCCGGATTCGCGGCGCTGGCGGCGTCGAGCGCGGCTTTCGCGCCGGCCGCGCGCTCGGCGAGGGCGGACCGAAGTCGGCCGAACGCCTCGGCGATCTGGTCATCGAGCTGGCTGATCTCACTCATCTCTGCGCTTTCGAAAGGGTCCGTCCGGTTTTAGGCGGGGCTTTGGAACAATGCAATCAGTCGCGACCGCGTCCGAACCGACTCTGGCCCGCGCGGCCGGGTTTCGGGCAAATTCTAGCCATCGGCGCGGCCGTTACCGCCTTGACCGGCGCATCTTGGCTGCTATTCAAGGCCCAGTCGCGGCCCAGCCCCTTTACTACGGGGCGCGAACCAGCCCCTTTACGGGGCGCGAACAAGAAGGCTCGATCCGTTGAACATCTCCGAACTCCGTGAACGGCATCCCACGCACTGGATGAAGGCCGCGGCGCTCCGGGTTCTGGCCATGGACGCGGTCCAGGCGGCGAATTCCGGTCATCCGGGCATGCCGATGGGCATGGCCGACGTCGCCACCGTCCTCTTCGAGCGGCATCTGAAATTCGATCCGTCCGCGCCGGACTGGCCCGACCGCGACCGTTTCGTGCTGTCGGCCGGCCATGGCTCGATGCTGCTCTACGGCCTGCTCTATCTGACCGGCTATCCGGGGATGACGATCGAGGAGATCAAGCGGTTCCGGCAACTCGGATCGAAGACCGAAGGCCACCCCGAGCGGCATCCGGGCAACGGCATCGAGACCACGACCGGCCCGCTCGGCCAGGGGCTCGCCACCGCGGTCGGCATGGCAATCGCCGAGGAGAGCCTCGCCGCCCGTTTCGGCCGCCGCGTCGTCGACCATCATACATACGTGATCGCCGGCGACGGCTGCCTGATGGAAGGCATCAGCCACGAGGCGATCGCGCTCGCCGGCAAACAGAAGCTGAGCCGGCTGATCGTCATGTGGGACGACAACGGCATCTCGATCGACGGCAAGGTGATCCTGTCCGACATCACCGACCAGATGGCGCGATTCGCCGCCGCCGGCTGGTCGGTCCACGCCTGCGACGGGCACGACCCCGAGGATATCGACCGCGCGCTGACCGAAGCGAAGGCGAGTACACTGCCCGCGATGATCGCGTGCAGGACCCATATCGGCTTCGGCGCCCCGACCAAGCAGGATACCAAGGCCGCGCATGGCTCGCCGCTCGGCCCCGAGGAAATCGCCCGGGTGCGCGAGATCTACGGCTGGACCTCGGCGCCCTTCGAGATCCCCGACGACATCCGTGCCTCATGGCAGGCCACCGGCGCCAGGGGCGCCACGAGCCGCGCCGCCTGGGAGGGCCGCCTCGGCGCGCTCTCCAACACCAGGCGCGCCGAGTTCGAGCGGGTACAGTCGGGCGCCCTGCCCGCCCGCTTCGGCAAGGCGATCGCCGCCTTCAAGAAGGCGCAGAGCTCCGGCGGCAAGGCCGTCGCCACCCGGAAATCCTCCGAGATGGTGCTCGAGGTGGTGAACGCGGTGGTGCCGGAGACGCTCGGCGGCTCCGCCGATCTCACCGGCTCCAACAACACCCTGACCAAGGACCTCGGCGTCTTTGACCCGGAGAACCGCGGCGGGCGCTATATCCACTACGGCATCCGCGAACATGGCATGGCCGCCGCGATGAACGGCATCGCCGCCCATGGTGGCGCGATCCCCTATGGCGGCACCTTCCTCGTCTTCAGCGACTATGCCCGCGGCGCGATGCGGCTCTCGGCGCTGATGGGCGCGCGGGTGGTCTATGTGCTGACCCATGACAGCATCGGCCTCGGCGAGGACGGGCCGACGCATCAGCCGGTCGAGCATCTCGCCAATCTGCGCGCGCTGCCGAACATGTTCGTCTTCCGCCCGGCCGATACCGTCGAGACCGCCGAGGCCTGGGAAATCGCGCTCGGCAGTATGACCACGCCCTCGGTCCTCGCCCTGACCCGGCAGAACCTGCCGGTGCTGCGGACCAGGCACACCAACCAGAACCTGAGCGCCAGGGGCGCCTATGTGCTGGCCGAGGCGACCGGACGGCGCCGGGCGATCCTGCTCGCCACCGGCTCCGAGGTCGAGATCGCCATGGCGGCCCGCGCGGCGCTCGAAGCGAAGGGCATCGGCACCCGCGTCGTCTCCATGCCCTGCTGGGAGCTGTTCGCGGCGCAGGACGAGGCCTATCGCCGCAAGGTGCTGCCCGCCGGCCCGGTCCGGGTCGCGGTCGAGGCCGCGCTCGAATTCGGCTGGGAGCGCTGGCTCTGCGGCGAGCGCGGCGCCGGGAAGAAGGCGGGCTTCGTCGGGATGCGCGGCTTCGGCGCATCCGGCCCGATCGACGAGCTCTATGCCAGGTTCGGCATCACCGCCGAAGCGGTGGCCGAGAAGGTCGAGGCACTGCTCTAGGGCGGGCCCGCCCCCGCCACCGCTGCAATCCGGAGGAACGATGGCCTGGAAATCGCTCGACGACCTCGACCTTGGCGGCAAGGTCGTCCTGACCAGGGTCGATATCAACGTGCCGGTCGAGAATGGCGCGGTGACGGACGCCACCCGGATCGAGCGCATCGTCCCGACCGTCAAGGATATCCTCGCCAAGGGCGGCAAGCCGGTCCTGCTCGCGCATTTCGACCGGCCGAAGGGCAAGGTCGTGCCCGGGATGAGCCTGCGCGTGGCGCTGCCGGCGCTCGAGGCGGCGCTCGGCCAGCCGGTGGCCTTCGCCGAGGATTGCGTCGGGCCGGTGGCCGCCGAGGCGATCGCGGCCCTGCCGGCGGGCGGCGTTCTCCTGCTGGAGAACACCCGCTTTCACAAGGGCGAGGAGAAGAACGATCCCGAATTCGCCGCCGATCTGGCGGCGCTCGGCGGTGTCTATTGCAACGACGCCTTCTCCGCCGCGCACCGGGCCCATGCCTCGACCGAGGCGCTGGCGCGGTTGCTGCCCGCCTGCGCCGGCCGACTGATGCAGGCCGAGCTCAGCGCGCTGGAAAAGGCGCTGACCGACCCGGCGCGCCCGGTGGTCGCGGTGGTCGGCGGCGCCAAGGTCTCGACCAAGCTCGAACTCCTCGGCAACCTGATCGGCAAGGTCGACAGCATCGTCATCGGCGGCGGCATGGCCAATACCTTCCTCGCCGCGCAGGGCATCGACGTCGGCAAATCGCTCTGCGAGCATGAGATGGCCGATACCGCGCGCGCGATCATGACCAAGGCCGAGGGTGCGAATTGCACCCTGGTGCTGCCGGTCGACGTGGTGGTGGCGGCCGAGTTCAAGGCGGGCAGCCCGAACGAGATCGTCGCCGCCAGTGCCTGCCCGCCCGACAGGATGATCCTCGACGCCGGCCCGGCCTCGATCGCCCGCATCGCGGCGGTGTTCAGCGCGGCGCGGACCCTCGTCTGGAACGGGCCGCTCGGCGCCTTCGAGATCCCGCCCTTCAACACCGCGACCGACGCGGCGGCGCGCCAGGCGGCGAGCCTCACCCGCGCCGGCCGGCTGCTGTCGGTCGCCGGCGGCGGCGACACGGTCGCGGCGCTGAATGCCAGCGGCTCGGCCGCGGACTTCAGCTATGTCTCGACCGCCGGCGGCGCGTTTCTGGAATGGCTGGAGGGCAAGACGCTGCCGGGTGTCGCGGCGCTCGATCAGGCCTAGGTTTTCACGAGTTTCAATCGCAGAGGTAAGATCAATGAAGTCCACCCGAACCGTCCAGAAGATCCTGAGCTACTATGAGTCGGACAATCCCGGCGTCAAAGGAAACCTCTGCCGGATGCTGATGAACGGGCGCCTCGGGGGCACGGGCAAGATGATCATCCTGCCGGTCGACCAGGGCTTCGAACACGGGCCGGCGCGCAGCTTCGCACCGAACCCCGCCGCCTATGATCCGCATTACCACTACCAGCTGGCGATCGACGCGGGCCTCAATGCCTACGCGGCGCCGCTCGGCATGATCGAGGCCGGGGCCGATACCTTCGCCGGCCAGATCCCGACCATC
The DNA here is from genome assembly GCF_937891315.1 of uncultured Amaricoccus sp. Classification (GTDB taxonomy): domain Bacteria; phylum Pseudomonadota; class Alphaproteobacteria; order Rhodobacterales; family Rhodobacteraceae; genus Amaricoccus. The sequence goes on along the minus strand of NZ_CALAGI010000130.1, from coordinate 5,013 downwards.
CTCAAGGTCAATTCCTCGAATTCGCTGGTCCCCGGCTCGGCGCCGTTCAGCCAGGCGATCACCGGCTCGGTGGACGACGCGCTGCGGCTCGGCTGCGCGGCGATCGGCTTCACGATCTATCCCGGCTCCTCCGTCGGGCTCGACATGTTCGAGGAGATCTCGGCGATGCGCGAGGAAGCGGCGGCCAAGGGCATTCCGACCGTGCTCTGGTCCTATCCGCGCGGCGAGGATCTCTCCAAGGCCGGCGAGACGGCGATCGACGTCGGCGCCTACGCCGCGCAGATCGCCGCCCTGCTCGGCGCACATATCATCAAGATCAAGCTCTCGACCGACCATCTGGAGCAGGGCGAGGCCAAGAAGGTCTACGAAAAGCACGGCATCGACATTTCGAGCGGCGCCGCGCGGGTTCGGCACTGCATGCAGGCGGCCTTCGCCGGCCGGCGCATCGTCGTCTTCTCCGGCGGCGCGGCCAAGGGCGAGGATTCGGTCTATGACGACGCCCGCGCGATCCGCGACGGCGGCGGCAACGGCTCGATCATCGGCCGCAACACCTTCCAGCGCTCGCGCGAGGATGCGATCCGCATGCTCGACCGCCTGATCGAGATCTACAAGGGTCGCGACTGACCCTGATTCCGACGGCGCGACGCGCCGCGCGGACGGCGAAAAGGGGTCCGAAGTTTCGGATTCCCTTCCGCTCCGATATCTGGCATGGTGGCCGCGTCGAATAACGCGGGCCAACGGTTTGTAATGTATCCGGAAATGGAACAAAGACGGGGCGGCTTCGGCGGTGTGATCTTCGCCATCATGGCCATCGCGCTGATCGGCTATCTCGCCTTCGCGGCGTTGCAGGGCGAATACGGCCTCTTCCGCCTGTTCCAGGTCGAGGCGCAGGAGACCCGGCTCGGGCAGGAACTGGAAACTCTGCGGGAACAGCGCGCGGCGCTCGCCGGCAAGACGGAACGGTTGTCGAGCGGACATATCGATCCCGACCTTCTCGAAGAACAGGGGCGGCGGATCCTCGGCCTCGGTCGCGCGGACGAGATCATCATCCGCTGATCCGACCCCGGCGCGCGGCATCGCGGCTTTCGGACTTTCATCCGCCGGCGGCGGCCACTATAATAAAATGGTTCAACGTTAAATCAAAACGAGAACCGGGGGGAAATCCAGATGGCGACAACGCGGCGCGCGACGAAGCCGAATGCGTCGAAGGACGAGCTTCTCCAGTATTACCATGACATGCTGCTCATCCGGCGGTTCGAGGAAAAGGCCGGACAGCTCTATGGCATGGGGCTGATCGGCGGCTTCTGCCATCTCTACATCGGCCAGGAGGCGGTGGTGGTCGGGCTGGAGGCCGCCGCGAAGCAAGGCGACCAGCGGGTCACCTCCTACCGCGACCACGGCCACATGCTCGCCTGCGGCATGGACCCGAAGGGCGTCATGGCCGAGCTGACCGGCCGCGCGGGGGGATATTCCCGCGGCAAGGGCGGCTCGATGCACATGTTCTCGACCGAGAAGAACTTCTACGGCGGCCATGGCATCGTCGGCGCGCAGGTGCCGATCGGCGCCGGCCTCGCCTTCGCCAACTGGTACCGCGGCAACGACAATGTCGCCTTCGCCTATTTCGGCGACGGCGCGGCGAACCAGGGCCAGATCTACGAGACCTTCAACATGGCGAGCCTCTGGAAGCTGCCCTGTGTCTTCGTGATCGAGAATAACCAGTACGCCATGGGCACATCGCTCAAGCGCGCCTCCTCGACCCCGGCGCTCTATACCCGCGGCCAGGCCTTCGACATCCCGGGCGAGGCGGTGGACGGCATGGATGTGCTCGCGGTGATCGAGGCCGGCAGGAAGGCCGTCGCCCACTGCCGCGCCGGCGAGGGGCCCTATATCCTCGAGATGAACACCTACCGCTATCGCGGCCATTCGATGTCCGACCCCGCCAAGTACCGCACCCGCGAGGAGGTGCAGAAGATGCGGGACGAGCGCGACCCGATCGATCACGTCCGCGACCTGCTGCTGGCCGGCGGTCTCGCCACCGAGGATGACCTGAAGGCGGTGGATCGGGCGATCAAGGCGACGATCAACGAAGCCGCCCGGTTCGCGCAGGACAGCCCCGCGCCGCCCGAGTCCGAACTCTGGACCGACATATACGCCTGAGGGGACGAGGAACATGGCAACCCAGATTCTGATGCCCGCGCTCTCGCCGACCATGGAAGAGGGCACGCTGACCAGGTGGCTGGTCAAGGAGGGCGACGCGGTCTCCTCGGGGCAGATCATCGCCGAGATCGAGACCGACAAGGCGACGATGGAATTCGAGGCGGTCGACGAGGGCACCGTCGGCCGGCTCCTGATCCCCGAAGGCACCGAGGGGATAAAGGTGAACACGCCGATCGCCGTGCTGATCCAGGACGGCGAGGATGCCTCCGCCGCCGCGCCGGCCAAGGCGGCCGAACCCGCGGCCAGGAGGGTGGCGGAGCCGAAGCAGGCACCCGCGCCCGCCCCGGCGGGCCAGCCGGCGACCGCGCGCGCCGAAGCGGCGCCGGAGGTTCCGGAGGGCACGCGGTTCAAGACCCAGACCATACGCGAGGCGCTGCGCGACGCCATGGCCGAGGAAATGCGCGCCAACGGCGACGTGTTCCTGATGGGCGAGGAGGTCGGCGAGTATCAGGGCGCCTACAAGATCAGCCAGGGCCTGCTCGACGAATTCGGGCCGAAGCGCGTCATCGACACGCCGATCACCGAGCACGGCTTCACCGGCATCGCCGTCGGCGCCGCCTTCGCCGGACTGCGGCCGATCGTCGAATTCATGACCTTCAACTTCGCGCTGCAGGCGCTCGACCAGATCATCAATTCGGCCGCGAAGACGCTCTACATGTCCGGCGGCCAGATGGGATGCCCGATCGTCTTTCGCGGCCCGAACGGCGCCGCCGCCCGGGTCGGGGCGCAGCACAGCCATGATTTCGCAGCGCTCTATGCCCAGATTCCGGGCCTGAAGGTCGTCCAGCCCTATACCGCCGCCGATGCCAAGGGCCTGCTGAAATCCGCGATCCGCGACCCAAATCCGGTCGTCTTCCTGGAAAATGAAATCCTCTATGGCCGCGCCTTCGAGGTGCCGGACATGGCCGATTTCACCGTGCCGATCGGCAAGGCGCGGGTCGCGCGCGACGGCGGCGACCTGACGATCGTCAGTTTCGGCATCGGCATGAGCCATGCGCTGAAGGCGGCCGACGAGCTGGCGAAGGAGGGCATATTCGCCGAGGTGATCGACCTGCGCTCGCTGCGGCCGATGGATACCGAGACGGTGGTCAATTCGGTGAAGAAGACCAACCGCTGCGTCACGGTCGAGGAAGGCTTCCCGGTCTGCTCGATCGGAAGCTATCTCTCTTCGGTGCTGATGCGCGAGGCCTTCGACTATCTCGACGCGCCGGTGGTCAACTGCACGGGCAAGGACGTGCCGATGCCCTATGCGGCCAATCTTGAAAAGCTCGCCCTCGTCACGGTTCCCGAGGTCATCGCGGCCTGCAAGTCCGTCCTCTATCGTTAGGAAAAGCCATGGCAATCAATATCCTGATGCCGGCGCTTTCCCCGACGATGGAGGAAGGCACGCTGGCCAGGTGGCTGGTCAAGGAGGGGGACGCGGTGAAATCCGGCGCGGTCCTCGCCGAGATCGAGACCGACAAGGCGACGATGGAATTCGAGGCGGTCGACGATGGCGTGGTCGGCAAGATCATCGTCCCCGACGGCACCGAGGGCGTGAAGGTCAATGACCTGATCGCCATCCTGCTCGAGGAGGGCGAAGGCGCGGAAGCGCTCGGCGCTCCGGTCGCGGAGAAGGCCCCGGCCACCGCGCCGAAGGCCGCGCCTGAACCCGCCGCGCCGAAGGCCGCGCCTGAACCCACCGCGCCGGAGGCCGCGCCCGCGGTCCCGGTATCGGCCCCCGCCCCTGCGGCCGAGGGGGCGCGCGTCTTCGCCTCGCCCCTCGCCCGGCGCATCGCGGCGGAAAAGGGTCTGGACCTGACGGCGATCAGGGGATCCGGCCCGAACGGACGGATCGTGAAGGCGGATGTCGAGGCGGCGGAAGCCGCGCCCACCCCCTCCGCCGCGCCGAAGGAGGCGATCGCCGCGCCCGAGCCTCCCGCCCCGGCGGCGGCGCCGGCCGGACCGGCCCTCGATGCGATCCGGCTGATCTACGCCGACCGCGACTATGAGGAAATCAAGCTCGACGGCATGCGCAAGATCATCGCCGCGCGTCTGACCGAAGCCAAGCAGACCATCCCGCATTTCTACCTGCGCCGCCGGATCCGCCTCGATCCGCTGCTCGCCTTCCGCTCCCAGCTCAACAGGGAACTCGAAGGCCGGGGTGTGAAGCTCTCGGTCAATGACTTCGTGATCAAGGCCTGCGCCCTCGCGCTCCAGCGGGTACCGGACTGCAACGCGGTCTGGGCCGGCGACCGCGTGCTGCGCCTCAAGGCGTCCGACGTCGCCGTCGCGGTCGCGATCGAGGGCGGGCTGTTCACGCCGGTGCTGCGCGACGCCGACAGGAAGTCGCTCTCGACGCTCTCCGCCGAGATGAAGGATCTCGCCGCCCGCGCCAAGGCGCGCAAGCTCGCGCCGCATGAATATCAGGGTGGCGGCTTCGCGATCTCCAACCTCGGAATGATGGGGGTGGAGAGCTTCGACGCGGTGATCAACCCGCCCCATGCCTCGATCCTCGCGGTCGGCGCGGGCGTCGCGGAGCCGATCGTCGGCGCCGGCGGGGCGATCGAGGTGGCGACCATGATGTCGGTGACGCTCTCGGTCGACCACCGGGTCATCGACGGCGCGCTCGGCGCGAGCTTTCTGGAGGCGGTGAAGGACAATCTGGAGCATCCGCTGGCGATGCTCGCCTGACCCGACGCGGGCAACCCTCCGGGCGGTCATACCAGATCCGCCTGACTGGTTCGGATCGAGATTTTTTCCGCGGACCGCTCTTGGGGGGCGCCAGTGGCGCGCCCGCGGTCCGCGCGCCCGGAG
>NZ_CALAGI010000129.1 GCF_937891315.1 uncultured Amaricoccus sp. | reverse complement strand
CGGCTTCTGGGCAACGGTCTCGGCCTTCTGGGCGGACAGGGCTTTTCACGCGCGCATCCCCGCGCGACCGAATGCGTGGTCGAGGTCGCAGTGGGGCGTGGGCGCAGGGCACCCGCGCCGCGCCCCGAGCGACTGGCCACGGGGCTCGAGGCGCCGATCTGCGACGGTCGCCCGGCCCGCGCGGTCGGCCTCGCGGCGATCGAGGCCGACCGCGGCTTTTCCGTCGGCACCTTCTACCTGCCCGGCCAGATGGTGGACCGCCGCGCCTGAGGCGTCAGCGGAAGGAGCGATCCAGCCTTCCCCGGGCGAGTGCTCGTCCGCCGGGTCACGCGCCGCCGTCGGCTCGAAACATGGTGGAACGATTCACGCGGACGACAGTCCGGCTGACCGGATCGTCGTTCCCAAGCCCGAACTCCTTGAACCCGAGCGGCGCCTAGGACGGTGACAGCGGGGCGCCGGCCGGGAATCGCTCGCGCTCCGTGCGAAGCGGCGCTACTCCGCCGCCCTGGCGGCGGCCGGGTTGTTCGGATGGGTGGTCCAGTTCGCATATCCGGGCTGAACCACCCGCCCGGTGCGCGGATCGACGACGCCGGGGGCGAGCGCCACCATCTCGATGCAGTCCTCCACCGGGCAGACATTGACGCAGAGGTTGCAGGCGACGCATTCCTCGTCCTTCACCTCGAACACCCTGCCGGGGTTCATCGCGATCGCCTGATGCGACGTGTCCTCGCAGGCGGCGTAGCAGCGGCCGCAATGGATGCAGAGATCCTGGTTGATCCGCGCCTTGGCGACATAGTTGAGGTTCAGATGTTGCCAGTCCGAGCAGTTCGGAACCGCCCGCCCGATGACCTCCGACAGCGCGCCGTGGCCCTTGCCGTCCATCCAGTTTTCCAGCCCGGAGATCATCTCCCGCACCACGCGGAAACCGTAGGTCATCGCTGCGGTGCAGACCTGAACGTTGCCGGCGCCGAGCGCCATGAATTCCGCGGCGTCGCGCCAGGTGGTGATGCCGCCGAGGCCGCTGATCGGCAGGCGCGCGGTCACCGGATCGCGGGCGATCTCGCTGACCATGCTGAGGGCGATCGGCTTGACCGCCGGGCCGCAATAGCCGCCATGCGCGCCCTTGCCGTCGATGGTGGGCTCCGGCGCGAACAGGTCGAGATCGACCGAGGTGATCGAATTGATGGTGTTGATCAGGCTGACCGCGTCGGCGCCGCCGCGATGCGCGGCCCGCGCCGGCAGGCGGATGTCGGTGATGTTCGGCGTCAGCTTGACGATCACCGGCATCCGGGTGCTCGCCTTGCACCAGCGGGTGACCATCTCGATATATTCCGGCACCTGCCCGACGGCGGAGCCCATGCCGCGCTCGCTCATCCCGTGTGGACAGCCGAAATTCAGCTCCACCCCGTCGGCGCCGGTCTCCTCGACCAGCGGCAGGATGCCCCTCCAGGCGTCTTCCTCGCAGGGCACCATCAGGCTGACCACCAAGGCGCGGTCCGGCCAGTCGCACTTGACCGCCTTGATCTCGCGCAGGTTCACATCGAGCGGCCGGTCGGTGATCAGCTCGATATTGTTGAGCCCGAGCAGCCGGCGGTCCGCGCCCCAGATCGCGCCGTAGCGCGGCCCGTTGACATTGACGATATGCGGGTCGAGCCCCAGCGTCTTCCAGACCACCCCGCCCCAGCCGGCTTCATAGGCGCGGCGGACGTTGTACTCCTTGTCCGTCGGCGGCGCCGAGGCCAGCCAGAACGGATTGGGCGACTTGATGCCGACGAAATTGCTGGAAAGATCGGCCATCGCCCGCTCCTAGCCCTTGCGAAAGATCATCTCGACCGGCTGGATATCGCCGGCTGTGATGGCCGCCACCATGTTCGCCACCTTGGCCGGCGCCGCCGCGCCCATCAGGACCGGCAGGCCGACGGCCGGCGGTTCCCTGCCGGCCATCGCCGCCTGCATCCGCGCGAAGAAGGCGACGGCGATATCTCCCCGGTCCCGCCGCGCCACCAGCCCGAATCCCGCCGCCTCCGCCGCCGCGAGATAAACCTCGGGCGCATCGAGGAAGGAGCCCGACGGATCGCTGGCCCAGGGCAGCGGAAACCCCGGATGCGCGCCGAAGAGCATGATGTCATAGACCGCGAACGTCCCGCCCGGCGCCAGCACCCGGGCGACCTCGGCGAACAACCGCGGCTTGTCCGGCAAGTTCATGCCGACATGGAGCAGCGTCGCAAGATCGAAGCTCCCCGCCTCGAACGGCATGTCCAGCGCACTGCCGAGCACGAACTCGACCTCGCCCCCGAGCAGTGCCGTCAGCTTCCGCGCCGTATCGACATAGTCCGGCGTCAGGTCGATGCCGGTCACCCGTGCGCCGTAGGTCCGCGCCATCGTCCGCGCCGGCCCTCCGATACCCGAACCGATGTCCAGCACCCGCGTCGCCGGCCCGATCGTCAGCTGATCCAGCAGCGCCGCCGTGGCGGCGGCCTCGCCGATATGGAACTCGTCGACCGGCCTCAGATGCTCCGCGGTCACCGCCTCGGCCGGGATCCCGGCATCCGCCAGCCGTTGCATGATCTTGTCGTGCATCCCGGCGCCGGCGTAGTGCGCCGCCACCGTCTCCTCGACCTTGCTCATCCCGTCGCCTCCACCAGTCGCGAGAACAGGCCATTCCCCGCGGGAGATCTCACGCCTCCGCCGTCAGCGTCGCGTGGATATCCATCGCCGCGTCGCGCCCCTCGGCGACGGCGGTCACCGTCAGATCGTCGCCGCCGGTGGCACAATCGCCGCCGGCCCAGACCCGGGCGAGGCTTGAGCGACCGGGACCGGTGACGCGTATCTTGCCGCCGGACAGCTCCAGCCCCTTCGGCACGCCTTCCAGCGTCTGGCCGATGGCCGCGAGCAGCTGATCGGCCTTGAGCACGAAGGTCTCGCCGGTCTCCGCGAGGCCGTCGGGCCCTTCCTCGGTATAGACGAACTCGACCTCGCGCACCGCGCCGTTGCCCTTGACCCTGATCGGCGCGGCCGAGCAGACGATGCGCACGCCGGCGCGCGTCGCGTGATCCTGTTCGTATTCCGAGGCGGCCATTTTCTCCTGGCCGCGACGATAGACGATGGTGACCTCCTCGGCGCCGAGGAGTTTCGCCTGCACCGCCGCGTCGATCGCCGTCATGCCGCCGCCGATCACCACCACCCGCCGTCCGACCGGCAGCGCGGCGAGGTCGCGCGCCTGGCGCAGTTCGGCGATGAAATCCACCGCCGCGCGCACCCCGTCCTTGTCCGCGCCCTCGATCCGCGGCGCATTGACCGCCCCGAGACCGATGCCGAGGAAGACCGCGTCGAACTCCGCCGTCAGCGCCTCCAGATCGATGTCGCGACCGAGCGCGCAGTCATAGCGCGGCTCGATCCCGCCGATACCGAGCAGCCAGTCGAGCTCGGCCCGGGCGAAGCCGCCCACCGTCTTGTAGGCCGCGATGCCGAATTCGTTCAGGCCGCCGCCCCTCGACCGCGCGTCGAGCAGTGTCACGGAATGGCCGAGCATCGCCAGCCGGTGCGCGCAGGCGAGGCCGGCGGGGCCGGCGCCAACCACCGCGATCCGCCGACCCGTGGCCGCGGCTCTGGCGAAGGGATGGCCGCCGCGCGCCATGAGCGCGTCCGTCGCATGGCGCTGCAGCCGGCCGATCTCGACGGGCTTGCCCTCGGCCGCCTCGCGCACGCAGGCCTCCTCGCACAGGGTCTCGGTCGGGCAGACCCGCGCGCACATGCCGCCGAGGATGTTCTGCGAGAAGATGGTCCGCGCCGCGGCGCCCGTCGCGCCCGTCGCGATCTGGCGGATGAAGAGGGGGATGTCGATCGAGGTCGGACAGGCAACGACGCAGGGCGCGTCATGGCAGAAGTAGCAGCGGTCCGAGGCGACCAGCGCCTCGTGCGCGTCGAACGGCGGCGCGACATCGGCGAAATTCGCGGCGAGGCGCTCGACGGACAGGCGGCCAGGGACGATGCCGACGGTACGGGTATCGGCCCGTCGGGCAACGGCGCCCTTGTTCTCCGATCCGAGGATGCCCGTCATGTGCGTGTCGCCCTTCCGGGCTCGGAACTGGGTGCCATGGACCTCTCCCAAGCGCCGCCGCGCATGGGAAAAAGCTCGCACAGAGCAAGATTTTTATCAACTGGTAAAATTATCGAATTGCCGCCGCGACGACCCCCGACGCCACATTTGCTCAATCCTTGCGCAGATGCGCGACGAACGGCGGCGGAATGGACGCGTCCGGTTGCGTGGGCGGCGGGCGACGAACTAACGCTCGCGGAAGCGCCGCCGGAAACCAGCCATGCAGATGCCGTCCCCGACTTCGATCAGCGCGGCTTCCACGGAAGTAGCCGTGCCGAAAGCCCCCCCGCTGCAACGCGCCAGGGGCCGGGCGGATGTCGCCTTCGTGTTCCGGCGCGGCGCTTCCCGGCTCGATCGCCTGTTCCAGCAGGGCTGCGCCAAGGCGCTGCGTCCGCGGCGCGGGGCCGGGCCCCCGGAGGTGGTGCTCATCAATACCTCGGGCGGCATCGCCGGCGGCGACCGGCTCGACTGGCGGCTGGAAGCGGGCCCCGGCGCGGCGCTCGTCGCCAGCACTCAGGCGGCGGAACGGGTCTATCGCTCGACCGGCGCCGTCGCCCGGGTCGAAACGCGGCTCGCGCTCGGCTCCGGTGCGACGCTCGACTGGCTGCCGCAGGAGACGATCCTCTACGATGGCGCCCGCCTCGACCGCCGGCTCGAGGTCGAGATGGCCGAGGACGCCAGCCTTACCCTGCTCGAAACCGTGGTTCTCGGCCGCGCGGCGATGGGCGAAACCGTCGCCGCCGCGCATTTCACCGACCAGTGGCGCTTGCGCCGCGGCGGCCGGCTGATCCATGCCGAGGCGCTGCGCCTCGACGGCGCGCTCACCCGCGCGCAGGGCCCCGCGGCGCTCGCCGGGGCCCGCGCCTGCGCCACGTTGATCCACGCCGCGCCGGGGGCGGAGACCCGGCTCGACGCGGCCCGCGGCCTTGTCGCGGATCCGGGACCGGTGACAGCGGCGGCGACGGCGCGCGAGGGCGTTCTGATCCTGCGCTTCCTCGCCCCGGACAACGCTCCGTTGCGCAAGCTCCTCGTCCGCTTTCTGACGTCGTTTCGCGCGGGGCCGGTCCCGCGCGTCTGGTCCCTTTGATCGGCTGCGAAAGGCCCGCCATGAACCTTACCCCGCGCGAAAAGGACAAACTTCTGGTCTCGGTCGCCGCCATGGTCGCGCGCGGTCGCCTCACCCGCGGCGTCAAGCTCAACCATCCCGAGGCGATCGCGCTCATCACCGACTTCGTGGTCGAGGGCGCGCGCGACGGCCGCGCCGTTTCCGACCTGATGGAATCCGGCGCGCACGTGATCACCGCCGAGCAGTGCATGGCCGGCGTGCCAGAGATGATCCACGACGTTCAGGTCGAGGCCACCTTCCCCGACGGCACCAAGCTCGTCACCGTGCACAGCCCGATCCGCTGACCCACCCTTCCCGCGCCAGGCCGCGGACCGCCGCCAGACCAAGGAGTTCCCATGCGCCGCCCACTCCCCCTGATCCTCGCCCCGCTGCTCCCGACCGCCGCGCTGGCGCATACCGGCATTGGCGCGCATGGATCGCCCTTCGCCTCCGGCCTCGCGCATCCGTTGCTCGGCCCGGATCACCTGCTGGCCATGGTCGCGGTCGGCATCTTCGCAGGCATGACCGGCGGGACGGCGCGCTGGGCCTTTCCGGCGAGCTTCGTCGCGGCGATGCTCGCAGGCGGCCTGCTCGGCTTCGAAGGCGCCGCGGCGCCGGTGGTCGAGCCGACGATCCTCGCCTCCGTCCTCATCCTCGGCGCGGTCATCGCGGCGGCCCTGCGCCCGCCGCTGGCGCTCAGCTGCGCGGCGATCGCGGTCTTCGGCCTCGCCCACGGCTACGCGCACGGGCTGGAGGGGCCGGCGCTCGGCGGCCTGCCCTACGCGGCCGGCTTCGTGATCTCGACCGCCGCGCTGCATGGCGCCGGGCTCGCGATCGGCATCGTGGCCGGCGCGCGGCGGCCGATGGTCGCGCGGGCTCTCGGCGGGCTCACCTGCCTCGCCGGCCTCGCCCTCGTCGCCGGCTGAGGGGCGGCGCGCATGATCCCCGGAGAGATCTTTCCCGCCGCCGGCGACATCGTTCTGAACGAGGGCCGCGTCGCCATCACCCTCACGGTCGCCAATACCGGTGACCGGCCGATCCAGGTCGGCAGCCACTACCATTTCGCCGAGACCAATCCCGGCCTCGATTTCGACCGGGCGGCGGCGCGCGGCATGCGTCTCGACATCGCCGCCGGCACCGCGGTGCGCTTCGAGCCCGGCCAGACCCGCGACGCGCGGCTCGTGCCCTATGGCGGCGCGCGCACGGTCTACGGCTTCAACGGCGAAATCATGGGAGAGCTGTGATGACGGAAACCTATCACGGCTCCTGCCAGTGCGGCGCGGTCAGCTTCGACGCGCCGCTCGACCTGTCGCAGCCGATCGCGTGCAACTGCTCGCGCTGCCGCCGGCTCGGGGCGGTCCTCGCCTTCGCGCCCGAGGCGGCGCTGTCCAACTTCAAGGGCAGGGAAAACCTGACCGAGTACCGCTTCGCTTCCGAGAAGATCCAGCACCTGTTCTGCCGGATATGCGGGATCCAGCCACTGTCCTTCGCCGCCAGCCGGGATGGCACGCCGATGGTCGCGGTCAATGTCAACTGCCTCGACGGCGTGGACGCGCGCGCCCTGCCCGCCCGTTTGCACGACGGCGCCGCCGCCTGATCCGACCCCGCCCGCATTCCTCGAAAGGACGACCATGCCAACCCGGATCTCCCGCGCGTCATACGCCGACATGTACGGCCCGACCACCGGCGACCGCGTTCGTCTCGCCGACACCGAACTCGTGATCGAGGTCGAGCGCGACCTGACCGTCTATGGCGAGGAGGTGAAGTTCGGCGGCGGCAAGGTCATCCGCGACGGCATGGGCCAGAGCCAGGTCTCGCGGGCGGAGGGGGCGGTCGATACCGTCATCACCAACGCGCTGATCGTCGACTGGACCGGCATCGTGAAGGCCGACGTGGCGCTGCGCGACGGCCGGATCGCGGCGATCGGCAAGGCGGGCAACCCCGACACCCAGCCCGGGATCGACATCGTCATCGGCCCTGGCACCGAGATCATCGCCGGCGAGGGGCGGATCCTGACCGCTGGCGGCTTCGACGCCCATATCCATTTCATCTGTCCGCAGCAGATCGAGGATGCGCTGCATTCCGGGGTGACCACGCTGCTCGGTGGCGGCACCGGCCCGGCGCATGGCACGCTCGCCACCACCTGCACCCCCGGCCCGTGGCATATCGGGCGCATGATGCAGGCGGTCGATGCCGTGCCGGTCAATATCGGCATCTCCGGCAAGGGCAACGCCTCGCGCCCCGCCGCGCTCGAGGAAATGGTGCTGGGCGGCGCCTGCGCGCTGAAGCTGCACGAGGACTGGGGCACGACCCCGGCCGCCATCGACTGCTGCCTGACCGTCGCCGACGCGCTCGACGTGCAGGTGATGATCCACACCGACACGCTGAACGAGTCGGGCTTCGTCGAACACACCGTGGCGGCGATCCGGGGCCGCACGATCCACGCGTTCCACACCGAAGGCGCCGGCGGCGGCCACGCGCCCGACATCATCAAGGTCTGCGGCCTGCCGAACGTCATCCCCTCCTCGACCAACCCGACCCGGCCCTACACCGTGAACACGCTCGAGGAACATCTCGACATGCTCATGGTCTGCCACCATCTCGACCAGGGCATCCCCGAGGACATCGCCTTCGCCGAGAGCCGCATCCGCAAGGAGACGATCGCGGCCGAGGACATCCTGCACGACCTCGGCGCCTTCTCGATCATCTCGTCCGACAGCCAGGCCATGGGTCGCGTCGGCGAGGTGCTGATCCGCACCTGGCAGACCGCGCACAAGATGAAGCTCCAGCGCGGCCGCCTGCCCGAGGAGACTGGCGACAACGACAATTTCCGCGTCCGGCGCTATATCGCGAAATACACCATCAACCCGGCGATCGCCCACGGGATGAGCCGCGAGATCGGCTCGGTCGAGGTCGGCAAGCGCGCCGATCTGGTGTTGTGGAACCCCGCCTTCTTCGGCGTGAAGCCCGAGATGGTGCTGGTCGGCGGCTCGATCGCCATGGCGCAGATGGGCGATCCCAATGCTTCGATCCCCACGCCGCAGCCGGTCCATTCGCGCGCCATGTGGGGCTCCATGGGCCGCTCGGTCGAACATTCGGCGGTGATCTTCACCTCCGCCGCCGCGCAGGCCGCCGGCATCCGCGACCGGCTCGGCCTCGCGAAACAGACGCTCGCGGTGGAGAATACCCGCGGCGGCATCGGCAAGGCGGCGATGAAGCTCAACGCCGCCTGCCCGGCGATCGAGGTCGATCCCGAAACCTACGAGGTGCGCGCCGACGGCGTGCTCCTGACCTGCGAGCCGGCGGAAGTCCTGCCCATGGCGCAGCGCTACTTCCTGTTCTGACTGTTTCCCGGACGGCGCGGGGCTGGGCTTCCGCGCGGCTCGGGTGTAGCATGAAGGCGGAGCCACCAAATGGACCTCTCGCATGAGACTTCCCTTTCTGCTGGGCGCTTGCGGCCTGTTGCTCGCCGCCTGCGATGCCAAAGCGGTGAACGGGCCGCCGGGCATCGACGATCCGGGCGGCGGCGCCGCCGCCAACAAGGGCGCGCTCTACTGCCAGACCGTGCCGACGAACATCTATGACCGGGCCGAGTGGAACCGAGTCTGCAAGCCCTTCGACTGAGGGAGGCCGCGATGAAATCCGTGACACCGCTTGTTTTCGCCGCGCTGCTGCTTGCCGCCTGCACGGTCGGTTCCCCGATCCGGCAGGAAAGCCCGGACACGGGCCGGTCGCAGGGCGGCGGCTCAGCCGGTTCGCGCGGGCCGCTCTATTGCCAGACGGTCCCGGCCGATGTTTCCGCCCGAAGCGACTGGTACCGGATCTGCTTTCCGGACCAGTGACGGATCGCCGAGCGTCTCTTCGCGCTTTCCGACGAGGAACCCGCCAGGCGCGAGCCGCGGCGCGAAGACGTGATCCAGCATGCCTTCCGCGACTTCATGGCTCGCTGACGCTCCGCTCTCGACCGCGCGCCCGCGGCCTGCGATAGTCCGGGCCGGGTTCTTGCGAGGGGGGAGAGGACGGATGGAGCGGCATACCGCGCGGGAGATCGAACGCGCGGGGGGCGGCCCGGCGGTGGACCGGATCACCCTCGACTACGAGGGCCGGTTCCTGCGTCGCCGAAGCCTGACCACCACTTCCGGCGCGAGCCTTCTCGTCGATCTCGCCGAGACGGTATCGCTCAATCAGGGCGATGCCTTCCTCACCACGGGCGGCGCGCGCATCGCGATCGACGCCGCCGCCGAGCCGCTGATCGAGGTCACCGCGCCGCCGACGGAGCTCGTCCGCCTCGCCTGGCATATCGGCAACCGCCACATGCCGGCGCAGATCGAACCGGCGCGGCTGCTGATCCAGGCCAATCACGTGATGGCGGACATGCTGGCCCGGCTCGGTGCCACCACGCGCGCGGTCCGCGAGCCCTTCACCCCGGAAGGCGGCGCCTACGGCTCCGGGCGCGCACAGGGGCATCACCATGGCGGCGCGACCGACGATCCCCGCGGGTCGCACGCGGCGGATGACGACCGCCATGGCCATGGGCGACACGTCCACGATCACCCGCATGACCACTGACCTGCGCGCCGTTCAGATCCTCGCGGCGTGGTTTTCGCCCGCCTTCCCGGTCGGGGCCTACAGTTATTCGCATGGGCTGGAATGGGCGGTCGAGGCCGGCGACGTGACCGATACCTCCGGCCTCGCCGCCTGGGTCTCCGACCTCCTGCGCTTCGGCGCCGGTCGAACCGATGCCATCCTGCTGCGCCATGCCTGCGCCGCCGCCGACCCCGCGCCCATCGCAGAACTCGCCGAGGCGCTGGCGCCCTCGGCGGAGCGGCGCCTTGAGACCGTCGCGCAAGGCACCGCCTTTGCCCGGACGGTGGCCGCGGTCTGGAAAATACCCCTCGCGCCCGCGCCCCTGCCCGTCGCGGTCGGCGCCGCCGCGCGCCGGCTCGACCTGCCGATCGAGATCACCGTCACACTCTATCTCCAGGCGTTCGCGGCGAATATCGTCTCCGCCGGCGTACGGCTGATCCCGCTCGGCCAGACCGACGGCCAGCGGGTCACCGCCGGACTGATGCCGCTCGTCGCGGAGATCGCCGCCGAGAGCCGCGGGCTCACCCTCGACGAGGTCGGCGGCTGCGCGCTCGGCGCCGATCTCGCCGCCATGCTTCACGAAACCCAGTACACGAGGCTCTATCGCACATGACCAGGCGCGCCGCGAAATCTCCCAACGGCCCGCTCCGGGTCGGCATCGGCGGCCCGGTGGGAGCGGGCAAGACCGCGCTGATGGACCAGCTCTGCAAGCGCATGCGCGACCGCTGGTCGGTGGCGGCGATCACCAACGACATCTATACCCGCGAGGACGCCGAGTTCCTGATGCGGAGCCAGGCGCTGCCGCTCGACCGCATCATCGGCGTGGAGACCGGCGGTTGCCCGCATACCGCGATCCGCGAGGATGCCTCGATCAATCTCGCAGCCATCGACGAGATGGTGCAACGCTTCCCCGACCTCGACCTCGTGCTGATCGAATCGGGCGGCGACAATCTCTCGGCCACCTTCAGTCCCGAACTCGCCGACCTGACGCTCTATGTCATCGACGTCTGCGCGGGGGACAAGATACCGCGCAAGGGCGGGCCGGGGGTGACACGCTCGGACCTGCTCGTCATCAACAAGATCGACCTCGCGCCCCATGTCGGCGCCAGTCTCGAGGTGATGGAGCGCGACTCGCGCCGGATGCGCGGTGACCGGCCGTTCCAGTTCGCCCAGGTGCGCGACGGCGTCGGAGTGCCGGAGGTGATCGCCTTCATCGAGACGGCGGGCGGCCTCGTGATCGCCTGACCGGAGCAATATCCACCCAGACGAAATCGCCTAGCGGCGCTCCGGCGCCGCGTCGAGGATGCGCGGCAGGCTCGTTTCGATCCAGTCGGCGAGCCCGCGCACCCTGGTCGCCGCCTCACTCCCGAGAGGCGTCAGGCTGTATTCGACATGTGGCGGCACCACGTCGCGCGCGACCCGCAGGACCAGCCCGTCGGCCTCCAGCCATTGCAGCGTCTGCGCCAGCATCCGCTCGCTGACCCCGCCGATGGCGCGGCGCAAGCCGCTGAACCGCTGCGTCCCGCCTTCGAGCACGATCAGGACCAGCACGCCCCAGCGACTCGTCACATGCTTCAGCACCTCGCGCGACGGGCAATCGACCGCGAGCAGATTGCCCCGCCGAAGCCGATCCGACAGTCCTTCGCGCGCCAGTCGATCGCCCACCATGGCACTAACCTTTATGTGCGTACTTACGAATCGTACGTTTTATTCATATGTGAGTCTCCGTTGAGGATTGCAATGGAGAATGTCCCATGACCATCGCCGTTACCGGCGCCAGCGGCCAGTTCGGCCGCGCCACGATTGACCTGCTGCGCCAGAAGAACGCTCCCGTCGTCGCCCTCGCCCGCGCGCCGGAAAAGGCGGCGGACCTCGGCGTGCCGGTCCGGGCCGCCGACTACGACCGGCCCGAGACGCTCGGCCCGGCGCTCGCCGGCATCGACACGCTGCTCCTCGTCTCGGGCACCGCGTTCGGCGCGCGCCTGCGCCAGCACCGCGCCGTCATCGAAGCGGCCTCGGCCGCGGGCGTGCGTTGGATCGTCTATACAAGCCTGCTGCGCGCCGACAGCTCGCCCCTGTCGCTGGCGCTGGAGCATCTCGAAACCGAACAGGCGCTCGCGGCATCCGGTATTGCCCACACCATCCTGCGCAACGGCTGGTATGCCGAGAACTACACCGCCTCGATCCCCGGCGCGCTGGCCGGGGGCGCCTTTCTCGGCGCGGCGGGCGAGGCGCGCATCTCGGCCACCGCGAGGGCCGACTACGCCGCCGCGGCCGCGACCGTTCTGACCGGCGAGGGCCATGTCGGCGCGACCTACGAACTCGCCGGGGACACGGCCTTCACCCTCACCGACCTCGCCGCGGAGATTTCGCGCCAGACCGGCCGCGACATCCCCTATCGCGACCTGACGGAAGCGGAGTACGCGGCCACGCTCATCGGTTTCGGCCTGCCCGAATCCGCGGCCCTGGCCTATGCGAGCTTCGACAAGGCCGCCGCGGCCGGCGCGCTCTACGACGACGGCCGCCAGCTTTCGCGGCTGATCGGGCGCCCGACGACGCCGCTTGCCGCCTCGGTCGAGGCCGCCCTCGCGGGGGCACTGGCCAAGTCCTGATGATCTCGAACGTCCAACCGGGCGACACCGCCCGGTTGGACGGCGCCTCCGTCGATGTCCTCGCCGCGCCGCCCGCGCCATCCGGGCGAAGCGCGACGTCCGAGCCTCCACTTCGCGATTTCGAGGTTACGCGAAATCGTGACGGGCATGCCCTGTCGTGCCGGA
>NZ_CALAGI010000128.1 GCF_937891315.1 uncultured Amaricoccus sp. | reverse complement strand
CCCTCCGCGAGCTTGCTCCGGGCGCGCGGACCGCGGGCGCGCCACTGGCGCCCCCAAGATCGGTCCGCGGGAAACATCTCGATCCGAACCAATCAAACGGATCTGGTATGAGCCCGACCGCCAGAGCAATGTCCAACCGGACGGAATCGTCCGGTGGTCAAGACATTGCGCAAATTCAAGACTCCAGAGCGGGCGACCCGGTGCAACCGGGTCGGTTTCCGCCCTAACGCAGCTTCAGCGTGGCGAGGCCGATCATGGCGAGGATCAGCGAGATGATCCAGAAGCGGATCACGATCTGCGGCTCGGCCCAGCCCTTTTTCTCGAAATGGTGGTGGATCGGGGCCATCAGGAACACCCGCTTCTTGGTCCGCTTGTAATACACCACCTGAATGATGACACTCAGCGCCTCGACCACGAACAGCCCGCCGACGATGGCGAGCACGATCTCGTGCTTGGTCGCGACCGCGATCGCCCCGAGCGCGCCGCCGAGCGCGAGGCTGCCGGTGTCGCCCATGAAAACCGCCGCCGGCGGGGCGTTGTACCAGAGAAACCCGAGCCCGCCGCCGATCAGCGCCGCGACGAAGACCGCGATCTCACCGGTGCCGGGTACGTAGTGCACGTCGAGATAGGTCGAGAAGTCGGCGCGCCCGACCACGTAGGCGATGACCCCGAGCGCCGCCGCGGCGATCATCACCGGCATGATGGCAAGCCCGTCGAGTCCGTCGGTCAGGTTCACGGCGTTGGCCGAACCGACGATCACCAGCATGGCGAATGGCAGGAACAGCCAGCCGAGATCGAGCAGGAAGCTCTTGAACACCGGAAAGGCCAGCATGCCGGTCAGCCCCTCGGGATGCAGGACCATCGCCCAGCCCCCGGCGGCCAGCGCGATCAGGAACCCCGCCGCCAGCCGGATCCGCCCCGAGACGCCGTCATGGGTCTGGCGCTTCACCTTGGCGAAATCGTCGGCGAAGCCGATCAGGCCGAAGCCCGCCGTGACGAACAGCACCAGCCAGACGAAGCCGTTGTCCCAGCGCGCCCAGAGCAGCGTCGAGAAGAAGGTCGCCGACAGGATCAGCAGACCGCCCATAGTCGGCGTCCCGGCCTTGCTGACGATATGGCTCTGCGGCCCGTCGGTCCGGATCGGCTGCCCCCGCCCCTGCCGCAACCGCAGCAGGTCGATGAGCGGGCGGCCGAACAGGAAGCCGAAGATCAGCGCGGTGATGAAGGCGCCGCCGGCGCGAAAGGTGATGTAGCGGAAGACGTTGAACAGGCTCAGGTCGGGCGAAAGCTCCGCGAGGTAGAACAGCATTCGGGGGCCTATCCCTCCAGGCTTTCGGGCGGACGCGCGTCGCCCAGCTTCTTGATCGCTTCGACCACCTTGCCGACGCGCGAGCCGAGCGAGCCCTTGACCATGGCGATGTCGCCAGCGTCGAGCAGGCGCCGCACCCGCGCCGCCATCTCTTCGGCGGTATCGAACCACTCGCCGCGCTGGTCCGCCGGCAGCGCCTCGTAGAGCGCGCGCATCCGGCCACCGGCGCAATGAACCTTGTCAACCGCCGAGATCGCCGGCACCCGGGCGAGGCCCTCATGCATCTCGCGTTCACGCGGGCCGAGTTCCAGCATGTCGCCGAGAAACGCGACCCGCCGGCCGCGCGCCACCCGGCCTATGCCGTCCCGCGGCTGCTCGCCAGCGAAGACCGCGAGCGCCGCCGCCATCGCCGCCGGATTGGCGTTGTAGCTTTCGTCGATCAGGCCGATCGTCCCGTCGAGCCCGCCCGGTCCCAGCAGAACCGTCCAGCGCGCGCCCCGCCCCTCGGGCGAGCGCCAACTCGCCAGCGCGAGGCTCGCCCGCGCCATGTCGCCGCCGAGCGCATCGACCGCCGCCAGCGCACCGAGCGCGTTGAGTGCGAGATGCGCGCCGGCGGCGGCGAGCCTGAAATAGAAGGTCGTCCCGTTCGCCCGCGCCTTGATCGAGGTCGCGCCGGTGCCGACCCGCGCGTCGAGCAGCAGGAACTCCGGCCGCCCGGCCGAACCGAACCGGACGGCGCGCGCGCCCGCCGCCTTGGCCGCCGCGCGCAGGATCGGATATTGCGGGATGTCGCGGTTCAGGATCGCGACACCGCCCGGCTCGAGCCCCTGGAAGATCGCCGCCTTCTCGCGCGCGATGCCGCCGAGACCGCGGAACGCCGCGAGATGCACGGCGGCGACCGTGGTGACCAGCGCCACATGCGGCCGTGCGAGGCGGGTCAGCGGCGCGATCTCGCCCGGTGCGTTCATGCCGATCTCGATCACCGCGAAATCGACCGTCTCGGGCATTCGCGCCAGCGTCAGCGGCACGCCCCAGTGATTGTTGTAGCTCTTCTCCGCCGCGTGCACGGTCGCCTGGGCGCCGAGGGCCACCCGCAGCATCTCCTTGGTGCCGGTCTTGCCAACCGATCCGGTGACCGCGACCAGCTTGCCCCGGAACCGTGCCCGCGCCGCGCGACCGAGCGCCCACAGCCCGTCGAGCACGTCCCGAACGACCAGCAGCGGCGCGTCCGGCGCGACGCCCTCCGGAACGCGCGACACCAGCGCCGCCGCCGCGCCCTTGGCCAGCGCCTCGGCCACGAAATCATGTCCGTCCCGCGCGGCGGACAGCGCGACGAAGAGATCGCCCGGCAACAGCGAACGCGTGTCGATCGAGACCCCGGTGGCGGTCCAGTCGCGCCCCGCGACGCCGCCCGCCGCGGCGGCGCCGGTCGCGGCCTCCGCCTCGGCCCGGGTCCAGAGCACCGCCATCGCCGCGCCCTCCTCCGCCGCGCGCGCCGCGGCGCCCGCCGCCCTCACGCGCCCAACCCGTCGAGCGCGGCGACCGCGATGCTCGCCTGCTCGATATCGTCGAAGGGCAGCACGTCCTGGCCGATCACCTGACCCGTCTCATGGCCCTTGCCCGCGATCAGCAGCGCGTCCCCCGGCTGCAGCGCGTCGACCGCCGTCAGGATCGCCTCGGCCCGGTCGCCGATCTCCGTCGCCTCGGGGCAGCCGGCGCGCACCGCCGCGCGGATCGCCGCCGGATCCTCGGTGCGCGGATTGTCGTCGGTGACGAAGACCACGTCCGCCCCCGCCGCCGCCGCCTCGCCCATCAGCGGCCGCTTGCCCCTGTCCCGGTCGCCGCCCGCGCCGAACGCCACGAGCAGCCGCCCCATCACATGCGGCCGCAGCGCCGCCAGCGCGGTCGCGAGCGCGTCCGGGGTATGGGCATAGTCGACGAAGACCTGCGCGCCGTTGGCCCGCGTCGCCGCCCGCTCCATCCGCCCGCGCACCGTTTCGAGCAGGGGCAGCGCCGCGATCACCGCCGCCGCGTCGCTGCCGGAGCCGATGGCGAGGCCGGCGGAGATCAGGGCGTTGTGCGCCTGGAAGCCGCCGATGAGGTCGAGCCGGACCTTGTGGCTGCGCCCCCCCCAGGCAAAGAGCAGGTCCTGCCCGGTCGCATCGAACCGCTGGCCGATCAGCCGCAGCTCGCAGCCCTCGGCCCGGCCGACCGCGATCACCTTCTGGCCCCGCGCCTCGGCCACCGCGCGGACCCGCGCGCCGTGCGGATCGTCCATATTGACGACGGCCGCCGCCCCCCGCGGCAGCACCCGTTCGAACAGCCCCAGCTTCGCCGCGAAATAGGCTTCGAAATCGGGATGATAGTCGAGATGATCGCGCGTGATGTTGGTGAAGGCCGCCGCGTCGAGATGCACCCCGTCCAGCCGGTGCTGGTCGAGCCCATGGCTCGACGCCTCCATCGCCGCGTGGGTGACGCCCTCGACACTGAGCTCGGCGAGCAGCGCGTGCAGCGTGATCGGCTCGGGCGTCGTGTGACCGAGCGGCGCCGAGACCGCGCCTTCGACGCCGGTGGTGCCGAAATTCACCGCCCGCTCGCCGATCTGCTCCCAGATCTGGCGGGTGAAGCTCGCGACCGAGGTCTTGCCGTTGGTGCCGGTGACCGCGACCATCACCTCCGGCTGGGCGCCGTACCAGCGCCCGGCCGCGATGGCCAGCGCCCGGCGCGGCTGCTCCGCGACCACCACCGGCACCTTCAGCGGCCCGAGCGCGGCCTCGGCCGAGGCGAGGCCCGCGGCGTCGGTCAGCACCGCGACCGCGCCCATGCGCAAGGCGAAGGGAATGAAGTCCGCGCCGTGCATCCGCGTCCCCGGCAGGGCGGCGAAGAGATGCCCGGCTTCGGTATCGCGACTGTCGACCGAGAGCCCGGTGATCTCGGGCAGCGCGCCGGACCAGTCGCCGCCGCGCCGGGTTCCGGTCAGCAGCCCCAGCGCATCGAAGCCCATCAGCTTCTTGGTGCGATCGGTCGCGGCCATCGTCCAGCGCCTCCGGGAGTTGTTGGGCAAGGGGCTATTCGTTTCCCGCGACCGTGTAAAGCGGCGGCTCCTCGGTCTCGACCGGCGCGTCCGGCCGCATGCCGAGCACGGGCGCCAGGCGCTTGATCGCCTTCGCCGCCACCGGTACCGCCGTCAGGCCCGCCGTGCGGAACGCCGTCTTGTTGATATAGGTGACCGGCTCGTCGAGCGTGATGACGAGCACGTAGCGCGGCTTGTCGACCGGGAAGAAGGAGGCGAAGGTCGAGATCACCTTGTCGCGCGCGTAGCCGCCGTGCCGCAGCGGCTTGTCCGCCGTCCCGGTCTTGCCCGCCACCGCGTAGCCGGGGATGTCGGCGCCCTTGGCGGTACCGCGCACCACCACCTGGCGCAGCATTTCGCGGATCTCCTGCGAGGTCCGCGCGGAGATGATCCGGTCGGCCTCGGTGGGGCGCACGTCGCTCGCCACGATGCTCGGATGCACGCGAAGACCGCCGTTCGCCAGCATCGCATAGGCCGTGGCGAGATGCAGCGGCGTCACCGCGATACCGTGACCGAAGCCGATGGTGATGGTCGAAAGGTCAGACCAGCTCGACGGCACCATCGGCGTGGTGCGCGCCGCCTCGCTCAGCTCCACCGGCACCGGCGCCAGCATGCCGACCTCGCCGAGAAAGCGCTTCTGCGCCGCCGTCCCGCTGGCGATGGCCAGCCGCGCCGCGCCGATGTTCGAGGATTTGACCAGCACGTCCTCGACCGTCAGCCGCGGGCCGTAGTTGTGGAAGTCGTGGATGGTGAACCGGCCCCAATGCATCGGCCCCTTGGTGTCAACCAGCGTCTTCGGCCCGACCTTGCCCTCCTCGATCGCCAGGGCGGCGGTCAGCGGCTTGAAGGAGGAACCGAGTTCGTAGCGCCCCTGCGCCGCCCGGTTGAAGAGCGGGCTGTCGGCGGGGTCGCCGCTGGTCGGCAAGGGCGGGCGCTGGTTCGGATCGAAGTCCGGCAGGCTCGCCAGCGCGCGGATCTGACCGGTGTCGGCCTCCATCAGGATGCCGACCGCGCCCTTGGCATGCATCTCGGCCATGCCGGTCGCCAGCACTTCCTCGAGTGCGACCTGCGCGTCGATGTCGATCGAAAGCCGCAGCGCCTCGCCCACCTCGGCCGGGTCGCGTAACCGCTGGTCGAACATGCGCTCGACGCCGGCCGTTCCGACGATCTCCGCCGCGTCGACGCCCTCGCGACCGAAGCTCGCGCCGCCGAGAACATGCGACGCGAGCGCGCCGTTGGGATAGAACCGTACCTCACGCGGGCCGAACAGCAGCCCCGGCTCGCCGAGGTCATGCACCGCCTGCCGCTGTTCGGGCGAGATGGTGCGCTTGATCCAGAGAAACTTGCGCCCGTCGGTGAAGCGCGCCCGCAACGTCTCCGCGTCGAGGTCGGGGAAGATCGCCGCCAGCGCCTCGGCCGCCGCCGCCGGATCGATCATCTGCGCCGGCTGGGCATAGAGCGAGGCGGTGACGAGGTTGGTGGCCAGGATCGCGCCGTTATGGTCGACGATATTCGCCCGCTGCGCCCGGATCGGCTCGCTTGTCCCCTCGGCCCGCGGCTCCACCGGAACCGCGGCCGACAGCAGCGCCATCCGCCCCGCGACGGTGGTAAAGCAGAGGATGAACACGACGCCGAGCAGCAACAGCCGCGTCTCCGCCTTCTGCCGCTCGGCGCGATGGCGAGCGGCCAGTCGCGCCGCGCGTTCCTCGGCTTCGACGAGATCCGGATCCGTGCCCTCGGCACGGGCCGAGAGGATGCGGGCGAGCGGGCGCAGCGGACGGCGGATCATTTCTTGGCTCCGGCGGGATCGGATTGGGGGGCGGTCTCGGGGTCGATGGTCGGGTCGGGAGGTGGCGGAAAGCTCACCATGCCGACATCGGCGAATTGCCCGGGCGTCAGCTCGACCAGCGCCAGCGTCGTGGCATTGGCATCGACCAGCGCGCGCAGCCGGTCGGGCCGGTTGAGATAGGCCCATTCGGCCTCGAGCACGCCCAGCGCCTCGCGCTCGCGGGCGATCTCGGCGCGGAGGTCGGCGACCCGGTTCATCGCCTCCTGCGTCGCGTAGTTCACCCGATAGGCCCAGGTCGCGCAGACAACGACGAGCACGGCCGAGGAGGCATAAAGGATCAGCTTCACCGCGCCCCTCCGATCGCCAGCGCCGGCAGGCCGAGCGTGGCCGCGTCGATCCGCCCCGCCGGCGCGTCGAGCCGCCGGGCGAGCCGCAGCTTGGCCGAGCGCGCGCGCGGGTTGGCGGCGACCTCGGCCGCGTCGGGTTCCACCGCCTTGCGGGTGACGAGTTCGAACCGCGGCGCCTCGGCGGTCGCCTCGGGCGCGTGCCGGCTGGTCCGCGGGGCCGCGCCGGACCGCGCCTGCAGGAAGCGCTTCACCACGCGGTCCTCCAGAGAATGAAAGGTGACGACCGCGAGCCAGCCGCCCGGCGCCAGCGCCGCCTCGGCCGCGGCGAGGCCGCGTGCCAGCTCGCCCAACTCGTCGTTGACCGCGATGCGCAGCGCCTGAAAACCGCGGGTCGCCGGATGCGGCTGCCCCGGCTTCGGCCGCGGCAATTGCCGCTCGAAGAGCCCGGCGAGGTCGGTGGTCGTCTCGAACGGCGCCGTCTTGCGCGCCGCGACGATGGCCCGGGCGATCCGGCGCGAGGCGCGCTCCTCGCCATACTGGAACAATATGTCGGCCAGCGCCGCTTCCGGCAGATTGTTCACCAGATCGGCGGCCGAAGGCCCGGAGCGACCCATGCGCATGTCGAGCGGCCCCTCCTTCTGAAAGGAAAAGCCGCGCTCCGCCTGGTCGAGCTGCATTGAGGAAACGCCGATATCGAGCACAACGCCATCCAGCGCCGACGCCCCCGCCTCGGCCGCGATCCGGTCAAGATCGCCGAACCGCCCGGCGCGGAGGTCGAGCCGGGCGCCGAAAGTCTCCGCCCAGGGCGCCGCGGCCCTCAGCGCGTCGGGATCGCGATCGACCCCGATCACCCGCGCGGCCCCGGCGTCGAGCAAGGCCCGGGCATAGCCACCGGCGCCGAAGGTGCCGTCGAGCCAGACGCCATGCGCGGGCGCGACCCGCCCCAGAATCGCACCGATCAGCACCGGCACATGCCGCGCGAAGGGCGCCATCATCATTCGTCGTCCTCGTCGGCGATTCGGCCCAGCGCCGCGTAGAGGTCGCTCGCCGCGTCTCCCGGCACCACGAGGCCGCGCAATTCGGCGATCGCCGCGTCGAACACGCTCGGCGTCGTGATGCGGAAGGTGTCGAGCTCGCCAAGGAAGCGGACCTCGTCGGTGGCGCCGATCCGCTGCTTCAGCTCGGCCGGAAGCACGATCCGGCCCGTCGGGTCCAGCTCCATCTGCGTCGAGCAGGTGCTGTAGGTATAGGTCGCAAGCTTACGCGCGACGCTGAACTGATCCATCTTGCGGATCCGCCGCTCCATCCGCGCCATCGACTCGATGGAGAAGCCTTCGAGATAGCTGGTGTCCTGATGACCATAGACCAGGATGAAACGCTGTGGTCGGCCCGATTCCCATTCGGGATCGCCCTTCTCCAGCTCGCGCCGAAACGGGGCCGGGATCGACAAGCGACCCTTCGTGTCCAACTTGTGGACCGACTCGCCCCTGAAAGACGCCTTCACCGGCAACCAACTCCTGTCCGCTTCGCCCATCCCGGAAACAATGACGGGCCGTGCCACCTGAAAGCACGACCCGTCATCCGGTCCTGTTTGGGCCTTCGGCCCGACTGCGCCACGTCTTACGTGCCTGCTCGTTCTTCAGTCGCGTCGGGTCTTCTTCGTCTTAGGAAAGCGCGGGCCTGTATGAAGCCTGCCGAGTCTCACTTGGGTCTTTACTTGCCCTTGTCTTGTATTCCGCTGCCTTCCGTGAGTTATGGGATAGCATGGGATTTCATGCCACGCAACGGTTTTCACGTCCATCGGGATTTTGATCGTTCAATCAGCGGCTTTTCGCCCTTTGGTGCGCCGCAGCATTACCCGATCACGAGCATTACTTGTGGCGTCACGGCACCGTTACCACCACATTTTGTGCAACCACCGATTGCACACACTCAAGCCGAAAATCAATAAAGTTGTAATTTTCTGCCTCGGTGTTACCCGCAAGCCGCGCCGGCGTCTCGTCTGGTACCCGGCTTCGCCGAATCGGCCACCGAATCCCACGCCATGCTGCACGCCATACCCCGCACCCACGAAATCCCATGAGCGGCGCGTCCCGGCGCGGGCGCGGCGCTCCGCGCCCCTCGCCCGAGGCCCGGCCGCCCCGGCGCGGGTCTTGCGTGGGGACGGGTGGCGGGATAAAGCGCGGACGGCCGAATGCCCATCTCCCGCGAGGCCGAAGGATCCGGATCGATGTCGATTGACGCAGAAACCGCGCGCCGCGTCGCCCATCTCGCACGGATCGAGGTGGCCGAGGCCGATATCGCCCCGCTCGCCGCCGAGTTGTCGGCGATCCTCGGCTTCATGGAACAGCTGGGCGAACTCGATGTCACCGGCGTCGAACCGATGACATCCGTCACCCCGATGCGGCTGCCCTGGCGCCAGGACGCGGTGACCGATGGCGGCTACCCCGAGCGGGTACTCGCCAACGCGCCGGACGCGCGCGACGGATTCTTCACCGTGCCGAAGGTCGTGGAATAAACAGTCCGGCCAAGTCCGGGAAATGGAAAGTCGTGGGAACAGCATGTCCGATCTCGCCCGCCTGACCATCGCCGAGGCCCGCGAGGGCCTGCGTTCCCGACGGATCGGCGCGGCCGAATTGACCGAGTCCTGCCTCGACGCGATCACCGCCGCGACGCCGCTCAACGCCTTCTCCCATGTCTCGCCAGACCGCGCCCGCGTCGGCGCGGCGGCGGCGCAGACCCGGCTCGACGCGGGGGAGGCGCCCGACCTCTGCGGCGTGCCCCTCGGGATCAAGGATCTCTTCTGCGTCGAGGGCTTGCCGGCGCAGGCGGCGTCCAACATCCTGGAAGGCTTCGTCCCGCCCTACGAGAGCAGCGTCACCGCCCGGCTCTGGGAGCGCGGCGCGGTCTGCCTCGGCAAGCTCAACATGGACGAGTTCGCCATGGGCTCGTCGAACGAGAGCTCGGCCTTCGGACCGGTGGTCAGCCCCTGGCGGCGGGCGGGCGACGCCGCGCCGCTGACCCCGGGCGGCTCCTCGGGCGGCTCGGCGGCGGCGGTGGCGGCGGATCTCTGCCTCGGCGCGACCGGCACGGACACCGGCGGCTCGATCCGCCAGCCGGCGGCGCTGACCGGCATCGTCGGGGTAAAGCCGACCTACGGGCGCTGCTCGCGCTGGGGGATCGTCGCCTTCGCCTCCTCGCTCGACCAGGCGGGACCGATGACGAAGACCGTGCGCGACGCCGCGATCCTGCTCGGCGCCATGGCCGGGCACGATCCGAAGGACAGCACCTCGGCCAACCGCCCGGTGCCGGATTTCGAGGCCGCGCTCGTCGGCGACATGCGCGGCAAGCGGATCGGCGTCCCGAAGGAATATCGCATCGACGGCATGCCGGCCGAGATCGAGGCCCTCTGGCAGCGGGGCGCCGAGATGCTGCGCGACGCGGGCGCGGAGATCGTCGAGATCAGCCTGCCCCGCACGAAATATGCGCTGCCGGCCTATTACGTCATCGCCCCGGCGGAAGCCTCGTCGAACCTCGCGCGCTACGACGGCGTGCGCTATGGCCACCGCGCGCGGATCGAGGCCCAGGAGGGCGTCACCGAGATGTACGAGCGCAGCCGGGCCGAAGGCTTCGGCAAGGAAGTCCGCCGCCGGGTGATGATCGGCGCCTATGTGCTCTCGGCCGGCTTCTACGACGCCTACTATCTCAGGGCGCAGAAGACGCGGACGCTGATCCGCCAGGATTTCGAAGCCGCCTTCTCCGCGGGAATCGATGCGATCCTGACCCCGGCGACGCCCTCGGCCGCGTTCGGCCTGGGCGAGGTCGGCGACGGCGATCCGGTCCAGATGTATCTCAACGACGTCTTCACCGTGACGGTCAATCTCGCCGGTCTGCCCGGCGCCTCGGTCCCGGCGGGAGTGGACAAGGCGGGTCTCCCGCTGGGGTTGCAGGTGATTGGCCGGCCCTGGGACGAGGCCGGAATGCTCGACGTGGCATATGCTCTGGAAAAGGCGAGCGGATTTGCTGCAAAACCTCGAAAATGGTGGTAGAGCTGTGCCGAGGCATATGTATGCGAGGCAAGACGGCAAGATGAAAAAGCGTGTGATGGCGATCATCGCGGGCGGGCTGCTTTCGGCCTGCACCTCCGGCGATGTCACGGTTCCCGATCAGCCGGTCATCACCGAGGTGCCGACCACCGGCATCGCCTCCTCCATGGGCGGCGAGCCGCTGCCGCCGGGTGTGCAGCAGGCGCCGGCCGGCGTCTCGACCGCCACCGCGGCGCCGGGCGTGGGACGGCCGCTCGATACCGATACGCTGAACCTGCTGCAGACCACGCTTGAGGAGCAGAAGATCGACGCGGCGGTGGCCGAGCGCAAGCTCGCCGCCGACCGGGCGCAGCTCGTCATCGTACAGCCGGGCGCGCTGCCCGACCGGGTCGAGGGCATCAATGTCGCGCTCTTCGCCCAGCAAACCAGCAACGCGGTCGGCGTGCGGGTCTACGACCGGCGCGGCAATTCGCTGTCCGCGGCGGCGGCCTGCCGGCGGTTCAAGCATCCCGACGACGCGCAGCGGGCGTTCCTGGCGAATGGCGGCCCACAGGACGATCGCGGCGGGCTCGACCCGGACGGCGACGGCTTCGCCTGCGCCTGGGATCCGACGCCGTTCCGACAGCTCAAAGGCTGACATGCGGCGCATAGCCGGCGCGGAGGGCGGCGACGATGCTCGGCGGCGTGAGGCAGGAAAGCCGGTCCCCGGCGGCGAAGGCGCGCTCCGGACCGTAGCCCTCGAAGCTCCAGCGACGGGCGCCGGCCACTGTGCGCAGCTGAAAGCCATCCGCTTCGAAGATCACCCCGGCGGGAATGGTCGAGAAGGCGAGGATTTCGCGTGGGCCGAGGCGCTCGGCATGGAGTGCGCGGTCCATCTCGGACACGCGCGGTGGCGGTGTTCCCTTCGCCCGACCCCAGGCCGCGGCGAACGCCAGGGCCGCGGCGCGGCGGCATTCGAAACAGGGCCGATGGCCGGCGGCGAGCGCGGTCGGCTCGTCGAGGAAGAAGATCTCGGTATAGCCGGCGCCCATCACCGCGCGCCGGCGTCCGCGAAACGTGGTCAGGCAGCAGATCCAGGCGCGGGAGCGCCATCGCGAGGCGCCGAGAGTGCCGTCCGCGCGGTGCAGCCGACCGCCCCGGTTGCCCATCAGCGCCCCACGCGCCGGTGTGGCGTGGAGCGTGCCATCCGGGGCGCAGCGGTTCTGGAAGGGCATGGGCTCCTCGGCTTCGGCCGGACGCCGTGACGTAGGCGCACTGACCCATGAAAATCCGTGACCGGTCAAGCCCGAACCATGGCCCGCGTCGGGGCGTCGCACGGCCGGACATGGTGGTGCTGCACTATACCGCGATGGCGACGGCGGAGGCGGCGCTGGACCGGCTCTGCGATCCGGCGGCGGAGGTTTCGGCGCATTACCTCATCGGCCCGACCGGCGAGGTCTGGCGCCTGGTGGCCGAGACCGAACGCGCCTGGCACGCGGGCGCCGGCTCCTGGGGCGGCGTGCGCGACGTCAATTCGCATTCGATCGGGATCGAGCTCGCGAATCCCGGACCGCTCGACGACAATCCGCCGTTCCCCGAGGCGCAGATGGCGGCGCTGGAGGCTCTGCTCGACGGCGTTCTCGCGCGGTGGAGCATTCCGCCCTCGCGGGTGATCGGCCATTCCGACATGGCGCCGGGTCGCAAGGTCGATCCGGGACGCAAGTTCGATTGGCGCCGCCTCGCGCTCGGCGGTCGCGCGACCTGGCCGGCGGCGCCGGCGCCGGTGTCCGGCCGGGCCGACGCCAGGGCGTTCCGCGCGGCTCTCGTCGCCATCGGCTATCCCGCCGAGGCGGAGGCGGCGGTGCTGCTGGCCGCCTTCAGGGCACGGTTCCGACCGACGGCGCGCGGCGCGCTGGTCGCTGGCGACGTGGCGCTCGCCGAAGCGGTGGCAGCGGCGCAGCCTTGCGCGGACGGCCCGCCCGAGGTTGACCGGAGCGCGGT
>NZ_CALAGI010000127.1 GCF_937891315.1 uncultured Amaricoccus sp. | reverse complement strand
GTCCCCGTCGTCCACCGTCTTGAGGATCAGCTCCTTCATGTCGTAGGGCTTGTTGGGGTTGTCGGGCACCAGCGTGTCCAGGCTCAGGTCCATGCGGTCGGCCGGGTCGTTGCTGGGGCGCACCGGCGCCTTCTCGCGGTTGTTGAGCGGCAGGTAGTTGTACAGGCGGCGCAGCATCAGCAGCGCCTCTACGTCGTTTTCAAATGCCAGGTCGGCCACACCGCTGCGGCTGGTGTGCGTGGTGGCGCCGCCCAATTCCTCGGCCGTCACTTCCTCGTGCGTCACGGTCTTCACCACCTCGGGGCCGGTGACGAACATGTACGAGCTGTCCTTCACCATGAAGATGAAGTCGGTCATCGCCGGGCTGTAGACCGCGCCGCCGGCGCAGGGCCCCATGATGACGCTGATCTGCGGAATGACGCCGCTCGCCATGATGTTGCGCTGGAACACGTCGGCGTAGCCGGCGAGCGAGGCGACGCCCTCCTGAATGCGCGCGCCGCCGGAATCGTTCAGCCCGATCACCGGCGCGCCGTTCTGCACCGCCATATCCATGATCTTGCAGATCTTCTGCGCATGGGTTTCGCTCAGTGACCCGCCGAACACGGTGAAGTCCTGGCTGAAGACATAGACCAGGCGACCGTTGATCGTGCCCCAGCCGGTGACGACCCCGTCGCCCGGATAGTGCTGGTTCTCCATGCCGAAATCGGTCGAGCGATGCGCGACGAACATGTCGAACTCCTCGAAGCTGCCCTCGTCCAGCAGAACCTCGATCCGCTCGCGCGCCGTCAGCTTGCCCTTGGCATGCTGCGCCTTGATGCGCGCCAGCCCGCCCCCGAGCCGCGCCTCCGAGCGCCGATCTTCGAGCTGTTCGAGAATTGCCTTCACCGGACTCTCCTCCGCGTATCGTTCGATTTGGCGAAAGCTGTGCCAGATGCGGCGACCCCGAACAAGCGTTGTTCGGTGGATTTGCAAATCCTATTGCAAAGCCAGATTGCGAATTGCAAACTTGCAAAGCCATGGCCCGGACTCGCAAGCTCTATGTCGGTGCGAAACTGCGCGAAATCCGCGTTCGGCTCAACCTGACTCAGGCGGAATACGCTGCGAAACTGGGGGTTTCCCTCTCCTACCTCAACCAGATGGAGAACAACCATCGCCCGGTCTCGGCGCGCGTGATCCTGAGCCTCGCGCAGGAATTCGGCATCAACGTCGCGGAGATCGCCGCCGGCTCGACCGAGCGTCTCGTCGCCGATTTGCGCGAGGCGCTGGCCGATCCGGTATTCGGGCCGGACGCCACGCCGCTCGGCGATGTCCAGCTCGTGGCTTCGAACGCACCGAATCTGGCGCGCGCCTTTCTCACCCTGCACCGGGCGCATCTTCAGACCAACGAACGGCTGGCGCAGCTGAACGAGGTGCTCGGCCGCGAGGACAGTCCGCTGAGCCCCCTGCCGTGGGAGGAGGTGCGGGACTTCTTCCACTATTGCGACAATTATTTCGACGCCATCGACCGCGCCGCCGAATATTTCGCCAGCCAGCTCGGCGGCGGCGACCGGCTGGCCGCGCTGGCGGAATGGCTCCGCGCGCGCCACGGCGTGACTCTCGTCCTGGATCCGGCGGCCCCGCTGCGCCGCTACGATCCCGAGGCCCGACGGCTCGTCCTCGCCGCGCACGCGGCACCGGCGACGCAGGCGTTTCAGATCCTGCACCAGATCGGCCTGCTCGAATATGACGATCTGCTCGAGGCGACGCTCGACCTCGCCCGGTTCCGCGCCGAGGCGTCGCGGGCGATCTGCAAGACCGGCCTCGCCAACTATTTCGCCGGCGCGGCGCTGATGCCCTATGGGCGCTTCCTCGAACGCGCCGAGGCGCTGCGCCATGACATGGAGGCGCTGGCCCAGACCTTCGACGCCTCGATCGAGCAGGTCGGCCAGCGGCTCTCGAGCCTGCAACGGATCGGGGCCAAGGGCGTGCCGTTCTATTTCGTCCGGGTCGACCAGGCCGGCACCATCACCAAGCGCCATTCGGCCACGCGGTTGCAGTTCACCCGTTTCGGCGGCGCCTGCCCGCTGTGGAACGTGCACCAGGCCTTCGAGACGCCGGGCCGGTTCCTGCGCCAACTCGCCGAGACGCCCGACGGCGCGCGATACATAAGCCTCGCCCGCGACGTCTCGAAGCCGGGCGGCAGCTTCCGGGCGCCGGTTCGACGCTATGCGATCGGTCTCGGCTGCGAGATCACGCACGCGGCGCAGATCATCTATGCCGACGATCTCGACATTCGCAACGACGCCTCCTATCAGCCGATCGGCATTTCCTGCCGCATCTGCGAGCGCCGCGCCTGTCACCAGCGCGCCGTCCCGCCGCTGGAGCGCCGGCTCTCGGTCGATCCCAACGAGCGCGGCCTGCTCCCCTACGCCATATTGTGATGACTTTCGCGTTGGGCCCGCTCTCATCCGTCCCGAATCTTCCCTTCACGATCGCGACCGTTTGCGACGGCCAAGCCGGACATCCTCGCCACGACTGAACGCTCCGGAGAAATCTGGCCCTCTTCGCGACCTGCCCGCGCGCGCTCCGGGTGCGCGGGCGCGAGGCGCAATCCCGCCGCGGCGCCATTGTCACGCCCGCCGACCCTTGGCATAGTCGCCGCATCACTGGATCGGAGAAGCCGGATGTCCGACATGCCCCCCGCGGAAACCCGGCGGATCGACGCTTGGCGACCCACGTTCGACGCGATCATCGGCGGCGTGATGCTGCTGCTCGCCTTTGGTGGTGTCGCCCTCTCGGATGTCTCGCAGGGCTCGCAGATCTACTGGTCCGGACTTGCGATCGTCTTCGGCTTGCTCTGCGTCGCGCTCGACTGGATCCACGAACCGCGCGGAACCGCCTGGGCCGGCCCGACGCTTCGCACCGCGCTGCACTGGCTTGGCGTGC
The DNA here is from genome assembly GCF_937891315.1 of uncultured Amaricoccus sp. Lineage (GTDB taxonomy): Bacteria > Pseudomonadota > Alphaproteobacteria > Rhodobacterales > Rhodobacteraceae > Amaricoccus. The sequence continues at coordinate 33,095 of NZ_CALAGI010000127.1, read as the reverse complement.
TGGCGGCGCTGGAACTCGTCTTCATCTTCATCAGCGCGGGAAGGCTGACGAACGCGGATACCGGACTTTTCAACGGCGTCGTGCTGGCGCTCGGCACCTATACCTGCGGGGTCTATGCCAACTGGCGGCTGATGATCATCGGCGTCGCACTCGGCCTCGGCACGGCGGCCGTCGCCTATGTCGAACAGTATCTCTGGATACTGTTCCTGCTGGCACTGCTGGCACTGGCCGGCATCTTCTTCTTCACCCGCTGGCGGAGCCGCCGCGCGGCGTAGGACGGGGCCAGGCGCGCGCGCCCGGCCCCTCTGTCGTCAGAACGAGTAGGTCGCGCCGATCAGAAGATCGAGCGTGTGGTACTTGGCCTTGAAGTCGACGTCGTCGTTTTCCAGCGTCTGGTTGTTGATGCCGAAGAACCGCGCTTCGGTATTCAGCGTCAGGTTCGGCGACAGCTGATATCCGACACCGCCGATCAGCTGGTAGGCCAGCTGATAGTCGCTGTCGACGTCCGCCGTCACCCCCAGGTTTTCGACGGCGAGATCCGCGATACCGAGACCGGCGCCGAGGTAGGGCACCACCTGCTGCGTCGCGCCGACCGGCGAGAACTTGTAGATGCCGTTCACCATCCAGGCGTTCGACTCCGTGGTGGCGGAGACGCCGCCCGAGTTCTTCACGTCCGCGTCGGCGTTGCGGTACACATACTCGAGTTCCACCGCGACGTTCGGCCGGATGTTGTAGCCGCCGGCGATGCCGAGCAGATAGCCCGTGTCATAGTCGAGCCCGCTGTCGATACTGCCGCCGCCGTTCTTGCCGTTCAGCTGAAAATCCTGGCTGCTCGGCCAGGTCGCACCGCCGAAGCCCTTCACATAGAAGGAGCCGTCACCAAATCCCTGGGCACTCGCAGCCCCGGCGAGCACGGCGAGCGTGGACGCGAGAGCGATGGTCGTGATCGCCTTGGTCATGTTCCTATCCCCCAGTCATTCCGAATGGCGCGATAGTAACCCTTTCGCCGCGACTTTCCAGTAAGCGAACCGCGATCACTCCCGATTCCGACGCCGAGGCGACAAGGCGGCGGGGAGGCGCTTAGCCCCGAAAGGCGGTAACCTCGATCTCGACCTTCATCTCCGGGCGGATCAAGGCGCAGATCACGGTGGAATTCGCGGGTCGCGTGTCACCGAGCGCGGCGCGCAGCGCCGGTCCTATCGCCGGATGGTCGGCCGGATCGGTCAGGTAGATCACCGTCCGCGCGATGTCCGTCATCGCAAATCCGGCCTCCGCCAGCGCGCGGCCGATCGTGGCGAGCGCGTTCGCGGCCTGTGTCCCCACGTCCGCCGGCATGGACATCGTGGCGTAGTCATAGCCCGTCGTACCGGCGACGAAACACCAGTCCCCCTGTGTCACGGCGCGGCTGTAGGCAAATTCGGTCTCGAAGGGTGAGCCGGTCGAAATCAGGCGGCGCATGGTCTGTCCTTCCTTATCACTGGCGACGGGCGAAGCGCGGGCTTCGTCGCCCGTCCCGTCGCGCCAGTCAACGGCCGGCATGCGGCACTTTTCGCCAGTTGCCGCGCGCCGCCAACGGGATATTCTCGGCCTTCCGCGCTTGCCCGCGGGAGCCGAGGCGCGGCGGAGCGCCGGAGCCGAGGGGGCGAGCGGAAACCTAATCTCCGTGGGGTGGAAATGCAGACATCGAAACTCGTCACGCTGATCCTCGTCCTTGGCGCTGCTCCCGCCGCGAGCGCCTGGGCTCAGGACGCGGACATCGCCGCCAAGGGCGAGAAGATCTTCAAGCGCTGCGCCGCCTGTCACATGGTCGGCGAGGGCGCGGAGAACCGCGTCGGCCCGGAGATGAACGGCCTCAACGGCCGGGTCGCGGGCACCCTGCCCGACTTCAAATATTCCGACGCGATGGTCGAGGCCGGCAAGGGAGGACTGGTCTGGAACGACGAAACCCTGTTCCAGTACCTCGAAAACCCCAAGAAGCTGGTTCCCGGCACCAAGATGGCCTTCGCCGGCCTCAAGTCCGAGGACGACCGGCACGCGGTCATCGCCTATATCGACGCGCACGGCGGCAAGGAATAGACGCGGGGAAACGGCGGCGGGCGCCAAAAGCGCCCGCCCGCGCGCTCAGCCGCCACGCTTGCCGAACAGAACCTTCTGCGCGTCGCGGTCGACCGCGTAGTCCGCGCGCTGGTCCTCGGCGAGTGCGAAGCCCAATTTGACCGCTGGACGCTCCCAGATCCGGTCGAGCCAGGCGGCCATGTTCGGAAACTGCGTGATGTCCTGTCGCTGGCCCTCCCAGCCACGCGCCCACGGCCAGATCGCCATGTCGGCGATCGAATAGTCGCCCGCCACATAGTCGCGATCGGCGAGCCGCCGGTTCAGCACGCCATAGAGCCGCGCGACCTCGTTCCGGTAACGCTCCTTGGCGTAGGGCAGATCGTTCGGCGGATCCATGCTCGGCGCGTAGTTCAGGAAATGGTGCGCCTGCCCCGCCATCGGCCCGACGCCCCCCATCTGCCACATCAGCCATTGCTCGATCTCGACCCGCTGGCGCTCGGTCGCACCATAGAACTTGCCGGTCTTGCGCGCGAGATATTGCAGGATCGCCGCCGATTCGAAGATCGCGATCGGCAGGCCGTCCGGTCCGTCGGGATCGACGATCGCGGGCATCCGGTTGTTCGGCGCGATGCGGAGGAAGGCGGGATCGAACTGTTCGCCCTTGCCGATGTTCACGAGATGGAGCTCGAACGGCAGGTCCATCTCGTAGAGCGCGATGGAGATCTTCCGCCCGTTCGGCGTCGGCCAGTAGTAGAGTTCGATGGGCTTGGTCATGCTCTTTCCTGAACGAACTGGTTTCGGCCGATAGTGGCCCGAAAGGCTCGCCGATCAAGCCCAATCGGATCGGCCCCATTGATCCACACCGTGACCTCCGCGCGGGGGGTTGAACCGGTGGCCATGGAGCAGCGCCACGATCGGCGCCCACGCGGGCAGTCGGATCAGGGGGGCAGCGCGGCGCCGCGGCGAGGTCCGGCTCGCCCTCGACCGAACGCGGACTGTCGCGTGACGCACTGACGCCGAGGATGGTCATGGGCACCCTTTTCAGCTGGTTTCGAAAGCCCTTGCCGCGCGTGCGTTGGTCCGCCATGGCACTTCGGTGAAGGCCGTGTGACAGCCTTGACCGCGCCGCGTGGCATTGACCGGCGGCGCCGGCTTCGCTAAGCCGCGCGAGCCCCGGTCGGCAGCCTTCGCGCGGGGCGGCGGGAGTTTCAGAGATGAGCGAAGATTGGCGGCCAAGGACGCGGCTCGTGCACGCGGGAACGCGCCGCAGCCACTATGGCGAGACCTCCGAGGCGATCTTCCTGACGCAGGGCTTCGTCTATCCCGACGCGGCGACCGCCGAGGCGCGGTTCATCGCGTCCGGCGAGGACGAGTTCATCTATGCCCGCTACGGCAATCCGACCACGCGGATGTTCGAGGACCGGATCGCCGCGCTCGAAGGCGCCGAGGCGGCCTTCGCCACCGCTTCCGGCATGGCGGCGGTACATGGCGCGCTCTTCTGCCAGCTGCAGGCCGGCGACCACGTCGTCTCGGCGCGCGCGCTCTTCGGCAGCTGTCTCTATATCATCGAGACGCTGCTGCCGCGGTTCGGCGTCGAGGTGACCTTGGTCGATGGCACCGACCTCGACCAGTGGCGGGCAGCGGCGCGGCCCGACACGCGGCTCTTCTTCCTCGAAGCGCTGTCGAACCCGACTCTGGAGGTCATCGACATCGCCGGCGTCGCCGAGATCGCGCATGGGGTCGGCGCCGAGCTCGTGGTCGACAACGTCTTCGCGACGCCGATCCTGCAGCGCAGCCTCGCGCTCGGCGCCGACGTGGTTATCTATTCGGCGACCAAGCATATCGACGGCCAGGGCCGCTGCCTCGGCGGCGTGGTGCTCGGCCGGCAGGACTTCGTGCGCGGTCCGCTCGAAGGCTTCATGAAACATACCGGCGGCGCGATCAGCCCGTTCAACGCGTGGGTTCTGCTGAAGGGGATGGAGACGCTCGACCTGCGCTGCAGGGCGCAGGCCGCGACCGCCGAGAGGATCGCGACGGAATTTCCGGGAACGCCGGGCCTCGCGCGGCTCATCTATCCCGGCCTGCCCGACCATCCGCAGCACGCGCTCGCCGCGCGCCAGATGGAGACGGGCGGCACCATGCTCGCCCTCGAGATCGAGGGCGGCAAGGCGGGCGCCTTCCGCTTCCTCGACGCGCTCAGGATCATCGCGATCTCGAATAATCTCGGGGATGCGAAGAGCCTCGTCACCCACCCCGCCACGACGACGCACCAGCGGCTGTCGGCCGAACAGCGCGCGGCGCTCGGCATTGGCGACGGCATGGTGCGGCTCTCGGTCGGGCTCGAGGATCCGGACGATCTGGTCGGCGATATCCGGCAGGCGCTCGCGGCGGTTTGACGCGAGCGGCGAAGGACCGCGTCCGTGGTCCTTTCCTTTTGCCGCGAACTTGCCATCTATTGGGTCCGGCACCAACGCTCCGAGGAGAAGGCGCGATGAACATGATCCGTCCGAGAGCGACGCTGGACGGCACTGCCCCCTCCGAAGACGCGCGCCCGAGCGAGGATGAGGCGCGGGCGGCCGCGCGGGTCCTGCTCGCCTGGGCCGGCGGCGAGGACGGCGAGGCCAATGTCGAGGCGCTGCTGCGCGGCGAGGCGACGGCGCCGACCCGCGCCTACGCCGTCGATTTCGTGCCCGACGCGGCCTATCTCGCTTCGTTGCCCGATCTGCAGAACGGTCCGGCGAGCCTGATCAAGGGGGCGAAGACCGAGATCCAGCATGTCGGCATCTCGAACTTCCGCCTGCCGATCCGTTTCCGCGCCCGCGCCGGCGGCGAGTTGCAACTTGAAACCTCGGTGACCGGCTCGGTCTCGCTCGAAGCGAACCGCAAGGGCATCAACATGAGCCGGATCATGCGGTCCTTCTACAAGCACGCGGAGAGCGCATTCTCCTTCGAGGTGATCGGCGCGGTGCTCGACTCCTATCTCCATGACCTCGACAGCTACGACGCGCGCATCCAGATGCGGCTCAGCTATCCGATGCTGCGCTCCTCGCTGCGCAGCGGGCTCGAAGGCTATCAATATTACGACGTGGCGCTCGAAATGCTCAAGTCGGCCGAGGCGACCCGGCGGATCCTGCATCTCGACTATGTCTATTCCTCGACCTGCCCTTGCTCGCTGGAGCTCAGCGAGCATGCCCGCCGTCACCGGGGCCGGATCGCGACCGCGCATTCCCAGCGTTCGGTGGCGCGGGTCTCGGTGGAGCTGGTCGGAGAGGATGTGCTCTGGTTCGAGGACGTGGTCGATCTCTGCAACGCCGCGATACCGACCGAGACCCAGGTGATGGTCAAGCGCGAGGACGAGCAGGCCTTCGCCGAACTGAACGGCTCCAACCCGATCTTCGTCGAGGACGCGGTGCGCCTGCTCTGCGACACCCTGGAGCGGGATCCGCGGGTCGGCGACTTCCGGGTGGTGGCGAGCCATCAGGAATCGCTGCATTCCCATGACGCGGTCTCGATCCTGACCAAGGGCGAGACCTTCCGCCAGACGAGCTACGACCCGCGGCTGTTCGACAGCCTCTATCACGTCGGCTGACGTCTCCGGCGCAACGTTCATTTTCGCCGATCCGACGCCGATTTCGTCCGCGGCCGCGCCTTGCCGACCTGCCAGTGGCAGGTCGCGGCGGTCGCGCGCCCGGAGGAAGCCTCCGGAGGGCGCCAGGGGCGGAGATTTCTCCGAAGCGTGCGATCCTGAGGGGCATGCCCGGCTTGACCGCTGAAAACGGTCATGCCCCCGGCAGGGCATGACCGTCACGCGCGCCCCATTCGGGGAGGGCCAAACACGTCGCGCGCCTCCGGGGCCGGGATTGTTCCCCGCGCCCGCGGCGTGTATGGCGACGCCATGAGCCTCAACCCGCCCGACCTGCGCCCGGACCGCGCCCCGAGCCCGCGCCTCGACGCCGAGGCGCGCCCGGGACAACCGCGCATCGGCATGGTCAGCCTCGGCTGCCCCAAGGCGCTGGTCGACAGCGAGCGCATCCTCACCCGCCTGCGCGCCGAGGGTTATGCCATCTCGCCCGACTATGCCGGCGCGGACGCGGTGATCGTCAATACCTGCGGCTTTCTCGACAGCGCCAAGGTCGAGAGCCTCGAGGCGATCGGCGAGGCGCTGACCGAGAACGGCCGCGTGATCGTCACCGGCTGCCTCGGCGCGGACGAGGGCTATGTCCGCGGCGCGCATCCGAGCGTGCTCGCCGTCACCGGGCCGCACCAGTACGAACAGGTGCTCGACGCGGTGCATGGCGCGGTACCGCCGGCGCCGGATCCCTTCATCGATCTGTTGCCGGCCTCCGCCGTCCACCTGACCCCGCGCCACTACAGTTACCTCAAGATTTCAGAGGGCTGTAACCACAAGTGCAAGTTTTGCGTGATCCCGGACATGCGCGGCCGCCTCGTTTCGCGTCCGGCGCACGCGGTGCTGCGCGAGGCCGAACGGCTGGTCGCCGCCGGGGTGCGGGAGCTGCTGGTGATCAGCCAGGACACCTCCGCCTATGGCATCGACCGCAAGCATGACAGCACGGACTGGCACGGCCGCCCGGCGCGGAGCCATATCACCGACCTCGCGCGCGAGCTGGGGACGCTCGGCGCCTGGGTGCGGCTGCACTATGTCTATCCCTATCCGCATGTGCGCGAGCTGATCCCGCTGATGGCCGAGGGGCTGATCCTGCCCTATCTCGACATCCCGTTTCAGCATTCCCATCCCGACGTGCTGCGCCGCATGGCCCGCCCGGCCGCCAGCGCGCGGACGCTCGACGAAATCGCCCGCTGGCGCGCGGATTGCCCGGGGATCACGCTGCGCTCGACCTTCATCGTCGGCTATCCCGGCGAGACCGAGGCCGAGTTCCAGCATCTGCTCGACTGGCTGGACGAGGCGCGGCTCGACCGGGTCGGCTGCTTCCAGTACGAGAACGTGGCCGGCGCGCGGGCCAACGCCCTGCCCGACCATGTGCCGGCCGAGGTGAAGCAGGATCGCTGGAACCGCTTCATGGAACGGTCGCAGGCGATCAGCGCGGCGAAGCTGGAAGCCAAGGTCGGCCAGCGGCTTCGCGTCATCGTCGACGCGGTCGACGCCGAGGCGGCCACCTGCCGCACCGAGGCCGACGCGCCGGAGATCGACGGCGAGCTCTTCATCGACGAGGATTTCGAGGGGCTCGCTCCGGGCGACATCCTGACCGTGGAGGTCGAGGAAGCCGCCGACTACGATCTCTGGGCCCGCCGCGTCTGAGGCGCGCGATCCTCTTGGCAACGCGCTCCGCCCGCGCCATGTCTTTGGTCAGGGAACGGAGGGGATCATGGACAATCTACCGGCATCGGTGGCGGTGCATGTGATTGGTCGGGTGCAGGGTGTGGGATTTCGCGCCTGGATGGCGGCGGAAGCCCGAGGGCTCGGCCTCAGCGGCTGGGCCGCGAATGATCCCGACGGATCGGTCCGCGCCGTGCTGACCGGGCGCGAAGAGGCGGTCACCCTCATGCTCGACCGCCTGCGCGTCGGGCCACCCGCCGCCCGCGTCGACCGGGTCCTGACCGAACCCGCCGACCCCGACGACAGCCCCTCCGATTTCCGTGTGACACTCTGATCGAGCCGGGAGCGGAAGCCGATCCGGCAGAGCCGGCTCGTCCACTCCAGAGTCTGGACACAACGCAATATCTTGACCGCGAGACGATTCAGTCTGGTTGGATCGCGCTCTGACCCGCGCGCGAAACCGGCGCGCCGCCGCGCCAGACGCCGGCCAGCGCGAGATCCGCGTCCAGATGTACCATGTCCGCGGCCGAGCCCGGCGCGAGATGGCCGCGCCGGTCCGATCGCCCGAGGAGCGCGGCGGGCAGCGCGCTGGCCATGCGCAACGCGCGGGTGAGCGGCGCGCCGACGGTCCGGGTGAGATAGCGCACCACGCCCGGCATGTCGCAATCGGCCCCGGCGAGTGTCCCGTCCTCCAGCGTCAGGCGCCCGTCACGCCGCAGGATCCGCCGCCCGCCGAGGGTAAAGGCACTGAGGGTCGTGCCCGCCACCGCCATCGCATCGGTCACCAGAAACATCCGCTCCGGCTTCGCCGCCAGCGCGACGCGGATCACCTCCGGCGCCACATGCACACCATCGGCGATCAGGCCGGCATAGACGCCGGGTGTGTCGAGCACGGCGCCGACCATCCCCGGCTCGCGGTGGCCGAGCGGGCTCATCGCGTTGAAGAGATGCGTCGCAGAGGTCGCGCCCGCCGCGAAGGCCGCCCGCGCCGCGACCAGGGTCGCGTCGCTGTGTCCCAGACTGACGATCACCCCGGCGGCGGCCAGCGCCGCGATCTCGGCCTCGGTCGCCGCCTCGGGCGCCAGCGTCACCATCAGCGCCGGCAGGCGTCGCGCCGCCTCGGTCAGCCGCGCGAGATCGCCGGGGGTCATGGGCCGGATCAGCGCCGGATCATGGGCGCCCTTGCGCGCGGGATCGAGATGCGGCCCTTCGAGATGCAGGCCGAGAAAACCCGGCACCCCCGCTTCGGCCGCGGCGATGCCAGCCGCGATCACCGCCGCCGTCACCTCCGGCGTGTCGGTGATCAGCGTCGGCAAAAGGCCGGTGCTGCCGAGCCCGCCATGCGCCGCGCAGATCGCCGCGATCCCCTCGACGCTCGCCGCCTCGCCGAGCATCAGACCGCCGCCGCCGTTCACCTGCAGATCGAGAAAGCCGGGCGCCAGCACGCCGCCGTCGAGCTCGACCAGCGCGCCGTCCGGCACCGCCTCGGCCGGCACGATTTCGGCGACCGCGCCGTCCTCGACCACCAGCGCGGCGCCCTCGCGTAGTCTCGTGCCGTCGAAGATCGCGGCCCCGGTGAAGATGATCGGGGTCATACCGTCTCCGTCACCTTGCGCAGATAGGGCGGCTCGTCGGGATTGAGCCCGCGCCGCCGCGCCAGCGCCTCGATGAAGACATAGAAGGAGACGACCAGCGCCAGCGGCGCCAGCAGCGGATGCAGACCACCGACGCTCGGTAGCGGCGTCACCGGCGGCGCCGCGCCAACCGCGGTCAGGAACACGTCCGCGCCCTGCCCGACCAGCCGCTCCGCCGTGGCGACGACGCCGGGCAGCGCCGCGTCCTCGACGCCGAGCGCCAGCACGGGGAAGCGCTCCCGCGCCAGCGCCGCCGGCCCGTGCAACACCTCCGCCGCGCTGTAGCTTTCGGCATGCAGGCCGCAGGTCTCCTTGAACTTCAGCGCCATCTCGCTCGCGATCGCGAAACCCGGCCCGCGGCCGAGCACGAAGAGCGACTCCGCGCCGTCCAGCCGGTCGGCGAGCGGGCTCCAGTCGCAGGCGAGCGCCCGCTTGAAGGCCTCGGGCGCCGCCGCGACCGCGCCGCGCAAACCTTCGTCCTCCTGCCATTCGGCGAGCAGCGCCAGCGCGGCGAGCACCGAGACGACGAAGGTCTTGGTCGCCGCCACGCTCCGCTCCGGCCCGACGCGGAGCGCCAGCGTATGGTCGCAAGCCGCCGCCATCGGCGACCGGTCGAAATTGGTGATGGCGAGCGCCAGCGCGCCGCCGGCCTTGCACTGGCGCATCATCTCGACGATGTCGGGGCTCTGGCCGGATTGCGAGATCCCGACGCAAGCCGCCTTGCCGAGGCGCAGCCGCCGGCCGTAGACCGAGGCGACCGACGGCCCGACCGAGGCGACCGGCAGACCGGCGGTCAATTCCACCGCGTATTTCAGATAGGTCGCCGCGTGGTCCGACGATCCCCGCGCCACGGTCACCACGAGCCCGGGGGCGGCCGCGCGCATCGCAGCGGCGGCGCGGGCGATCTCGTCGCGCCCGCCCTCCAGAAACCGTCGCGTCGCGGCCGGAATATCCAGCACCTCGGCCCGCATGAAGGTCGTGGTCTCGGTCATGACGCTCCCCTTTCCGCCTCGGCGGGGATTTGCAGCTCGGCGGCGAAGTCATAGGCGTCGCCGCGATAGATCGAGCGGGTGAATTCGATGACCCGCCCGCTCGGCAGATAGGACACCCGCTCGATCCAGAGACCGGCGGCGCCGACCGGGACCTCCAGCAGTTCCGCGTCGCGAGGCCCGAGATTGGCAGCCGAAATCCGCTGCACCGCCCGCGTCGGCCGCGTACCCCGAGCCGCGAGGACGGCGTAGAGCGACCCCTCGACCGCCATCGGGTCGGGCAGGATCGAGGTTGCGAGCGTCGCGCGCTCGATCGCCATCGGCACATCGTCGGCCAGCCGCACCCGCTCGAGCCGTGCCACGTGGTCCTGCGCGCTCAAACCCAGCACCATCATCTCCTCCGGCGCCGGCGCGTGAACGCTGCGCGACAGCCAGACCGAGCGCACGGCCTTGCCGCGCCGCGCCATGTCCTCGGAGAAGGAGGTGAGCATCGACAGCGCCTGCTCCACCTTCTCCACCTTCGGCGCGACGAAGGTCCCCGAGCCGCGACGCTGGACGAGTTGGCCGGACCGGACGAGCGACTGCACCGCCTTGCGCACCGTCACCCGGCTGAGGCCGGTCAGCGCCGCTATCTCCCGCTCGGGCGGCAGGCCTTGCCCCGGGGCGAGCCCGCCGCTCGCGATCTCGCCGGCGATCCGCTGGCTGAGCCGGAGATAGAGCGGCCCGCCGCCGGCCTCGTGAAACGCGCCATGCGAGAACAGGGCCATCACGCCATCCCGCGCGCCATGGCGAGCGCGCCATCGAGCGCCGTGCCCTTCGGCGTGGCGATCAGCCCGGCGTAGCGGTCCGCGAGCCGCGTCTCGAACAGCTTGCCGAGGCCGCCGAGGAAACACACCTGAACCATGCCTTCCGTCTGAAGATGGTCGATCGCGAGCGCGATGTCGGTATCGGCCTTGCCGAGCACCCAGGCGGCACCCTCGTCGCCCTCGAGATCCGCCTCGATCAGCCGCCGCGCATGGCGCGCATAGTCCGCCGGCGTCGCGGCGTGCGCGAAGGCGACCAGCCCCTCGGGCCCGCCCGCCTCCACCACCACCGCGTCGAGCAGCGCCGAGCGCGGGCGCAGGCCGTCATGCGCGAGCAGCGCCTGTTCGAGCAGGTCGCGCCCCATGCGCGCGCCGCTGGCCTGATCGCCGAGGCGAAAGCCCCATCCACCGATCATCCGCGCGACACCGGCGCGCTGCGACGCGAAGATCGATCCGGTGCCGAGCGCCGCCGTCACACCATCCTCCTCGCCGAGCGCGCCCTTCAGCGCGATCAGCGCGTCGCTCTCCAACCGGGTGCTCGCGAACGGCAGCCTGGCCATCAGCCGCGACGCGGCCTTGGCCACGTTCGCGCCGGCGAGGCCGAGCACGGCGTGCAAATCCTCGAGCTCCGCCGCGACGTCGGCCGCTTCGAGCGCGGCCGTCGCGGCGGCGAGGATGTTCTCGCGCGCGCCATCGGGGTCGGACATGATGTTCGAGGCGGCGCCCTCGCCCCGGCCGAGGATCCGCCCGGCGCCGTCGGCCACCGCCGCGCGGCAACCCGTCCCGCCGCCGTCCACCCCCAGATACAGCTTCATGGCGACTCCCTTCGCCGGACAAGATACCAAACCAATACCAAAAGGCCAAGCCTTCCGCATTCGCAGGCGCGAAATAGCCTTCCGATGCCGATCTCCGTCAAACGTCTGGACAATTGGTATTGTTTTGGCATTATATATCCGACGCAAGGGAATCGCCCATGACGATCGCCAGCACCGAAATCCGCCATCCCGCCGCCCAGGGCCTGCAGACTTTGCCGCCGGAGCGGGCGGCGGCGCTGCTGGCCGAGGCGCAGGTCTTCGCCGCCGCCCGCGTCCAGGCGGCGATCCCCGCGATCACGGCGGCGGCGGAGGTGGCGGCCCGCGCGATCGAGGGCGGCCATCGCCTCGTCTACGCCGGAGCGGGATCCTCCGGCCTCATGGCCCTCGCCGACGCGCTGGAACTGCCAGGCACCTTCGGCATCCCGGCCGACCGCGCGCCGGTCCTGTTCGCCGGCGGCGCCGCCGCGCTGCTCTCGCTGACCGGCGCGGCCGAGGACGATCCGGCGGGCGCCGCCTCCGACCTCGCCGCGATCGACCTCGGCCCGGGCGACGCGGTGATCTGCGTCTCGGCCAGCGGCGGCGTCCCCTACACGCTCGCGATCGCCGAGGGCGCCCGCGCCGCCGGCGCCACGCTGATCGGCATTGCCAACGTAGCTGACAGCGCGCTGCTCAGGGCCGCCGACATCGCGATCCTGCTCGAAACCGGGCCGGAGATGGTGGCGGGCTCGACGCGCCTCGGCGCCGGCACCGCGGCGAAGATCGCGCTCAACATGATCTCGACCCTCACCGGCCTCCGGCTCGGCCATGTCTACGAGGGGCATATGGTCAATCTCGTCGCCGACAACGTGAAGCTGCGCGACCGCGCGGCGCGGATGGTCGCTGAACTGTCCGGCTCGGACCTCGGCGCCGCGGGCGGCGCGCTGGGGGAAACCGACGGCGCGGTGAAGCCCGCGATCCTGATCGCCGCCGGCGCCGAGGATCGGGGGGCGGCGGAGGCGCTGCTGGCGGCGGCTGGCGGACGGCTCGACCCCGCGCTCCGCGCCCTGCGGGCCGAGCCGGGATGACCACCGACGAATGGTCCCCGGGGGACCGCCAACTGGGAGAGTTGACCATGACAAGAACACTGCGCGGGCTGCTGCTCGCCACCACGCTGCTCGGCGGCGGCGCCGCCTTCGCCGAGGATGTGACGCTCAATATCGAAAGCTGGCGCAACGACGACCTCCTCATCTGGCAGGACACGATCATCCCGGCCTTCGAAGCCGCCCACCCCGGCATCAAGCTGAAGTTCAATCCGGCGGCCCCGGCCGAATACAATGCCGTGCTGAACTCCAAGCTCGACGCGGGCTCGGCCGGCGATCTCATCACCTGCCGGCCGTTCGACGCCTCGCTGCAGCTCTACGAGAAGGGCAACCTCGCGGACCTGTCCGATCTGCCCGCGCTGGCCGGTTTCTCGACCTTCGCCAAATCCGCCTGGTCCACCGACGACGGCGCGCATACCTTCTGCGTGCCGATGGCCTCGGTGATCCACGGCTTCATCTACAACAAGGCCGCCTTCGAGCAGCTGGGAATCGCGCCGCCGAAGACCGAGGCGGAGTTCTTCGCCGCGCTCGACAAGATCAAGGAAGACGGCACCTACATCCCGATGGCCATGGGCACCAGCGAGCAATGGGAAGCCGCGACCATGGGCTATCAGAACATCGGCCCGAACTACTGGAAAGGCGAGGAAGGACGGCTGGCGCTGATCGCCGGCAGCCAGAAACTGACCGACGAACCCTGGGTCCAGCCGTTCCGCGAGATCGCGAAATGGAAGGACTATCTCGGCGACGGCTTCGAGTCCCAGACCTATTCCGATAGCCAGAACCTCTTCACCCTTGGCCGCGCCGCGATCTATCCCGCCGGCTCCTGGGAAATCTCCGGCTTCCGCGCGCAGATCGGCGACGCCTTCGAGATGGGCGCATTCCCGCCGCCGGTGCCCGCGGACGGCGACGACTGCTACATCTCCGATCATGTCGATATCGCGCTTGGCATGAACGCCGCGACGAAGCATCCCGAGGAGGCCAAGGCCTTCCTCGAATGGGTCGGTTCGCCGGAATTCGCGGAGATCTATTCGAACTCCCTGCCCGGCTTCTTCTCGCTTTCGAGCAGCCCGGTCACGCTCAAGGATCCGCTGGCCCAGGAGATGGTCGGCTGGCGCGAGACCTGCCAGAGCACCATCCGCTCGACCTACCAGATCCTGTCGCGCGGCACCCCGAACCTCGAGAACGAGACCTGGAACGCCGCCGCCAACGTGATCCGCGGCACCGAAACCCCCGAGGCCGCCGCGCAGCGCCTGCAGGACGGCCTCGCCTCCTGGTACGCGCCGCAGCAATAGTTCTGCCGACCTGGCCCCGCCCCGACCAAAGGGGCGGGGCGCTTTTCGGCGACGCCGCGACGCGGCGAACTCGACCCCGCTCGGAGCCAATCCAGCGCCGACGCCCGACCTCCGGAGTTCCGCATGGCCGACCGACGCCCGTTCCGCTGGCATATCCCGGTGTTCCTCGCGCCGGCCGCGCTGGTCTATACGACGATCATGATCGTGCCGCTGTTCGCCACGCTCAATCTGTCGCTCTTCACCACCACCACCGAGCGGGTGTCCGAATTCGCCGGGCTCGCCAATTTCCGCACGCTCTTCGCCGATCCGCGCTGGTCGGCCAGCTTCTGGAACGCGCTCGGCAACAATGCCTGGTTCTTCGTGATCCACATGGCTGTGCAGAACCCGATCGGCGTCGCCCTCGCCGCGCTGTTGTCCTCGCCGCGGCTGCGGTTCGCCGCGTTCTACCGGACGGCGATCTTCATTCCGACCGTGCTCAGCTTCGTCATCGTCGGCTTCGCCTGGAAGCTGATCCTGTCGCCGATCTGGGGCATCGCCCCCTCGATGTTCGACGCCGTGGGGCTGAGGTGGCTGTTCATGCCGTTCCTCGGCAAGGAGGAGACGGCGCTGACCACGCTCGCGCTGATCTCGGTCTGGCAGTTCGTCGGCATCCCGATGATGCTGATCTACGCCGCCCTGCTCTCGATCCCGGACGAGGTGATCGAGGCGGCCGAGATGGACGGCGTCACCGGCTGGGCGCAGTTCTGGAAGATCAAGCTGCCGCTGATCCTGCCGTCGATCGGCATCATCTCGATCCTGACCTTCGTCGGCAATTTCAACGCCTTCGATCTCATCTATGTCAGCCAGGGCGCGCTCGCCGGGCCGAACTACGCCACCGACATCCTCGGGACGCTGCTCTATCGCACCTTCTTCGGCTTCCAGTTGCAGCTCGGCGATCCGCATATGGGGGCGACGATCGCCACGGCGATGTTCTTCATCATCCTGGCCGGCGTCTCGGTCTATCTCTTCGGCATCCAGACGCGGCTCCGCCGCTATCAGTTCTGAGGTCCGCCATGCAGGATGCCCGCTCCGCCCGCGGCCGGACGATCGCCGCGCATGGCGTTCTCCTTCTCTACACGGTCATCGCACTTTTCCCGGTGTTCGTGGTCGTGGTGAATTCGTTCAAGTCGCGAAAGGCGATCTTCTCGTCGCCGCTGTCGCCGCCGGGGCCGGGCAGCTTCGATCTGGTCGGCTATCGCACCGTGCTCGAACAGGGCGATTTCCTGCTCTATTTCCAGAACAGCCTGATCGTGACGCTGGTCTCGCTGTTCTGCGTGCTGTTGTTCGGAGCGATGGCGGCCTTCGCGCTGGCTGAATACCGCTTCCGCGGCAACCTGCTGATGGGCCTCTATCTCGCGCTGGGGATCATGATCCCGATCCGGCTCGGCACGGTGGCGATCCTGCAACTGATGGTCGCCTCCGGCCTGGTCAATACGCTGACCGCGCTCATTCTGGTCTATACCGCGCAGGGGTTGCCGCTCGCGATCTTCATCCTGTCGGAATTCATGCGCGGGGTTTCGGATGATCTGAAGAACGCCGGCCGGATCGACGGCTTGAGCGAATATCGCATCTTCTTCACCCTGGTCCTGCCGCTGGTGCGGCCGGCGATGGCGACCGTCGCCGTCTTCACCATGATCCCGATCTGGAACGACCTCTGGTTCCCGCTGATCCTCGCGCCCGCCGAGGAGACCAAGACCGTTACCCTCGGCGCTCAGGTGTTCATCGGCCAGTTCGTCACCAACTGGAACGCGGTGCTCGCGACGCTCAGCCTCGCCATCCTTCCGGTGCTGATCCTCTATCTCGTCTTCTCGCGCCAACTGATCCGCGGCATCACCGCGGGAGCCGTGAAATGATCCGCTGTCTCGTCGTCGGGCTCGGCAACATGGGCCGGTCGCACGCCCTCGCCTATCACCGCGATCCGGCCTTCGAGATCGTCGGCCTCGTCAACCGCTCCGCCCCCGACCTGCCGGAGGCGCTGCGCGGCTATCGGGTGAGCGCGGATTTCACCGAGGCCCTCACCCGCCTGAAACCCGACCTCGTCTCGATCGCCAGCTACTCCGACAGCCATGCCGGCTATGCCATCGCGGCGATGGAGGCCGGCGCGCATGTCTTCGTCGAGAAGCCGCTCGCGACCACCGTCACGGACGCCGAGCGCGTCGCGGCCAAGGCGGCGGCGACCGGGCGCAAGGTCGTTGTCGGCTATATCCTGCGCCACCACCCCTCGTGGCAGCGGCTGATCGCCGAGGCGCGTGCGCTCGGCGGACCTTACGTCTTCCGCCTCAACCTCAACCAGCAATCCACCGGTCCGACCTGGGAGACCCACAAGGCGCTGATGCGAACCACCTCGCCGATCGTCGATTGTGGCGTCCATTATGTCGACGTGATGTGCCAGATCACCGACGCGGCCGCGGTCGAGGTGCGCGGCATGGGCTTGCGCCTCTCGCCGGAAATCGCCGAGGGCATGTATAATTACGGCCATTTCCAGGTGCTGTTCGCCGACGGCTCGCTCGGCTGGTACGAAGCCGGCTGGGGCCCGATGATGTCGGACACCGCCTTCTTCGTGAAGGACGTGGTCTCGCCGAACGGCGCCGTCTCGATCCGCATGCCGGAGAGTGCGCGGTCCGACGATATCGACACCCACACCCGGACCTCGACGCTGCGCCTGCACCGGGTCGGCCGGACGGACGAGGATCTGTCGATGGCGGGCGAACCCGACCATCAGGCGCTGTGCGATGCCGAGGCGGCCTTCGTCGCCCGCGCCATCACGCAGGATCTCGATCTCGGCCGCCACCTCCGGGACGCGGTCTCGTCGCTCGCGATCTGCCTCGCCGCCCACGAAAGCGTGCGCTCCGGCCGGCCCATCCAGCTTTGAGAGGACACGGCCATGGGTGACCTTACCCTCACCTCCATCACCAAGTCCTTCAACGGCGCCGAGGTGATCCGCGGCGTCGATCTGGAGGTCCGGGACGGCGAGTTCTGCGTCTTCGTCGGCCCGTCCGGCTGCGGCAAGTCCACGCTGCTGCGCATCATCGCCGGGCTCGAGGATCCGACCTCCGGCGACGTGCTGATCGACGGCGCGCGGGTCAACATGATCGCCCCTGCCAACCGGGAAATCTCCATGGTTTTCCAAAGCTACGCTCTCTATCCTCACCTGACGGTGAAGGACAACATGGGGCTCGGCCTGAAGCAGGCCGGAACGCCGAAGGCGACGATCGAGGAGCGGGTGCGGGGCGCGAGCCGGATGCTCTCGCTCGACCCGCTGCTCGCCCGGCGCCCGGCCGAACTGTCCGGCGGCCAGCGCCAGAGGGTCGCGATCGGTCGGGCAATCGTGCGGACACCGAAGCTGTTCCTGTTCGACGAGCCGCTTTCGAACCTCGACGCCGCGCTGCGGGTCAATACCCGGATCGAGATCGCCCGCCTGCATCGCGAACTGGCGGCGACGATGATCTACGTGACCCATGATCAGGTCGAGGCGATGACACTGGCCGACCGCATCGTGGTGCTGAACGCCGGCCGGATCGAGCAGGTCGGCGGGCCGATGGAACTCTACAACGACCCGGCCAATGTTTTCGTGGCGGGCTTCATCGGCAGCCCGCGGATGAATTTCCTCGAAGCGGCACCCCTCGGCGCGGCGGGAAAGCTCGTCGGGATCCGGCCCGAGCATCTCGCGATCAGCCGGGAGACCGGGGCGATCGCGGGCACCATCTCCCATGTCGAGCATCTGGGCAGCGAGACCAACATCTACGTCCGGACCGAGCCGCACGGCCTGCTGACCGCGCGGATATTCGGCGAGCACCGCTATGGCGTCGACGAGATCGTCCACCTGACACCGGACGCCAGCCGCCAGTTCCATTTCGACGCGGACGGCCAGCGCCTGCGCGCCGCCGCGTGAACCGAAAGCACGTAAACGCACGGGGCTCGCGGAGGGCGTTCGCCCTTGACGCGCCGGGGCGGGCTGCGTATGGGACGCGCTCAACATTCCGGAACGGCCCCCGGGGCCGCCTCGACCGACGCCGAAAAGGACTGAAATCATGTCTCGCCGCTGCGAACTGACCGGCAAGGGCGTGATGGTTGGCAACAATGTCAGCCACGCCAACAACAAGACCAAGCGGCGCTTCATGCCGAACCTGAACGAGGTGTCGCTGACCAGCGAGGCGCTCGGCCAGACCCATCGTTTCCGCATCTCGGCCTCGGCGCTGCGGACCGTGGACCATCGCGGCGGGCTCGACGCCTTCCTCGCGGCCGCCGCCGACGGCGACCTGTCGCCGAAGGCGCTGCGCCTGAAGCGCGACATCGCCAAGGCGCTGGCCGCGACCGCCGCCTGACCGCGGCCGACGGACTGCCCGAAGCCTCTCACGGGACTGATTCCAAGGCTCCGCCAGCGCGGGGCCTTTTGTCATGCGAAGGCCCGCGGTCGCGCTTGAAACCATCGCCGGGAGGCTCTCGCAAAACGCCTCGCAGCCCTTTGATTTAACGAAGCATTAACCAATTCGTCGCCTCGCGGTCACAGTCCCGCGATACGCCCCGAAATAATCGCCGCGCGCCGGATATTTTTCTTGATATCGTCGGCGATCGCCCTCATATGCCGCCCCTGACGCCAACGCACGCACCTCTGCTCGGGCGCGGTTTGTAACGCGAACTCAAGTAGCGACGGTAACGTCTCTTTTGGAAACGACGGGGTTAACTCCCCCGGGTCTGATGGAGATGACCATGTTGAACGCCGCCGCCCTTCGGGGCGTACCAGTAGATCTTGTCGATCAGAACCCCGCGACGAGCGCCGTCAGTGCCCGGCAGGACGCCTATATCCGCGCGCATGACTTCGAGGCGCCGACGGTCGTCTTTGACCTCGACATGCTGCGCGGAAAGTATGACGCGCTGACCGAAGGCCTTGGCGACGCCGTGATCCACTATGCCGTGAAGGCGAACCCGGCACCGGAAGTCGTGGCGGCGCTGGCCGCGAAGGGTGCGCGGTTCGACTGCGCCTCGCGTGGCGAAATCGACCTCTGCCTCGATCTCGGCATCCCGGCCGCGCGCATCGCGTTCGGCAACACGATCAAGCGCGCCAGCGACATCGCCTACGCCTTCGCCGTCGGTGTCGAGCAGTTCGCGGTCGATGCCGAGGCCGAGATGCGCAAGATCGCCGAGCACGCTCCCGGCGCGCGCGTCATCGTGCGCATGCTGGTCGAATCGAGCGACGCCGACTGGCCCCTGACCCGCAAGTTCGGCTGCTCGCACCGCGAGGCGCTGCGGTTGATGGATCTCGGCCGCTTCCTCGGCCTCGACGTCGCCGGCATCTCGTTCCATCCGGGCAGCCAGATGCGCGAGCCCCGGATGTGGGCCTCCGCGCTCGACGGCGCGCTGGCGCTCTGGACCGAAGCGCGCGACAGCGGCCACGAATTGCGCCTGCTGAACATCGGTGGCGGCTTCCCGGCCTTCTACGGCCTGGCCCTGCCGGAAACGAGCGACTACGCCGCCGAGGTGATGCGCATGGTGCGCGGCCGTTTCGGCGAGGCGGTCACCGTGATGGCCGAACCCGGCCGCGGCCTCGTCGCCGAGGCGGGCGTCATCGTCGCCGAGGTGGTTCTGGTCGCAAGGAAGGATCAGGAGGACCTGCAGCGCTGGGTCTATCTCGACATCGGCAAGTTCTCCGGCCTCGCCGAGACGATGGACGAGGCGATCCGCTACCAGTTCGAGACCCGGCACGGCGAGGACGCGCCGACCGGTCCCTGCGTGCTCGCCGGTCCGTCCTGCGATTCCGCCGACGTGCTCTACGAGAAGCGCCCGGTGCAACTGCCGCTCGACCTCGCCGATGGCGACAAGATCCGCATCCTCTGCACCGGCGCCTACACCACGAGCTACTCCTCGGTCGGCTTCAACGGCTTCCCGCCGCTGCGATCGGTCTTTCTGGGCTGATCGCCCTCGCGCGCGGCTTCGACGCCGCGCGCGCCATTCCGGGGTGCGAGCGAGGACAGTCCGATGATCGTCGCCCAGGTCACCGATCCGCATGTCTCGATCCCGGGCGCCCGGCTCTATGGTGGCTATGACCCCGCGGTCGCCCTGCGCGCCGTGCTCGCGCGGATCGATGCCCTCTTCCCCCGACCCGACCTCGTGCTCTTCACCGGCGATCTGGTGGAACTCGGTCTCGCCGAGGAATACGCGCATTTCCTCGAACTCCTCGCCGGCTGCCGCCTGCCCTGCGCGGCGATTCCCGGCAATCACGACCGCCGCGACGCGTTCCGGACCGCGCTCGCCGGCTCGCAGGTTCGGATCGGTTCCGATCCGAGCTGGGCGCATCTCGCCATCGACGACCTGCCGCTGCGTGTGATCGGCCTCGACACGCTCGACCTCGAGGGCGAGGCGGGCGGCGTGCTCGACGAGGGTCGGCTCGCCTGGCTCCGCCGCCGGCTCGACGAGGCGCCGGACCGGCCGACGCTGATCTTCATGCATCACCCGCCGTTCAGGACCGGCATCGATTTCATGGACATCTGGGGCCTCGCCCATCCCGAGCGTCTGGCGGCGATCGTCGCGCGCCACCCCGCGATCCTGCGCATCTCCTGCGGCCATGTGCATCGCGCGGTCGAGACGACGTGGAACGGGATCACCGCCGGGGTCTGTCCCGCCGTCGCCTGGCAGGTGCCGCTCTGCGCGCCCGACGCGCGGCCGCGGCCGACGCCCCAGGCCCCGGCCTTCCAGCTTCACCGCTGGACCAAGGCGACCGGTCTCGTCACCCATACCGAGGTGTTGACCGGAATCGGTGCCTGACGGCCTGAACATGGGGGTTTCGCGCCGCGGGCGATGCCCCTACCTTTCGGCGCGGGTGGCCTGGAGCGGGCGATGCGGGACAGGACGACGGACGGCGTGCTTTTCGCCTCCTACAATATCCACAAATGCGTCGGCACCGACCGGCGGTTCGACCCCGGCCGGGTAGCCGACGTCATCGCCGAGATCGGCCCGGACGTGATGGCGCTGCAGGAGGCGGACCGGCGGTTCGGCGACCGCGCCGGCCTGCTCGATCTCGCCGCGCTGCGCGAAAGGACGGGCCTTGTCCCGGTGCCGGTGGCGAACGGCCATCTCGGTCACGGCTGGCACGGCAATCTCGTGCTGGTGCGCGAGGGCGTGGTCCGCAAGGTGCGACAGGTTTCCCTGCCCGGGCTCGAGCCACGCGGCGCGCTGCTCGCCGATATCGACTTCGACGCCGGAGGCGTGCGGGTCGTCGGCATGCATCTCGGCCTCTTGCGGCATTCGCGCCTGCTGCAGATCGAATCCCTGATCGACCACGCGGTCGAGGCGGACGACCGCCCGGTGGTGGTCATGGGCGACATGAACGAATGGCGGCGTCGGCGGCGCTCGGCGCTCAGCGCCTTCGCGCCGCGGTTCGGCCCGCCCGGTGTCGGCGTACCGAGCTTTCCCGCCTATTTCCCGATGCTGGCGCTCGACCGGATTTTCGCGCGGCCGAACACCATCCTCGGCCCGGTCGAGGCGCATGACACGCCGCTCGCGAGGCGCGCATCGGACCATCTGCCGATCAAGGCGCGGATCACCCTCGGCGCGGCCTTCGACACCCCCGCCCCCCGCGCCAATGGAGCAGGCGCCTGATCCCGGCGCGCCTCCTGTTCGGCGTCGCGCTGCTGGCCGCGACCTCCGGCGCGGCGGAGGCGGTGCCGTTTCCCGATGGCGACGACGACGGCTATGTCGATTTCGACGAAGCGCGTCGTTCGCTCTTCAATCTGCGGCGCGTGGATTTCGAGAAGTACGATCTGGACGGCGACGGGGTGCTCGACCGCGGCGAGTTCGCCGGGCTCAACGATTTCCATATGCTCACCACTCGCGACCGGTAGGCGGGGCCTTTCCGCCCCGGGCTTGCCGCGCCGGGCAAAAGCCCGCATAAGGCGCCGTCCCGGCCCAGAGACGGCCTCCAGAGAACCGCGATGACCCAAGCCTCGGCCAATGTGAACGTCATGATCAAGGCCGCGCGCAAGGCCGCGCGCAGCCTGCTCCGCGACTTCGGCGAGGTCGAGAACCTGCAGGTCTCGTCCAAGGGACCGGGTGATTTCGTCAGCCGCGCCGACACCAAGGCCGAGCAGCTGATCCGCGAGGAATTGACCGAGGCGCGGCCGAACTACGGTTGGCTCGGCGAGGAGAGCGCCGAGGTGAAGGGCACCGACCCGACGCGGCGCTGGATCGTCGATCCGCTCGACGGCACCACCAACTTCCTGCACGGCATGCCCCACTGGGCGGTGTCGATCGCGCTCGAGCACAAGCGCGAGATCGTCGCGGGGGTGATCTATGATCCGATCAAGGACGAGATGTTCGTCTCGGAAAAGGGCGCCGGTGCCTGGCTGAACGACCGCCGGCTGCGGGTATCGGGCCGGCGCGACATGATCGAGATGATCTTCGGCACCGGCATACCCTTCGGCGGCAGCCGCGAATTGCCCCGGACCTTGCGCGAGATCGCCCAGCTGGCGCCGCGCACCGCCGGCATCCGGCGCATGGGCGCGGCGGCGCTCGATCTCGCCTATGTCGCGGCGGGACGTCTTGACGGCTTCTGGGAACGCGACTTGAAACCCTGGGACATGGCCGCCGGCATCCTGATGGTGCGCGAAGCGGGCGGCTTCGTCGGGCCCTGCGACGAGGGCGCCGATATCCTGGAGAGCCGGGGCGTGATCGCCGCCAACGCCTCGGTGTTCGACCCGCTTACCCAGACGCTGCGATCAGCCTGATCTTCGCCGATCCGGCGGTAAGCTCGCCGGCGGCGCGGTCGAAGCGCAGATAGGCGAGGCCCCGGCCGCCGCTGGTCGTGTGAAGCGTTCCGGCCGGCTTGCCCCCGGCGAGGATCTCGGTGCCGGCCTCGGGCGCCGGGCCGTCGATCTCGACCCGGACGAGACCCTTGCGCAGCTCGGTCTTGTGCTTCATCCGCGCGGTGACTTCCTGGCCGACGTAGCAGCCCTTGCGGAAATCGACGCCGCGCAACCGCTCGAACCCCATCTCGAGGATGTAGCTGTCGTCCGGCTTGAGCTCGACCCCGGTTTCCGGCACGCCGTTCGCGACGCGGAGCACCGTGATCTCCGCAGGGTCGAGCGGCGCCATTCCGGCGAGGAGCGCGGCCGGATCCTCGACATAGGCCCGCCAGCCCAGCGCCTCCGCTCTCGGATCGGCGAAGGCGAGCCGCGTCGCCGGCGGCGCGCCGGTACCGAGCAGCACCGCGAGCTCGGTCGGCTCGATGCTGACCGCGGCCCGCAGCCGGTAGAGCGCCAGCCGCTGCGCCAGCGCACCGGCGCGGGCGGTCTGGATGTCGAGCAGAATGTCGCTCCCGTCGGGCACGAGGAAGAAGTCGAAGAGGTACTTGCCCTGCGGCGACAGCAGCGCGGCATAGACCGGCCCGCGATCAAGTCCGCGGACGTCGTTGGTCACGAGATTCTGCAGGAACTCCCGCGCATCGCCGCCGCCGATGCGCAGCACCGTCCGATCGGTCGCCTGAAATCCAGCCGTCATGCCGCAGCCTCCCCCGTCCCTCACATGAAACCCCGCCGCCGGCCGGTTTCAAGCACCCGCGAACTGCAGCGCGTAAAGATCGGCGTAGAGCCCTTCGAGCGTGAGCAGCTCGGCATGCGTCCCCTGCTCGACGATCCGCCCGTGGTCCATCACCACGATCCGGTCGGCGTCGAGGATGGTGGCGAGCCGATGCGCGATGATGAGCGTCGTGCGCCCCACTGCCAGCCGGGCGAGCGCCGCGCGGATCGCGGCCTCGCTCTCGGCGTCGAGCGCCGAGGTCGGCTCGTCGAGCAGCAGGATCGGCGCGTCGCGCAGGATCGCCCGCGCGATCGACAGCCTCTGCCGCTCGCCACCCGAGAACTGCGCGGCCGAGGGAATGACCGGCGTGTCATAGCCCTTCGGCAGCGCCGAGATGAAGCCGTCGGCGGCGGCGGCGCGCGCGGCCGCCTCGATCTCGGCGCGGCTGGCCGAGCGGCGGCCGAAGCCGATGTTCTCCGCGACCGTCGCCGACAGGAGCACCGAATCCTGGCTCACCACCGCGATCTGGTCGCGCAGCGAGGCGAGCGTTAGGTCGCGGAGATCGTGCCCGTCGAGCAGGATGCGCCCGGCCGTCGGATCATAGAGCCGCGGCAACAGGTTGAAGACCGTCGACTTTCCCGCGCCCGACCGTCCGACGAAGGCGGTCCGCGTCCCGCGCGGCACCGCGAGCGTGAAGTCGCGCAGCGCGACATGACCGTCCGGATAGGCGAAGCCCACCGCCTCGAAGCGGATGTCGCCGGTGGCGCGGTCGAGCGTCTCCGGCCCGTCGAGGATGGTGTTCTCGACATCGAACAGCATGAAGACCCGATCGAGCGCCGCCGCGCCCTGCTGGGTCTGGGCATAGGTGCCGCCCAGCCGCCGCGCCGGTCCCGAAGCAACGCCGAGCCCGGTCAGGAGGCCGGTGAAATCGGCGATCGAGATCGTGCCCGCGCTCATCCGCCAGCCGACGACGAAGAGCATGATCGCGACCGCGATCCCGGCCAGCGCCTCCATCAGCGGCGAGACGCGGGCGCTCCAGCGGTTCTGCTTGTTCTTCAGCCCGAACAACCGCTCGAAGACGTTCTGGGCATTCTCGGCCAGCGGCTCCTCCAGCCGGTAGGTGCGGGCCATGCGGATGCCCGACAGGCCCTCGGTCACCTCGCTCGTCATGGTCGCGACCTCGGCCTGGGTGCGGCGGCTGATCTTCTTCAGGCGCGAGCCGATGAGATTGACCGGCAGCACCGCGAGCCCGAAAATCAGGATCATGGTCAGGGTCAGGGGCCAGTCGATGGTCAGCATCACCGCGAAGGTGACGATCATGATGAGCAGGCCCGAGAGCCCGCCAAGGATGCTGCGCACCGCGCCGCCGACCATCGCGATATCCGAGGAGAAGCGCGCGGCGAGCCCCGCCGGCGCCTCGGTCTGCAGCCGCGCGAGGTCGGTCCCGACCAGCTGGCGGAACATGTGGGTCTGCAGATCCGCCTCCATCCGCGTGACGAACTGGTTGCTGCTGATCTCGCGGAAGAAGTCCGCGCCGCCCTTGATGGTGGTCAGCGCGACGACGCCGAGCGGCCCCCACCACATCACCGAATAGTCGCCGGTCTCGAAGGCGTGCATCACCTCCTGGATCAGCTTGGAATAGCCGGCCGACCCGAAAGCGACGAAGATCATCATCACGAAGGTGAAGGTCATCAGCTTCCAGTTCGACGCCAGCCAGTCGCGCCAGAGCCGGTAGTAGGCACCAAACTGGGAGTCGGAGGAGGGCTTCGGGCTGGCCATGAGCGATGCGATCCGGGGTGGCGCCAACAGGCGTCGGGCGTATCACGCAGGCTCGCGGACGACAAAGCGGAAATCGCCGTTTCGCACGAAGGCGCCCGGCGCTAGGCTCCCGGGACGGAGAAGGAGTTCTGGATGTCCCTCGCTTTCGGGCGCGACGTGCGCGCCATACCCGGCCCCTCGATGATCCCCGACCGGGTGCTCGGCGCCATGCATCGCGCAGCGCCCAATATCTACGAGGGCGAGCTGATCGACATGACGCGGACCGTCCTCGACGATCTGCGCCGGGTGGCACGTACCGAAGGCTCGGTCGCGATCTATATCGGCAACGGTCACGCGGGCTGGGAGGCGGCGCTCGCCAACATGCTCTCCCCCGGTCACAAGGCGCTGGTCATCGCCACCGGGCGGTTCGGCTTCGGCTGGGCCGACACCGCGCGCCGGATGGGCATCGATGTCGAGGTGATGGATTTCGGCTTTCGCGCGCCGGCCGATCCCGACCGGATCGAGGCTCGGCTGCGCGCCGACCATGGCCACGAGATCCGCGCCGTGCTCGCCACCCAGACCGACACCGCCTCCTCGGCGCGCAACGACGTGCTCGCCCTCCGCGCCGCGATCGACGCCGCCGGCCACCCGGCACTTCTCGCCATCGACTGCGTGGCGAGCCTCGCCTGCGACCGATTCGAGATGGATGCCTGGGGCGTCGACGTGATGGTCGCCGCCTGCCAGAAGGGCCTGATGACGCCGCCGGGCATGGCCTTCACCTTCCAGAACGCCAAGGCGCTGGCGGCCCGCGTCGCCTGCGCCAGCCCCTACTGGGACTGGGGCCCTCGGATCAATCCGGCGGCCCACTACCAGCTCTTCTGCGGCACGGCGCCGACCCATCATCTCTATGGGTTGCGCGTCGCGCTCGACATGATCCTGACCGAGGAAGGGCTGGAAAACACCTGGGCGCGACACGAGACCTTCGCGCGGGCGGTGGCGGCGGCCGCCGGGACCTGGGGGGCGCGTGGCGCGCTCGAACTCAATATCGCCGCGCCGTCGGCGCGCAGCGCCGCGGTGACCACGATCCGCACCGGACCGGGCGACGGCGCGCGCCTGCGCCGCTGGTGCCAGGAAGAGGCCGGCCTCACCCTCGGCATGGGGCTCGATGTGCCCGGCGAGGATCCGGCCAGCGCGTTCCGGGTCGCCCATATGGGGCATCTCAATCCACCGGTCCTGCTCGGCACGTTGGCCACGATCGAGGTCGGCCTCGCCGCGCTCGGCATCGCGCACGGCCGCGGCGCGACCGAGTCGGCCGCCGCCGCGGTGGTCGCGCACGGCCGGCCGGCCACCGTCGCCGACACAAGTTCCTTGGCAAGGTCGACCATCATGATCTAGTGTCTTTTCCCACGGACGCTACCGTGGGTAGGAATTGGCGGGAGCAGTCCGGGGGATCGACGCGATGGTGGGTCGCATCGAGCAACAGAGGAAAAAACGCGTGAGAAAAACCCTAATCTTGCTCGCCGGGGGGGCTCTGATACTCAGCGCCTGCGCCGGCGAGACAACCGAGCAGAAGCACGAGGTGGGCTGCGTGGCCGGCACCATGACCGGCGCGGTGATCGGCGGCCTCGCCGGCAGCCTGCTCGGTGGCGGTATCGGCAACACACTCACGACGGCGGCGGGCGCCGGCCTCGGCACCTATGCCGGTCAGAAGCTGGCCTGCGGTTGAGGGGGAGCAAATGAAAGCACTTCTAGTGACGGGCGCGGGCGCGCTCCTCATGCTCGCCGGGGCCGTTTCGGCTCAGACGGCGGCGCCGGGTGACATCACCACCACGCATCTCGCCGCGCTGGACACGGACCAGAACGGCGCGGTCAGCAACGAGGAAATGACCGCCTTCGCCGCCGAGGCCTTCAAGGTGCTCGACAAGAACGGCGACGGCTATGTGACCGTGGTCGAGTTCGGCGCGCTGATCACGCCTGAGCAGTTCGCGGCGGTGAACACCAACGGCGACGGCGGAATCAGCCTCCAGGAATTCAAGGCGCAGGTCGCGGCGGATTTCGCGGCCGCCGACCTTGACCACGACGGCGCCCTGAACTGAGCCGGCGCAGCTCGCGACATGTCCCCGGGGGCGCGGCTCCCGGGGATTCCTGTTTCGCGACCCGGGGAGTTGATCTAAGGATTGCCTTGCGCGATCGAGGGGCGCGAAGCTGAGGAACCACACTGTGAACGCAAAGATACTTATGGTCGCGGCCCTGGGTCTGGCCGCCATGATCCCGGCGGGCTGCACCAACAATCCGCAAACCAACAATGAACTCGCCTGCGCGGGCGGCGTGCTCGGCGGCGCGGCGGTCGGCGGGCTGCTCGGCAATCAGTTCGGCAAGGGCGGGGGCAAGCAGGCGATGACAGCGGTCGGCGCCGGCGCCGGCGCCGCGGCCGGCACCCAGACCGGGGCCTGCAGGTCACTCTGAAACATTTCGCGGCGCGGCGCCCCCGCCGCGCGCGCTTCCGCCCGACATGGAGCACCATCCTATGGCTGATCTGATCGCAGTGATCTTTCCGTCCGAGGCCAAGGCCGAGGAAGTGAGGGAGAAAGTCCTCTCGCTGCAGAAGGACTATATCATCGAAATCGGCGACGCGGTGATCGCGACCAAGACCGAGGCGGGCCACGTCAAGCTGAACCAGCTGATGAACACCACGGCGGCGGGCGCGGCGGGCGGCAGCTTCTGGGGCCTTCTCGTCGGCATCCTGTTCATGAACCCGCTGCTCGGCGTGGCCGTCGGCGCGGGCAGCGGCGCGCTCGCCGGCGCGCTGACCGACATCGGCGTCAACGACAAGTTCATGAAGGGACTGGCCGCCGAGAATCTTCAGCCGGGCCAGGCCGTGCTCTTCGTGCTGGTGCGCAAGGTGACCGGCGACAAGGTGCTCGACGCGGTGCGCGGCGTCGGCGGCACCATCCTGCAGACCTCGCTCGATCACACCCGCGAAGAGAAGCTGCGCGAGGCGCTGGCGGGCACGCCGGCCGAGACGGCGCCGTCCGAACCCGCGCCGACCTCCTGAACGGCGTCCGGTCCCGGTCCTGAAACGACGCCGCGGGGCCACACCCGCGGCGTGACGCCGGAGGGGCGATGCGGTTCATCGACACCGACCATCCGGCTTTCCGGCCGCTCTGGATCCGGCTGCTGGTCACCGGCTTCCTGCTGGCCTGGGGTGTGCTGGAGATCACCGTGCTCGGCGGGCATCTCTGGGCCATCCTCGCCTTCGGCCTTTTCGCCTATTGCGTCTGGGCGTTCTTCATCGCCTTCCCGCGCCGCGGGGACGGCGACCCGGGGGGATAGGCGATAGACGCGGCCTTGCGCGCCGCCGACCGATAGACCGCCAGCGCCGCCGGATGGCAGATCGGCAGATCGACGGCGTATTCCTCGAAGTCGAAGCCCGGAAACCGCGACCGCAACGCCTCCCACGCCGCGGTCGCCTCGGCCGACGCGCCGAGTTCGGCGGCCGCGAGCAGCCGGAACACATGCGTCGGGAGGAAGTCCGCCGCCCAGTCGGTCGCGCTGAGCGCCCGCGCATGGTCCCCCGCGAAGAAGGCCGCCCGACCCTCCATGAAGCCGTACCAGCTTGGCGGACCGGGATTGAACTCATAGGCCCGGTCCACGCAGTCGAGCGCCGCGGCGAAACGCCCCGCGATGGTCGCAAGCCCGAGCGACAACATCATCAACGCGTCGCATTGCCCCTCGGCCAGATCGACCGCGCGCTCCAGCAGGCGGTGCGCCTCGCGCGGCGCGCCCTGCTTCGCCCGATGCACGGCGAGATAGGCGAGCGCCATCGAATCGCGCGAGTCGCACTCATAGGCGCGGGGAAAGCAGACTTCCTCGATCGCCCGGATCGAGGCCCGGTCATGCCGCCAGCCGTTGGAGTAGAGGCGATTGGCGAGCCAGGCGCGCACCAGCCAGCCACGCGCGAAATCGGGATCGAGCGTCACCGCGCGCTCGGCGTGCCAGGCGGCGGCGAAGGTGCTGTCGCGGTCGTAGCGGATCAGGCCATCGCTCGCCAGGAGGTAGTGCTCGTAAGCCTCCAGGCTGCTCGCCGGGCGGCGGCGGACGAGGTCGCGCTCCAGCCGCAGGATCGCGCCATGCATGCCGCCGAGCGAGCCCGCGACGCTGGCCGCGATCTCCTCGACCATGGCCGGCAGCGAGTCGAGCGGCCGGTCGTAGCGCTCGGACCAGCGGATCCGCGCATTGCCGCCCTCGACGAGTTGCACGAGGATCCGCAACCTGTCCCCGACCAGATCGAGCCGGCCGCGCACCAGATATCGCGCCGCGAGCCGGCGCGCGATCTCTCGCGGATCACCCTCCGCCGCGCCGGGTGGCTGGGCGACGCGGGCGATCACCGCGATGTCGGGATAGCGGCTGAGGTCGGCGGCGATATCGTCTGCGAGACCGGCGGCGAGGCGCCGCCAGCGCGCGTCCAGGGTCGGATCGCCAAGATCGAGCACGGCGACCCGCACCGGCTCCACCCGGCCCGCCGGTTCCGTCGCGGCGAAACACACCCCGTCGATCAGCCGGTAGCCCCGGCCGCGCACGGTCTCGATCACGCGCGGCGCCCGGGCGTCGTCGCCCAGCACGGCGCGGAGGTCGAAGACATATTCCCGCACGAGATCGGGCGTGACGTGAACGCCGGGCCAGACTTCCTCGAGAAGCGTCGCGTGGGTGACCACGGCGCCCCGGCGCCGCAGCAGGCAGGCGAGCACGGCGGCCGCCTTGGCGGTCAGACGCGCCGTCGCCGCGCCGCGCGACAGCGTCAGGTCATCGAGGTCGAGGATCCAGGTTTCGTCCGGGCGCATGTCCCCGCCTAGGCCCTGTCCGACCGGACGCGTCCGCCCCGGTCGAGTATCACGGAAATCGACAAGCCGAATCGAACTTCGCTCCAGTATCGAATCAACCATAACTCAACAATCCGACTCGCACAGCCAGGACTAGTTTCAGGACGATTGTTGCGAGGGATTGTTTGGGAGTGGAACATGAGACCGTTCGAACTTGACGGCGCCGCGCCTTCGCGCGTGGGCGACGATCCGACGTTTGGGACCGGACCGCTCGACTGCCTCTTCGGCGGTCCCGGCGAGACCGATCGGGCCGCGCCGACCGGCTGGCGCATCGTCCGCTGGCCGACCGATCCCGACCCCGCCACGCCGCTATGGTTCCTCGATGCCCGGCGCGACCTCGTGAGCGACTGACGCGCCTAGACGCGCGCCAGCAGCGCCTCGACCTCGTCGAGCGACGGCATGGAGGGCGCTGTGCCGGGACGGGTGACGGAAATGCCCGCGACGGCGCAGCCGAAGCGTACCGCCTCCACTGGATCGACGCCCCGCGAAAGCGCGGTGGCGAAGCCGCCGTTGAACGCGTCGCCGGCGCCCGTCGTCTCGACCACGGGACCGGCGCTGATCACGGGCACGAGCACCGAGCGGCCCGGCGCGTGATAAAGCGCGCCACGCGCGCCGAGCGTGATGACGGCGGCCCCGGCGCCCCGGGCGATCAGCCGGTCGGCGGCTTCGCGCGCGGCCTCGACACCGGTCACGGCGACGCCGGTCAGATCCTCGGTCTCGGTCTCGTTCGGGGTGACATAATCGCACAGCGACAGCACCGCGTCGGGCAGCGGCCGGCCCGGTGCCGGGTTCAGGATCGTCGTCACCCCTGCCCCGCGTGCGATTTCGAGCCCGCGCACCGCGGCCTCGAGCGGCTGTTCGAGCTGGGTGATGAAGACCGAGGCCGCGGCGATCGCCTCGGCCCGGGCATCGAGATCGGCGGCCGACAGCGACGCCGCCGCGCCCGGCGCGATGATGATCGCATTGTCGCCGGTCGCCGCCTCGACGAAGATGAAGGCCGCGCCGGTGTAGCTGTCGGGGTCGCGGGTCACGAGGGGCGCGACCCCGGCCTCGGCCCACGTGGCGAGCGCCGTGTCGCCGAAGGCGTCGACCCCGAGCCGGGTGACCATGGAGACGCCGGTCCCGAGGCGCGCGGCCGCGACCGCCTGGTTCGAACCCTTGCCACCCGGCCCGAGCTTGAAGCCCCGGCCGAGCAGCGTCTCGCCGATCCGGGGCATCCGGTCGGCGTGATAGCTCGTGTCGGCGACGAAGACACCGAGAACGACGAGCTTGTTCCCGCGGCCCGCCGTATCCGCTCCATGATGAGACAGCGCGCGCGGGCCCCCCGTCACGGCATCATCTCCCGGACCGCCGCGGCGACCGCGCGGCCAAGCCTGGCATGTTCGGCGCCTTCGAAATGCACGCCGTCGCGCGGGCTCGAGACGATCGCGGCGGCGGCGTCGAGAAAGCCGACGGCGTGGCGCCGGGCGATGCCCGCGTAGATCGCCGGCAGGGCGTGCGACTTCACCGCGGCGCCGGCGAAGACTTCGGCGAGGCAGCCGGCTTCGAGCACGGCCGGCGGCGAGACGAGCAGGACGGCCGGCGCCGCCGCGCCGGGGCCGCTCGCGCTATGGTGGATCGCCCGGATCAGTGCCGAAACGGATTCGCCAACCTCGACCGGCGGCACCTGGAAGCGCCATTTCAGGTCGTTGGTGCCGAGCATCAGCACGACGAGGTCGATCGGACGGTGGCTCTCCAGCACCGCGGGCAGCACGGCGAGACCGTTCTTGTGCGCGCCAGCGATCGGATCGGAGTGAACGGTGGTGCGCCCGGGCAACCCCTCCTCCACGACGCGCCAGCCCGGACCGATCGTGAGGGCGAGCACGCCGGGCCAGCGCTCGGCGGGGGTGAAGCGGCCCGTGTCCTCAAGAGTCTCCATCGGCACTGTGCCGTGGGTGTTGCTGTCGCCGTAGCAGAGCAGGACGCGCTCGGTCATCTTTTCTTTCCGGTAGCCTTGCGAGAGGCGCCCTCCGGATCCCTAGCCGAACGCCTCCGGCCCTGTCCACCACGATCACGGCCCCCCGCGGCGCCCCCGCCTCGTCTTCGCAGCCGGAAAGGGGATGGATCGTCCGGGCCAAACTCGTTAGATCACAAGTTCTACCCCAAACTTTCGTAGGGGGTGGTTCGAACTCTGACCGGCGAGCGGCCATGCACCCTTTGGTGAACCAAGTGAAAGGAGCGCCGAGTAACCGCGCGAAAGCCGGCGCGACGCGGCGCCCCCTGTCACGGGCGGCGAAGGCCCCGAACCGACCGGCCGTTGCCGACACACGGACCGTTTTCTGTTTCACGCCGAACAAATCACAGCGAGCCGCGTGCGCCGGCCCAGTGAAGGAACCTCAGGAATGACGATCAAGCAGGACCTCGATCCAGTTGAAACCAGGGAGTGGCTGGAATCCGTCGAAGACGTCATCGACCGCGACGGCACCGAGCGCGCGCATTTCCTGCTCGATCAGGCGGTCGCCGCCGCGCGATCACGCGGCGCCAACCTGCCGTTCGGCTCGACCACCGGCTACGTCAACACCATTCCGCCAGACCAGCAGCCGCCCTTTCCGGGCGACCTGGAACTCGAATGGCGAATCCGTACCATCAACCGCTGGAACGCCATGGCGACCGTGGTCCGCCGCAACAAGGTGTCGAGCGAATACGGCGGCCATATCGCCTCCTTCGCCTCCTCGGCGGTGCTCTATGATATAGGGTTGAACCATTTCTGGCGGACACGCACCGACACGCATGGCGGAGATCTGGTGTTCTTCCAGGGCCACGCGATCCCCGGTATCTATGCCCGCTCCTTCATGGAGGGGCGGCTTTCCGAAGAGACGCTCGACAATTTCCGCTCCGAGACCGGCGGCCAGGGGCTCAGCTCCTACCCGCATCCGTGGCTGATGCCGGACTACTGGCAGTTCCCG